>NZ_CP046216.1:2311-373079 GCF_012571135.1 Enterobacteriaceae endosymbiont of Donacia tomentosa
AGACGATTGTGGGTTGTAAGGTTAAGTAAATAAGCGTATATGACGGATGCCTTGGCAGTCAGAGACGATGAAGGACGTGCTAATCTGCGAAAAGCGTCGATAAGTTGATTTGAAACGTTATTAGTCGACGATATCCGAATGGGGAAACCTAATATATTTAATAATATATTATCGTTATTTGAATATATAGAATAACGAAGTGAACCAGGAGAACTGAAACATCTAAGTATCCTGAGGAAAAGAAATCAATAGAGATTTCCTTAGTAGTGGCGAGCGAACAGGAAATAGCCCAGAGATATACTTGATTATTATATTAATAGAAATGACTGGAAAGTCATACAATATAAGGTGATAGTCCTGTATATGAAAATATATTAATTAAAATCTCAAAGAGTAAAACGAGACACGTGAAATCTTGTTTGAATATAGGGGGATCATCCTCTAAGGCTAAATACTACTGACTGACCGATAGTGAACTAGTACCGTGAGGGAAAGGTGAAAAGAACCCCGGTTAGGGGAGTGAAATAGAACCTGAAATCATATACGTACAAGCAGTAGGAGCATTGTTTTAATAATGTGACTGCGTACCTTTTGTATAATGGGTCAGCGAGTTATATTTTGTAGCAAGGTTAACTGTATAAGGAAGCCGTAGGGAAACCGAGTCTTAAAAGGGCGTTAAGTTGCAAGATATAGACCCGAAACCCGGTGATCTAACCATGAGCAGGTTGAAGGTTTGGTAATTCTTACTGGAGGACCGAACCGACTAATGTTGAAAAATTAGCGGATGACTTGTGGTTAGGGGTGAAAGGCCAATCAAACCGGGAGATAGCTGGTTCTCCCCGAAAGCTATTTAGGTAGCGCCTCGTGTAATTCATTTTCGGGGGTAGAGCTCTGTTTCGGTTAGGGAGTCTTCCAGACTTACCAATCCGATGCAAACTTCAAATACCGAATAATGTTATCACGGGAGACACACAGCGGGTGCTAACGTCCGTTGTGGAGAGGGAAACAACCCAGATCGCTAGCTAAGGTCCCTAAGTTATAATTAAGTGGGAAACGATGTGGGAAGGCATAAACAGCCAGGATGTTGGCTTAGAAGCAGCCATCATTTAAAGAAAGCGTAATAGCTCACTGGTCTAGTCGTCCTGCGCGGAAGATGTAACGGGGCTAAATTATACACCGAAGCTGCGACAATAAAGTTTTTATTTATTGGGTAGGGGAGCGTTCTGTAAGTTGCTGAAGATAAATTGTAAAATTTATTGGAGATATCAGAAGTGCGAATGCTGACATGAGTAACGATAAAATAGGTGAAAAACCTATTCGCCGAAAAACTAAGGGTTCCTATCCAACGATAATCGAGGTAGGGTAAGTCGATACCTAAGATGAGGCTGAAAAGCGTAATCGATGGACAACAGGTTAATATTCCTGTACTTAGTATTATTGTGATGGGGTGACGAAGAAGGTTAAATTATCCAGGTGATGGTTGTCTTGGTTTAAGCGTTTAGGTGAATTACCTAGGAAAATCCGGGTAGTTAATATAAACACTGAGGCGTTATGACGAAGTACTTCATTGTACTTAAGTAATTGATACCATGCTTACAAGAAAAGCCTCTAAGCTTAAATAATATTAAATCGTACTCTAAACCAACACAGGTGGTTAAGTAGAGAATACTAAGGCGTTTGAGAGAACTCGGGTGAAGGAACTAGGCAAAATGGTGCCGTAACTTCGGGAGAAGGCACACTGATATTAGGTGAAGAAATTTACTTTTTAAGCTGAAATCAGTCTAAGATAATAGCTGACTGCAACTGTTTATTAAAAACACAGCACTGTGCAAACACGAAAGTGGACGTATACGGTGTGACGCCTGCCCGGTGCCGGAAGGTTAATTGATGGAGTTATCGTTTACGAAAAGCTCTTGATCGAAGCCCCGGTAAACGGCGGCCGTAACTATAACGGTCCTAAGGTAGCGAAATTCCTTGTCGGGTAAGTTCCGACCTGCACGAATGGCGTAATGATGGTCAGACTGTCTCCACCCGAGACTCAGTGAAATTGAAATTGCTGTGAAGATGCAGTATACCCGCGGCAAGACGGAAAGACCCCGTGAACCTTTACTATAGCTTGATATTGAATAATGAATATTAATGTGTAGGATAGGTGGGAGATAATGAAGTATTAACGCTAGTTAGTATGGAATCGTCCTTGAAATACCACCCTTTAATATTTATTATTCTAACCTAAACCCGTTATCCGGGTTAGAGACAATGTCTGGTAGGTAGTTTGACTGGGGCGGTCTCCTCCTAAAGAGTAACGGAGGAGCACTAAGGTCAGCTAATCACGGTCGGAAATCGTGAGATTAGTGCAAAGGCATAAGCTGGCTTAACTGTGAGAACGACAATTCAAACAGATGCGAAAGCAGGTCTTAGTGATCCGGTGGTTCCATATGACAGGGCCATCGCTCAACGGATAAAAGGTACTCCGGGGATAACAGGCTAATACCGCCCAAGAGTTCATATCGACGGCGGTGTTTGGCACCTCGATGTCGGCTCATCACATCCTGGGGCTGAAGTAGGTCCCAAGGGTATGGCTGTTCGCCATTTAAAGTGGTACGCGAGCTGGGTTTAGAACGTCGTGAGACAGTTCGGTCCCTATCTGTCGTGGGCGTTGGAAGATTGAAAGGGTTTGCTCCTAGTACGAGAGGACCGGAGTGAACGTATCTCTGGTGTTCGGGTTGTCATGCCAATGGCATTGCCCGGTAGCTAAATACGGAAAAGATAAGCGCTGAAAGCATATAAGTGCGAAACTTGCCTTAAGATAAGTCTTCCCTGGATATTTATTTATTTATGAATATCCCTGAAGGGACGTTAAAGACTATGACGTTGATAGGCTGGATGTGTAAGCATAGTGATATGTTGAGCTAACCAGTACTAATAAACACCCGTGAGGCTTAACCTTACAACACCAGAATCGTTTGATCAACTATTAACTTAACTTATTTAAATTAAATTTATCCTGGTATATATAACGCAATGGTACCACCTGATTCCATTCCGAACTCAGAAGTGAAACGTTGTAGTGCCAATGGTAGTGTGAGGTTTCCTCATGTAAGAGTAGGTAAATACCAGGATGAATGATGTGAAAAAAAAATGATTTATAATTATTCTTTAAAAGAATTAAATACATTTGGTATAAATGTTAATGCTTTAAAAATTATAAAAATTAGAAATTTTTTTCAATTATGTGAAATTTGGAAGAAATATACAAAAAAATCAATACCCTGTTTAATTTTAGGTAAAGGTAGTAATGTTCTTTTTTTAAGAAATTTTTGTGGTATTATTTTAATTAATAAAATTAAAGGAATTTACGTAAGTGAATCTAAACAATTCTGGAATTTACATGTAAATTCTGGAGAAAATTGGCATAAATTAGTAAAATATACCATAAAAAAAAAAATGTATGGATTAGAAAATTTAGCTTTGATACCAGGATGTGTAGGTGCTGCACCTATACAAAATATTGGAGCTTATGGAGTAAGTTTAAAAAATTTTTGTCAGTATGTAGATATCGTGAATCCTATTAATAAAGAAATAAAAAGAATAAATAAAGAAGAGTGTTTTTTTAAATATAGAGATAGTATTTTTACAAAGAATATTTATAAAAATCATGTGATAATTTCTTTAGGTTTGTCTTTACCAAAAAAATGGATTCCTCATTTAAATTATAAAGATTTTAAAAATTTTAATTTAGATATTACCCCCCAAAAAATTTTTCATTATATTTCTAATATTAGAAAAAAAAAGATTCCTGACCCCAAAATTTTGGGTAATGCAGGTAGTTTCTTTAAAAATCCATTTGTTTCTGATACATTAGGCTTTAAATTATTAAAAATATTTCCTACTATGCCTTATACTATTAAAAATAATATATTTAAAATATCAGCAGGATGGTTAATTGATCAATGTAAATTAAAAGGATATATACAAAAAGGAGCTATGGTTCATAAAAAACAAGCATTAATAATTATAAATAATTCTAATGCATCTGGTATGGATATATTAAATTTAGCAATTAAAATATATAATATTGTTGGCAATAAATTTGGTATTTGGTTAGAACCAGAAGTTAAAATTATTGATGATTATGGTGAGATAGATCCATCAACTTTTTTTAGTAAAAAAAATTGAATTAAAAATTAAAATATACTAAATATTACTTTAGCTAAAAGTTTTAAATATAGAATATATCGTAAGTAGTCTTTTTTTAATTTATTAAATTAATAATCGAACTAAAATTACTTCTAAAGCTAAAAAATAACCATAAGTGCCTAATCCTGCTATAATTCCATCAGAAATGTCTGAAAAAAATGATTTTTTTCGAAAAGACTCTCTTTTATATATATTAGTAATGTGTACTTCAATAAAAGGAATATTAATAGCTAATAAAGTATCACGTAATGCAATACTAGTATGTGTAAAAGCAGCTGGATTTAAAATAATATAATTAATTTTTTTACTAAATTCTATTAGACAATTAATTAATAAATATTCTGCATTAGATTGAAAATGACTAAGTTTACAATTATTTTTATTCGCTTGATTATCTAAAATATCTATTATGTCATTTAGTGACTTATAACCATATTTTTCAGGTTCTCTTTTTCCTAAAAGGTTCAAATTAGGCCCATTTAAAACTAAAATATGCTTCTTTTTTTGTTCTATTTTTTTATTCATTATATTACAATATATTTTTTATCATTTATAATAACATTTTATTTATAATAAATAATATATTTTTTATAAATAAAATGTTACTATCTGATGATAGTAATACATTTTTAATTAAAGAAATATAAAATATATAATCGGGTTTTTTTATTATGTTAAAAAAATTTCGGGGAATGTTTTCTAATGATTTATCTATTGATTTAGGTACAGCAAATACTTTAATTTATGTTAAAGGGCAAGGAATCGTTTTAAACGAACCTTCTGTGGTTGCTATTAGACAAGATAAATCAGGTTTTCCTAAAGGTCTTGCAGCTGTTGGTTATAATGCAAAACAAATGTTAGGAAGAACACCAGGTAATATTGCAGCTATTAGACCTATGAAAGATGGAGTTATAGCTGATTTTTTTATTACAGAAAAAATGTTGCAACATTTTATTAAACAAGTGCATAGTAATAGTTTTATGCGTCCTAGTCCTAGGGTACTAGTATGTGTTCCTGTAGGAGCTACACAAGTAGAAAGAAGAGCTATAAAAGAATCAGCTCAAGGTGCTGGAGCTCGTGAAGTATTTTTAATAGAAGAACCAATGGCAGCAGCAATTGGTTCTGGATTGCCAGTATCTGAAGCAACAGGGTCTATGGTAATAGATATAGGTGGGGGGACCACTGAAGTAGCTGTAATTTCTTTAAATGGTGTAGTATATTCTTCTTCTGTTAGAATAGGTGGAGATAGATTTGATGAAGCTATTATTAATCATGTTAGACGTAATTATGGTTCTTTAATTGGAGAAGCTACAGCTGAACGAATAAAACATCAAATTGGATCTGCATATAAAAATGAAGAAATATTAGAAATGGAAGTTAAAGGTCGTAATTTAGCTGAAGGAGTTCCAAGAGGATTTAAACTAAATTCACATGAAATATTAGATGCATTACAAGAACCTTTAACTGGTATAGTAAGTTCAGTAATGATTGCATTAGAACAATGTCCTCCAGAATTAGCTGCTGATATAGCTGAAAGGGGTATGGTATTAACAGGAGGAGGAGCTTTATTAAAATATTTTGATAAATTATTAATAGAAGCAACTGGAATTCCTGTTGTTGTTGCCGATGATCCTTTGACTTGTGTTGCTAGAGGGGGAGGAAAAGCATTAGAAATGATAGACATACATGGTGGAGATTTATTCAGTGAAGAATAATAGATTTTAATTTTCTTAAATGATATCTATATGAAATCAATTTTTAATAAAAAACCTGCATTTAAATTAAAAATTATTATAGCAATAATACTATCTGTAATAATTACTACAACAGATATTTATTCTAATTATTTCGTAAAATTACGGTACCATATTGATAGTAATATCAGTTATTTTTATTATATTATTAATAAACCATATGCAATATATGTTAATTTTATGAAAAAAAAAACGAGTAACAGTATTTTACGAAAACGCAATAAATATTTATATAATAAATTGTTGAAACAAAATTTTGAATTATATAACTTAAAAGCTATACAAAATGAAAATCATCAATTAAAAAAAATTTCAAGATTACCTATCTACTATAATAAACAAAAACAATTTGCAGAAATAATACCTACATTCTTTCCTATTTATAAAGATAGAATTTTTGTTAATAAGGGAAGCAGAAATAATATATCTCAGGGAACAATAGCTCTAAATAATAGAGGTATAATTGGACAAGTAATATTTAGTAATAAAGCAAGTAGCCAGGTTCTGTTAGTTTGTAATAAAAATAATTCAATTCCAATTCAAAAACGAAATAGTAATATTAAATTTATTTTAAATGGAGTTGGATGTAACCATAATTTACGTGCTGAAATCCCAAAAAAGATTAACATCCATATAGGAGACTTATTAGTAACTTCTGGGTTAGATGATCAATATCCAAAAAATTTTCCAGTAGCTACTGTAACTAATATTGTATTTGATACTGAAAAAAATATGAATATAATTTATGCAAAACCATTAATCAAAATAGAAGAAATAAGATATTTATTATTACTAACAAATCCAAAATAAAATTATGAGAAATTATTTACTGAAACTATTTATCTATATAACTTTTTTTATATCATTAATTTTGGAAATATTATTTATAAAATGTCATAATTTTATGTTCCATATATCGTGGACATTATTAATCATAATTTGCTGGATTTTTATAATTCCAGCAGAAATTAATATAATAACTAGTTTTATATTTGGTTTTATTATTGATTTATTTACTGATTCCCTCTTAGGGGTAAGAAGTCTACTATTTAGTATAGTAATACTATTTATATTAAATAAACATAAGTTTATTATTAATTTAAATATAATAAATAAAACAATATTAATATTTACTACTTTCAGTGTAATAAATATTATTTATTATTATTTAAATGGTTATTTTTTACAAATAAAATGTTTAAATTTTATATTACAAAATTTAATAAATAGTGTATTATATTGTGTTATCTATTTTTGTATGAAAAAAATTAAATATAAATATATTAACTATTTCTAATTATAAGAAATAAAAGAAATAAAAGAAATAAAAGAATAAAACATTATCCTGTTAGTTGATAATGTTTTAAAAAAACTCTAAAATTTTAAAAAAAATTATAAAATCAATACTTTTTAAATAAAAAATCAAATTATTGTAAATATTAATTTTTATAAGCAGATATATTTTTTTGGTAATCCTGCAATATAAGATGCTTGTCTTATAACTCCCTTAGGGAATAAATTAAAAATAAATACACTATTCCATTTTTCATTTTTATATTTTTTTTTTAACATATTAATTAGTATACGCAAATTAGGTGCTGTATTAAAATTTATATATAGAGAACGCAATACTACTATTACTTTCCAATGATCTGAAGTTAATACAATATTTTCAGAATTAGCTCTTTTAAGAACTGATTCTTTTTTCCAAAAAATATTATGTATATCTTTTTTTTTTTGTAAATTCATATTATGTTTGAATAAATATATAGAAAATAACTTTCGGAGGAAGAGAGATTCGAACTCTCGAATAGTAACCTATTGTCGGTTTTCAAGACCGATGCCTTCAACCACTCGGCCATTCCTCCTTTTATGTATTAGAATATATAATACTTTACATATAGTAAAGTATTTATATATAAATTTAAAGTAAATATTTCTAAAAATTAATTATTAAAATATTATGAAAAATAATGATTTAAAATTAGGTTATCTATATATTGTATCTACCCCAATTGGCAACTATTCTGATATAAGTAAAAGGGCATTAATAATTTTAAAAAAAGTAGATTTTATTTTAGCTGAGGATAAAAGAAAAATAGGATTATTATTAAAATATTTTAATATTAAAAATAAATTATATTTATATTATGAATATAATGAAAAAAAAAATGCAAAATTTTTTTTAGATAAAATAGTAAAAGGTAATAATGTAGCATTAGTTTCAGATGCTGGAACTCCATTAATTAATGATCCAGGATATAGGATTATAAAATTATGCAGAGAAAAATATAAACATATTAGAATTATTCCTATACCTGGTCCTTGCTCTGCTATAGCAGCTTTATCAGCATCAGGCTTACCAACAAATAGATTTTGTTATGAAGGATTTTTATCAAATAAAAAAAATAAAAGAATTAAAAGATTAAATGAATTAAAATATGAATGTAGAACTTTAATTATTTGCGAATCTAAACATAGATTAATAAATTGTTTATATGACATAAAAAATATTTTTGGTAAAAATAGATACATAATGTTTACTAAAGAATTAACAAAAAAATGGGAAAATTTTTATGGAAATACTATAGAAAATTTAATAGAATGGATTGAAAAAAATAAAAATATGATAAAGGGGGAAATAATTTTAATTATTGATGGTTATAAAACTAAAAATAATGATATATTACCTTCTCATATTATTAAATCTTTTTTAAGCCTAAAAAAAGAAATACCAATAAGAAAAGCAATAAATATTATTTCTAATATATTTTCAGTTAAAAAAAATATATTATATAAGATGTATATAGAAAATAAATAACGATTTATTTTTAATAAAATTAATAATTATTAGTATAAAATTGATTAAAACAGTCGCTTTTGTTATAAGTGAAAACAGAAGAGGAAAGTCCGGACTCCGTAGGGTTATGGTGCCAGATAATAACTGGGAAGTAAAAACTTACGAATAGTGCAACAGAAAAAATACCGCCATGATTTTTATTAATTTGGTAAGGGTGAAAAGGTGTGGTAAGAGCATACCGATATATTAGTAATAATATATGACTATGTAAACTCCACCAGGAGCAAGGCTAAATAAGGTTTGTATTAACCCGTACTAAAAACCTGGGTAAGCTGCTTGAGATAATAAGCGATTATTATTCTAGATAAATGACTGTTCTAGACAGAATCCGGCTTAATAATTAATTTTATATTTTTTAAAATTTTATAAAAAATAGTTATTTTTTTCATAAGCATAAAGAGTATTTTGCATTAATGTGGCTATTGTAATCGGTCCAACCCCTCCAGGTACTGGAGTAATGTAAGATGCTCTTTCTTTTGCTAAGTTAAAATCAATATCACCTATAATTTTATTATCATCAATTCTATTAATACCTACATCAATAACAATCGCACCAAACTTAATCCAATTACCTGGTATAAAATTAGGTTTTCCTACAGCTACTATTAATAAATCAGCATATTTAATATAATGTTTTAAATTTTTAGTAAATTTGTGTGTAACTGTTATTGTACAACCAGATAATAATAATTCCATAGCAATAGGACGTCCTACTATATTAGAAGCACCCACAATTACAGCATTTAACCCATAAGTTTTTATGTTATAATATTCCAATAGTCTTATTATTCCTAAAGAAGTACAAGGTCTTAATAAAGGTGCTCTTTGACATAATCTACCTATATTATAGGGATGAAAGCCATCTACATCTTTTTGAGGTAAAATTCTTTCTAATATGTTTATTGTATTAAAATTTTTAGGTAATGGTAATTGTATTAAAATACCATCAATATTATTATTAGTATTTAAAAAATCAATAATATTATAAACAGTATTTTCATCAATATTTTTAGATAAATTATAATCGCAAGAAAAAAAACCTAATTTTTTACAAATTTTACGTTTGTTTTTTACATAAATTTCAGACGCTTTATCGTTTCCAATTAAAATAACCCCTAATCCAGGTCTTCTCCGACCATGTAACAAAAGAATTTTCATTTTTTTGCATATTTTTATATATATTTTTTCGGCAATAGCATGTCCATTAATAATTTTAGCATTCATTTTAAATAACTCATTTTATAATAAAATTATTAAATAATTTCTTTATTTAATTTGAATAAAAAACATAATATGTTATTATGATAAGTAATTTTGCGCTCTTAGCTCAGTAGGATAGAGCAATAGCCTTCTAAGCTATTTGTCACAGGTTCGAATCCTGTAGAGCGCAAGCATTTGAGTTAATTTTATTGTATTTGTATATTTTATTTTTTTTATTTATAATCTTTAATAGCATTCGAAAATGCTTTATCTAAATCAGCTATAAGATCTTTTGGGTCTTCAATACCGACTGATATTCTTAGTAATAAATGGGAAATACCCGCTTTAGTCATTTCTTCTTTTGTTATACAAGCATGTGTCATAGTTGCAGAATGAGAAATTAAACTTTCAACACCTCCAAAAGATTCAGCTAAAGTAAATAAATTTAACGAATTCAAAAAAATTTCTAACATTTTTTTAGAACCATTAAATTCAAAACTTAATATAGCTCCAAACCCCTTCTGTTGTTTTTTTGCTATCTCATGACCAATATTACTATTAAGTGATGTATGATATATTTTTTTTACTAATTTTTGTTTTTTTAAATATTTTATTATGCTCAGAGCGTTTTCTTGTGCTATTTTTAGTCTAGGATATAAAGTCCTTATACCTCTTAATAAAAAATAACTATCAAAAACAGAATTTGTTAAACCTAAATTATTAGCCCACCATAATAATTCATTAATAAAAATTTTATTATTTGAAATAATAGCTCCTGAAATAATATCAGAATGCCCATTTAAATATTTTGTACATGAATGAATTACCAAATCTGATCCTAATTCTAATGGATTTTGTAATACTGGACTTAATAAGGTGTTATCAATTATACTAATTGCATTAGATTGTCTAATTTTTTTACAATAATAAGCAATATCAATAACATTTAGTAATGGATTACTAGGACTTTCTATAAAAATAATTTTAGGTTTATACGTTAATGATAACAAAAATTGTTTTTCATTATGCATAGTAATAAATTTTACTCTATATATTTTTTTATATAAAAGACTTTTAAATAATCGATAACTACCACCATAACAATCATTAGGACAAATTATTAAATCACCTGGTTTTAACAAAGTAATAATTATTAAATAAAGTGCAGACATTCCACTATTTGTAAGAATACAACCTAAACCTTTTTCTAAAGATGCAATGACTTTTTGCACAGTATCACGTGTAGGATTACTTTTTCTTGAATAATCATATTTTCTAGGTTTATTAAAACTACTAAAACTATATGTACTAGTTAAATATATAGGAGGAACTACACTTCCGTATTGTTTATCTTTATTTAAACCATCATGGACTGAAATAGTTCTTTTTTTATAGGAATAGCTCATATTTATATATAAATAAATTTAATTAATATTGCCAATTTAACATATATCGTAACATAAATAAATATTTACACTATAAACAACACTATTTACTTTTATGTATGAAATAAAATAATCATTAAACCATTATTTCATATCTCTGGGTCGTACAGGATTTGAACCTGTGACCAATTGATTAAAAGTCAACTGCTCTACCAACTGAGCTAACGACCCTTTCTTTATAAAACAAAATATTTTATATGGGTGATGACGGATTCGAACCGCCGACATCCTCCTTGTAAGGGAGGCACTCTACCAACTGAGCTAATCACCCTTATACAACTCTTATATGCTATATTTATTACTATAAATAAGTCAATATATTTTTAATAAAAAATTAAAAAATATTTAAATAAATATAAAATATTATTTATATTATACTAATAATACAATATTAAGTAAAAAATTTGAAATTATATTATGAAAGTAATTACTAGATTTGCTCCCAGTCCTACTGGAAACTTACACATAGGTAATATTCGTACTGCTTTATATTCTTGGTTATTTGCAAAAAAAAATAATGGTAAATTTATATTACGTATTGAAGATACTGATGTAAAAAGATCAAAAAAAATTTTTATTGAAAATATTACTAAAACATTAAAATGGTTAAATATTAATTGGGATGAAGGACCATACTTACAAAGTCAAAGATTTAAAAAACATAATATCTTTATTGATAAAATGCTAAGTAGTGGACATGTTTATAAATGTTTTTGTACTAAAGAAGAATTAGCAAACCAGAAACAAGAACAAATATCTAAAAAAAAAAAAATTAGATATAATGGTAAGTGTCGTAATTTAAATAATTTAGTAAATAATACGAAACCTTATGTAATAAGATTTCGTATACCAGATAAAGGATTTATTACGTTTATAGATAAAATTCGAGGAAAAATCATAGTTTATAATAACGAATTAGATGATTTCATAATTAAAAGAACAGATGGTACATTAACTTATAATTTTTGTGTTGTTTTAGATGATTTAGATATGAATATTACTCATATAATTAGAGGTGAAGAGCATATTAATAATACTCCTAAACAAATACATATAATTAACGCTATTGGAGCTAAAATACCTATTTATGCTCATGTATCAATGATTACTGATAAATTTAAAAAAAAAATATCTAAAAGATATCATTCTATAAATATTTTAGAATATAAAAAAAATGGATATTTACCCGAAGCTCTATTAAATTATATTTTACGATTAGGATGGTCTTATGGTAATAAAGAAATTTTTTCATTAGAAGAAATGAAAAAACTATTTAATTTAAAAAATCTCAACAAATCACCAAGTATTTTTAATATTGATAAATTAAATTGGTTAAATAGATATTATTTAAATAAGTTGCCAGAAAAATATATGGTTAATTATTTAACCAAATTTTGCCAACAAAAAAATATTAATACTCATAACGGTCCTAAAATAAAAAATTTATATAAAATATTTTCCAATAGATGTAATACATTAAATGAAATTAATAATTTATGTTATATTTTTTATATGGATCCTATTTATTCTAAAAATATTTTAATTAAACAATATTTAAATTTAAAAAATAAAATAATACTAAAAAAATTACTCAAAAAATTCAAATTAATACACTTATGGTCAGTAAAAAATATTAATTTAATTGTTAAAGAAATAATGACAGAATTAGATATCAATTTAAAAAATGTAATTATGCCTTTACGTATAGCTGTTACAGGTAAAAATAATACCCCGCCCATTAGTAGTATATTATTTTTAATGGGACAAAATAAAGTTATAAACCATTTAAAAAATGCAATAAGTTTCATTGAATTCAATAATTAACGAATTATAAAACTTATTTTTAATAGAATTAAAATAACAACTAAAATTTTAATAGCTAGAGTTTAGACATTATTTATCAATTATATTAATTTCTTAATCTTGGAGTAACTAATTGCTTTTTTATAGATTCAGATAATTCATCTAATGATGAATTATCTGGATGTTCATTATCTGCAGGTTCTCCGGATAATTGCACTTCTGCTAAATATGTGTGTATAGGACGTCCTGAATCATCTTCCATTACTACATGATACCATGGTTTATTTCTTAATGTTATACTTTCTGCTACTTCATCAATTTTTGGATCATTTAAAGAATATTCAGGGTCAACGTCAACAATAACTCCTAAAAAACCTAATAATTTATGTCTAACTTGTTGCCCAATACCAAATTTACTGGTAATCATTATTAAGATCCTTTTTTAAAAAAAATTACTACTATAATAAAACTAATTATATAATAAAATAAATTTATGTGAAGTTAAATCTTAATTTAAGATATACAAATTTTTTTATTAAATAAATTTAGATTAAATTAATTTTATTTTTTTAAATATAAAGAATATTTTCTGAAAAAGAATATAAAATAAATTTTGATTTTTATCAAATGTTTAATAATATTAAATATAAAAGATTTAGTTATTAATTTAACTAGAGAACTAATTAATGATAGAAACTAGACCTATTATTGCAATTATTAATAATAATGCATTAAAAAATAATTTAAAAACTATTAAAAATATTGCACATAAATCCAAAATTTGGGCTGTTATAAAAGCAAATGCTTATGGTCATGGCATTAAAAATGTTTTTAAAAGTCTTGAAAAAAGTGATGGGTTTGCAGTATTAACTTTAGATGAAGCAATACTTTTAAGAGAAAATTATTGTAAAAAACCAATACTTTTATTAGAAGGTTTTTTTAATAAACAAGATTTACGTCTTATTTATAAATACTATTTAACAATAGTAATACATAATAAATGGCAACTTGATATTTTAATAAAAAATCCTCCGCAATACCCTATTGAAGTATATATTAAAATTAATACTGGTTTAAATAGATTAGGATTTAAAAATGAAAATATTATTAATATAATTAACATCATAAAAAAAAATATTAAAATTAGTAATGTTACTTTAATGACTCATTTTATTAATGCTTCAAAAAATTCTAATCTTGTATTAAAACAATTATTATATATGAAAAAAATTATTCATAATTATACATTCTTTCGTTCATTTGCAAATTCTGCTGCTATATTATGGCATCCTCAGACACATTATGATTGGGTTAGACCTGGAATTATATTATACGGAGCTTCTCCTACAGGAAATTGGAGAGATATATCAAAAAAAAAAATAAAACCAGTCATGACTTTAAAAAGTAGAATTATATCAATTCAAAAAATTTATCCAGGAGAAATTGTAGGTTATAATTGTGAATATTATACATATAAAAAACGTAAAATAGGAATAGTTGCATGTGGATATGCTGATGGATATCCAAAAAATATTTCTAATAATACTCCTGTATTAGTAGAAGGAATTAGAACCACTATTTTAGGAAATATATTTATGGATATGTTAATTGTAGATTTATGCAAAATACCTTCAGCAAAAGTTGGTAGTCAAGTAGAATTATGGGGTAATAATATTAAAATAGATGAAATAGCAAAATCTGCTAATACAATTAGTTACGAATTAATGTGTTCTTTATCAAAAAGAGTACCTAGAATAATAAAATAAAGTTTAAGTAAATACTATTTTTTTACTATAAAAAATGTTCTTTAAAATATAATTATTCTATACACTTATATTTTTTATCTTTTAGATATTTTTATCAATTTATCTAGATTTGTAATATTAATACGTTCAAATAATTTTTGAAACTTATTAATCTTTCTATTAATGAGAGGTATTTTAATTTTATTAAAACATAATTTTTTTTTTAGAAAAAATTCAGTTTTTTGAGATAAATTAGGCATAATAGGTTTCATATAAATCATAATTACACGAAACATATTAATACCCATAGAACAAATTTCTTGAATATTTTTCTTTTGTGCATCATCTTTAATTAAAAGCCATGGTTTATGCTTATCAACATAACGATTAGCTATATCCGATAACATTAAAATTTCTTTAATAACATGACTAAATTTACAACTTTTTAAATAATTATGAATAATTTCAGATTTTTGAACAAATCTTAAATACAATTTCATATTAATAGTTTTAGATAAATTATTACCAAAATAATTATTGATAAAATAAGCATTTCTTGCAGCTATATTTACAATTTTATTAACAATATCCCCATTTATATTTTTAACGAAATCCAAAGGATTAAAATCAATATCATTAATATTAGATGATAATTTAGAAGCATAATAATAACGTAAACTATCTGTATCTAAATATTTTAACCATAATTTTGCGGTAATAAATCTACCTCTAGATTTAGACATTTTCTGTCCATTTAATGTAACATGTCCATGTACAAATAATTTATCAGGTTTTCTAAAATCACTACCTTCTAGCATTGCAGGCCAAAATAAACTATGAAAATAGATTATATCTTTACCTATAAAATGATATAATTTTGTTTTTGAATTTTTATTCCACCATTCATCAAAATTTAATTTTTTATTTTTATTACATAAATTTTTAAAAGTACCTATATAACCAATAGGTGCATCTAACCATACATAAAAATATTTATTTATAGATTTAGGAATTTTAAATCCGAAATATGGTGCATCCCTAGAGATATCCCATTTTTTTAATCCAGAAAACAACCATTCTTTTACTTTATTTGAAACTGTTTTTTCTAAAACTCCAGAATTAATCCAAGTTATTAAAATCTTATTAAATTTAGGAAGATCAAAAAAATAATGTTCTGAATTTCGTAATATAGGTTTTGTATTCGATAAAATTGATATAGGATTAATTAAATTACTAGACGAATAAATAGCACCACAAATTTCACAATTATCACCATATTGTCCAATAGACTTACACTGAGGACAATCTCCCTTTACATATCTATCAGGCAAAAAGATATTATAATGTAAATCATATAATTGTTGAATTATTTCTTTTTTTATTAAATTTTTTTTGTTTAAACGATTGAAAATTAATTTTGAAAAAAAATAATTTTCTTTACTATGGGTGGTATAATAATTATCATAACTAATATTAAATTTAGTAAAATCTAATACATGTTTATGATATATTTTTTTAATCATTTCTTCTGTACTTATTTTTAATTCTTGTGCTTTTAACATAATAGGGGTACCATGTGCATCATCAGCACAAATAAAAAATACCTTATGGCCCATCATTCGATGATATCTAACCCAAATATCCGCTTGAATATGTTCTAACATATGGCCAATATGAATATCACCATTAGCATATGGTAATGCACAAGTTACTAATATTTTTTTAAATTGCATTATATTTTATTGTAGATTATTAGTTTATATAATAATATTTTTCTTTATGTCATTATTATTTTACATTTTAGAAAAAATTAGCCCAATAAGCTAACTCTTAACTTTATGAAAATTTATGTTAATTCTATGTTCGGTAAAATGTTATTTTATAATTATAAAATCATATTATTAAATAAATTTATTATAATATTATTACAAATAGGATACAATGAATATAATGAGATTGTTAAATATAAATAACAAAATATATCTTCTTTAAATAAATTTTTTTTAATAAGTGGTAATCTAAACTTTTTTTTATAAGGCCATAATAAAGGAACTCCATAAGGAGTTAACATATCTGCAATAATATGACTACAATAACCAATAATTAATCCTAATTTAACATCAATAACATCAACAAATTTTTTATTCAAAATAATAAATGTAATTATTATTATTGATAATAAACTATGTGTAAATCCCCTATGTCCAAAGATTTTATTTATAAAATATGAAAAAATTCTAATTTTACGCCCTAAAATAGACTTAGGATTATCTATATCTGGTAATAAACATGTGACAATTGATACAGGTATAATACGCCACCAATCATCATGGTATAATATTTTTGAAAAAATAAAATGTTGTACTAAAATACTACTAGATATAGAAAATATTATATGTCCTCTAACTGTCATATAAATATGATATCCAAATGAAAAAATTTGTAAATTAAACAATTTTTACAATAATATTGTTATGAATATTTATTTCTTTAATAATAACTTGTATCTGATCGGTTACTTTATATAATAATTTATTTTTGATAAAAATCATCCCTTTATTAGGTTTTATTAAAATATCATTTAAATTTTGATATAAAAAATGTTTTGGAATAAAAGCTAAGGCACCACTTTTTATTAATCGTACCTTTATTCCATTAGATAATATATCAATTATTTCAGACAAAAAAACTTGTCCACGAATAAATATTTTTTTAAAATAAATTGAATATAAAAAATTTAATAAATCTTTTTCTGCTTGTTTATTTAATCGCCGTTGTTGATTCATAATAATATAAATATTATCCAAAGGTTTTTTAATATTATCTTTATTTAGAATAGATTTAATTAATCTATGATTAATTATATCACCAAATTTTCTAATAGGAGATGTCCATGTAGCATATCTTTTTAATCCTAAACCAAAATGCGGTCCTGGTTTTGTACTAAACATAGTAATATGTTGATATTTTTTTATACGATTAATAACAAATGATAAATCTAAATCATTTAATTTATTAAAAATAGTTTTATATCCTTTTAAAGTCATTAAAAAAGCAGCATCACATTTAATTCCATATTGATCTAATAGTAAAACTACTTTGTTAATTTTATTATAATCAAATCCATAATATATATTATATATTGCAAAATGTGATTTTTTATATAAAAACTCAGTTGCACATATATTTGCTGTTATCATGATTTCCTCTATCATTTTATGTGCAATTCTTTTTTTTTCTATTATTATATTTAATATTTTACCTTTATCACCAAAAATAAATTTATAATCAGGATTTTGAAAAAAAACTATATGGTTATTACTCCATTTTTTCCTATATAAATAAAATTTATATAATAATATAATTTGATTTTCAATATCATTATTTTTAGGATGCCAGGTACTCGTTTTTTTTTCTAACCAATCAGAAACATTATTATAACTTAATTTAGCTTTGGATTTTATCCATCCCATTAAAAATTTATTCTTTTCTAATAAAAAACCTTCACTATTAATAATCATTTTACAAATTAAAACTGGTCTAATTTTATTAGGATTTAGAGAACATAAATCTTCTGATAATAATTTTGGTAATAAAGGAATAGTTAATCCTGGTAAATAATTTGTAAACATTCTTTCTGACGCAATTTTATCTATTGTACTATCTTGTTTAATATAAGCTGTAGGATCAGATATCGCGACATAAACTAATAATTTTTTTGAAGATATTTTTTCAATATATAAAGCATCGTCTATATCTTTAGTTTCATTATTATCTATTGTGATAAAACATAAATGAGTTAAATCTTTTCTAAAGAAATTTTTATCTAAAAAACTTATTTTTTGACAAAGCCAATCATCAGGAGGATTAGTATTAAGGTTATATTTAGATAATATTGACCACCATGGTAACAAATAATTATTATCTTGATTAATATACTCAATAACTTCTGCAAGAAAAATATCATCCCCTCTTAATGGATGATGAACAATTTTTGCCATTACTTTATCTTTATCATTCAACGTATGTGTAACATTTTTTTTTATATAACATTTAATTAAATTATTTAGTAAAATTTTCTTTTCTGGAATAATAAAAAAATTTTTATTCTTTTTTTTTATAATTCCAATAAATATATTAATATTTGATTTTAATAATTTTATTGGTATAGCGTATAATTTTTCATTATTATGTTCTATTTTTGCTAATACATAATCGCCCTCCATTATATTTTTTAAATAAATATAAGGTATAGTATATATATAATTTTTGTCTGTTTCTAAAATCCCTATTTTTTGACTTATAATTTTTATAATACCTTTGATATGTGGTAACGTGTTTGTCAGTTGTTTTTTAAGTTTTAAAAGTGATATATTATTATATAACATAGTTTTAATTATATTTTTTAAAAAATCAAACAAATTCTTTAATTTTTAATTACTAAAATGGAAGATCATCTTCAAAATCAATAATATCTTCATTTTTCTTATTAGATACATCATTATTATTATTTTTATTTATCATATTAACTTCATTAATTTTTTTATTCCATTTTTTTGAAATTTCTTTATTTTTTTCTTTATTAAAAATATTAGTAATATTATGATCATTTTGGCGTAAATTACCTAATATTTGCATAGTACCACCTACACTAACTATTATTTCAGTAATATAGTTATCTTGTCCATTTTGATTTTGCCATTTACGTGTTTGTAAATATCCTTCTATATACACTTGGGAACCTTTTTTTAAATATTCATTTGCAATTTCAGCTAATTTACCAAATATTACCACTCGATGCCATTCAGTTTTTTCTTTACTTTCTCCCGTATTTTTATCTTTCCAATTATCTGATGTTGCTACTGTAATATTTACTACAGGATTGCCATTAGGCATATATCTTATTTCTGGATCTTTACCTAAATTTCCAATTATAATTACTTTATTAATACCTCTTTTACTAGCCATTATTTAAATCCTTAAAATTTAAAATTAATTTTAATAAATTTAGAAAAATTTATTATGACATAAAATATTCTAAATAATAAATTAATATATATAAAAATATTAAAAAATTATGTTTGGGATAAATATCCTAATGTAGAACGTAATTTTATCATAGCATTTTTTTCTAATTGTCTAATACGTTCAGCAGATATTCCATAATAATTAGCTAATTTTTGTAAAGTAATTTTTTTTTTATTTTTACTTAACCATCTTAAAATAATAATGTTACGACTACGATAGTCTAACATTAAAATAGCTTTATATAATTTGGTTGAAATATGTTGTTGCCAATCATTTTTTTCTATTATATGAGCAAAATTTGAATTAAAATCTTTTAAAAAAAAGTTTGAACTTATATTTTTACTATTTTTGAAATTATCTTTCAAAGAATAGTTAAAAGTCATATCTTGTGCAGACATGCGAGATTCCATTTCACAAACATCTTTAACTGATACCCCTAATTTTTTTGCAACTGTTTTAATTTCATTTTTATTAAACCAACCTAATTTCGGTTTTGTTTTTCTTAAATTAAAAAATAATTTTCTCTGAGCTTTAGTCGTAGCTACTTTAACTATACGCCAATTACGTAATACATATTCATGTATTTCAGCTTTTATCCAATGAATAGCAAAAGAAACTAAACGTACTCCAACCTCAGGATTAAATTTACGTACAGCTTTCATTAAGCCTATATTGCCTTCTTGGATAATATCAGATTGATGTAAACCATATCCAGAATAGTTTTTTGCTATATGAATAACAAATCTTAAATGAGATAAAATTAGCTTTTTTGCTGCTTTAATATCACCTTTATAATATAATTTTTTTGATAATTCCCTTTCCTCCTTAAGAGTTAGTATAGGATAACTATTAGTAACATAGATATAAGAATCTAATGTTCTCACTGGTATAAGAAACAACTTACAATCAGAGGTGAATATATTTTTATACATCAGATCCTCTCAACTAATTTAAAATTAGTAAGATAATTTTAAATTTTAAACAAATAATATTTAATTTTTTGTAAAAATAGCATCTATGAAATTTTTTGCATTAAATAAATGAATATCATCAATTTTTTCTCCAATACAAACATATCTTAATGGTATATTAAATTCATAAGCTATAGAAAAAATAACACCAGCCCTTGCTGTTCCATCTAATTTCGTAATTGTAATACCTGTTACTCCTATATTATCATGAAAAGCTTTGAGTTGATTAATAGAATTTTGTCCAATATTAGCATCTAAAATTAACATTATTTCGTCTGGATTATTTTTGTTAGTTTTTTTTATAACGCGGACAATTTTTTTTAATTCTCTCATTAAAGAGAGATTATTATGAATTCTTCCTGCTGTATCTGCTATTAAAACATCAATATTTTTTTTTTTTGCTTCATATATTGCATCATAAATAATAGCTGAACTATCATGTTTAATATTATTTTCCATAAATATACTCTTACTTTTATTACTCCATGATAATAATTGTTCATGAGCACCAGCTCTGAAAGTATCTCCAGAAGCTAAAAGAACTGATTTGCCCTTATTATGAAAATAATTTGATAATTTACCTATTGTAGTCGTTTTACCAACTCCGTTAACTCCAATAATTAATATTATAAAAGGTTTACTTCCATTATTAATATTTAAAGGTATTTCAATAGGTAATAGAATATTTAACATTTTTTGTTTGATGAATTCATATAATTGAGAAGAATTTTGCAGTTTATTTAATTCTGCATATTTTTTAGCTTCATCAATAATTTTTTTAGTGGTATTTATACTTATGTCGGAAGTAATTAATTTTTCTTTTAATTCATTAAATAATTGTGAATTAATAATATATTTCTTTTTAAAAAGATTAAGAATATTAGTGCTAAATGTTTTACTTGTTTTTAATAATTTTTTTTTAAAATAACTAAAAAAACCGATTCCTGTCTTTTTTTTTTTAGTATTCAATATAGAATCTTTTTTATTTATCATATAAAATTTTTTAAAAAGTAATTTTAATTATTTAGTAATCAAACACTTAGTTTAATTAAACTAATTTATTATATAAATAATATATCAAAATTAATTTTTAAAGTAATCAACATTATTAATAACTTTTATATAAAATATGAAAAAAAAAGCATCCAGTATTAACAGTATCTATATAATTTCAGGAAAATGGAAGGGTAAAAAAATATATGTAATTAACAATTTTTTGTTAAAACCTACAATGAATTTTATTCGTCAAAATTTATTTAATTGGATTATAAAAGAAGATATACATATGTTCAAATGTTTAGATTGTTATGCAGGTACAGGTTCTTTAAGTTTTGAGGCATTATCAAGAAATGCTTTTTCTGCTACTTTAATAGAAAATAATTATAAAATTTTTCAACAATTAAAAAAAAACATTTTTCTATTAAAAATAAAAAATATTTTCTTAATCTATAAAAATACTTTAGATTTTTTATCTAAAAAAGGAGTACAACATGATTTAATTTTTGTTGATCCTCCTTTTTGTCAAAAAAATTTTTTATTGGAACAAACATGTTTTTTATTAGAAAAAAATAATTGGTTAAAAAAGAATGCAAGAATATATATTGAATACAAAACAAAAAGTAAAAATGTTACCTTACCAAAAAATTGGATGATTTATCGTAAAAAAAAATTTAGTATTGTTACTTATGCTTTATGTATAAGAAATTAAATTTTTTTTATTAAAAATAAATAAGGTTTAGTAACTATTTTTTGTTTAATTATGATATAATTTGTAAATTGGCAAAAGTATTTTATATCTAAAATTACTAAATCATTATCAGCAATAATTAATAAAGTTTCTTTTTTTTTCATATTTAATGTATTTTTTTTAATCATCATAATTGTTTTAGGACAATCGAATCCTTGTATATCCAAAATATAATTTGGATTTCTATAAAAATCACTTTTTTTAAACATAAAAATATATTTTTAATTATAAATTTATCAAAACTATCTTATACTTAAGAATAAAATATTTCTTTAAAATATTCAAAATTAAATTTTTTATTATAAAAAAATTTAATTTAATTATATATTTTAATAAATAAAATTTATAAGGTATATTTTGTGAATTTAGAAAAAAAAAAACAAATAGCTCTTGAAGATGCTATTTCTCAAATAGAGAGTCAATTTGGTAAAGGTTCTATTATGAGATTAGGTGATAATAGAACTATGGACATTGAAGCAATATCTACTGGTTCTTTATCCTTAGATATAGCATTAGGTATTGGGGGATTACCTATAGGCAGGATTGTTGAAATATATGGCCCAGAATCTTCTGGCAAAACAACATTAACATTACAAATTATTGCTGAAGCACAAAAATTAGGTAAAATATGTGCCTTTATTGATGCTGAACATGCTTTAGATCCTATCTATGCACAAAAACTTAATGTTGATATTAGTAAATTACTATGTTCTCAACCAGATACAGGAGAACAAGCATTAGAATTATGTGACTCATTAGCCAAATCAGGAGTTATAGATGTTATAATAGTAGATTCAGTTGCCGCTCTTACACCTAAAGCCGAAATAGAAGGAGAAATAGGAGATTCACATATAGGTTTAGCTGCACGTATGATGAGTCAAGCTATGAGAAAATTAGCAAGTAACTTAAAACAAACAAATACATTACTTATTTTTATCAACCAAATAAGAATGAAAATTGGAGTATTATTTGGTAATCCCGAAGTAACTACCGGAGGAAATGCTTTAAAATTTTATGCTTCGATAAGATTAGATATTCGTAAAATAGGTAATGTTAAAAATGGAGATAATATTATAGGAAATGAAACTAGAGTAAAAGTAGTAAAAAATAAAGTTGCTGTGCCATTTAAAAACGCTGAATTTCAAATTATATATGGAGAAGGAATTAATACTTACGGTGAATTATTAGATTTAGGCGTAAATCAGAAAATAATTGATAAATGTGGATCATGGTATAGTTACCAAAACGAAAAAATTGGACAAGGTAAATTAAATGCTATTAATTATTTAAAAAATAATAAAAAAAAAACATATGAAATAGAAAAAAAATTAAGGGAAATTTTTTTTGCAAAAAAACAATCCAAATAATCTTCATTTTTCATATATAATTTTTTATATAATATATAGAAATAATTTTCAAGGTTTAAAATATGAGAAAAAAAACAAGAGAAATAAGTCAAATATTTTTAAACTTTTTTCATAAAAAAAAACATAAAATTATAGAAGGTAGTTCATTATTACCTTATAATGATCCTACTTTATTATTTACAAATGCAGGAATGAATCAATTTAAAGAATATTTTTTAGGACATAGAAAATCTCCTTTCCCAAGAATTACTACGATACAAAAATGTATCCGAGTAGGAGGAAAACATAATGACTTACAAAATGTAGGTTTTACAAACAGACATCATACTTTTTTTGAAATGTTAGGTAATTTTAGTTTTGGGGATTATTTTAAAAAAGAAGCTATATCTTTTGCTTGGGAATTATTAACGGAAAAATTTAATTTAGAAAAAAAAAAAATATTTGTCACTGTCTATCATACAGATAAAGAAACATATGATATATGGTATAAAGATATTAGTTTAAATAAAAAAAATATTATAATAATTGGAGATAAAAATAATATAGATTATAATTCTGATAATTTTTGGCAAATGTCTGATACTGGTCCTTGTGGTCCTTCCACGGAAATTTTTTATGATTTAGGTTCTCACCTTAAAGGTAATATTTTACATAATTTTGGAGATCGATTTATTGAAATATGGAATATAGTATTTATACAATTTAATAAAGATTTTTCTGGTAACCTTATCCCTTTATCTATTAAATCAGTAGATACTGGTATGGGATTAGAACGTATTAGTAGTGTTTTAGAAAAAGTAGATTCTAATTATGAAATAACATTTTTTAAAGAACTGATAGAAGATATATCTATTTTTATTAAAAATAGACATGTAACTCATAATTCATTCAAAGTTATAGCAGATCATATAAGAGCTTCTATTTATTTAATATCAGAAGGGGTTTTACCTAGTAATGAAAGTAGAGGATATGTTTTAAGACGTATTATAAGAAGAGCCATTAATCATGGTAAAATTTTAGGAGAAAAAAAACTTTTTTTTTATAAATTAGTTAAAATATATATTAAACATATTAATAATATAGAAAAAATAAATTTATGTAAAAAGTATAAATTTATTAAAAGAATTATAAAAAAAGAAGAAGAACATTTTAATATAATTTTAGAAAAAGGAACTATTTTATTAAATAAAGAAATTAAAAAATTAAAAACTAAAAATTTACCAGGGGAAAAAATATTTTATTTATATGATACTTTTGGTTTATCTCTTAGTTTAATAAAAGATATATGTATGCAGAAAAATATTAATTGTGATATTCAAGAATTTGAAAAATATATGGAAATTCAAAAACAAAAATCTAAAAACAATAGTGTTTTTAATAAAAAAATTAATATATATTATAAAAATAAAATTTCAAAATTTTATGGATATACAAATTTTAGTATAAAAAGTACTGTATTAGATATATATTATAATGGATCTTTGGTAAAAAAAATTAAAAAAGGAGATAAAGCTGAAATTATATTAGATATTACTTCTTTTTATGGAGAAGCGGGTGGACAAATAGGAGATACGGGATTTTTAGAGAAAGATAAAGATAATATTTTTCAAGTTAATAACACAAAAATAAAAGGTAATTTAATTATACATATTGGAGAAATGATATTAGGATCATTAGAAATAAATGATGCCCTATATTCAAATATAAATGTATCACGTCGTTTTAAAATAACGAGAAACCATACAGCTACTCATTTATTACATGCTAGTTTACGTCAAGAATTTGGAACACTTATAAAACAAAAAGGATCTTTAATTACTGAACATTATCTAAGATTTGATTTCTCTTATCAAGAATCTTTATTATTAAATGATATATTTAAAATAGAGAAAATTGTTAATAATTACATATTTCAAAATATATCAATAAAAATATATGAAAAAATAAAAAAAGAAATTAAAAAAGAAGATAATATTATTTCATTACATCATAATAAATATGATGATATTGTTAAAATTGTCGATATTAAAAATATTTCTAGAGAATTGTGTTGTGGAACTCATGTTAATAGTACAAACCAAATTGGTTTTTTTATGATTACAAAATTTTTAAATATAGCAAACGGAGTAAAAAGAATACATGCTGTAACTCATAATTTAGCATTAGAATACATACAAAAAAAAAATAACCAAATTAAAATTATTACTAATTTATTTAAAACTGATGAAGATAAAATAATTGAAAGTATTATTTTATATAAAAAAAAAAATAATATTTTATTAAATAATATTAAAGAATTAGAAAAATATATTCTTTTAAAAGAAAGAAAAATTTTATTAAGAGATAATATTATTATTAATAATATTAATTTAATAATTAGTCGAATTTATAATTTTAATCCAAAATTATTACATCATATTATAAAAAATTTAGTTAATAAATTTGAAAAAACGATAATTGTATTATCTACTAAATGGGAGAAAAAAATATTTTTAATAATTAAAATTACTAAAAATATTTCTAATTTTATTAGTGCTATTGAAATAATTAGTAATAATTTTGATAAAAATATTTGTAAAATAGGTGGATGTGCTAGTATAGCACAAATAAATACTGATATTAATAAAGATAAATATCTTTTTAATTTATCTAAAATTAGAACTTTTATTTTAAATAAAATAAATAAATCAAATTAGTTTTATAAAATATTTATTTTATTTAATAACATTATTTTTTAAAATAAAATATAAAATTATTAATTTTAATTATAATTATTAATTTATAATTTATTTTTTTAAGGAGAAAGGAATGCTTATTCTTACTCGCCGAGTAGGCGAAACACTTATGATTGGTGATGAAGTTATGGTAACTGTATTAGGAATAAAAGGGAATCAAGTTCGAATAGGTGTTAATGCTCCTAGAGAAATTGCTGTACATCGTGAAGAAATCTACCAACGTATACAAGCAGAAAAAAAACAGTTAAAAAAAACTTAAAATAAATTAAAATTTATACATGAAACTAATATTAATATAATTAAATTTGACTTATCTACTTATAGTATATAGTATATTACACTAATATAGTGGTGAGATGGCCGAGTGGTTGAAGGCGCACCCCTGCTAAGGGTGTATATAGTTATGCTATATCGAGGGTTCGAATCTCTCTCTCACCGAGAGCATCCGTAGCTCAGTGGAAAGAGTACTCGGCTACGAACCGAGCGGTCGGAGGTTCGAATCCTCCCGGATGCAATTAACTAATTAATTAATTAATTAATTAATCTTTAATTTATCACTAGTCCTTTAATTCATTTCTTAAAATTTTAGTAGCATATACCATATTATATAAACTTTTTACAGTTTCTTCCCAATTTCTTGTTTTTAACCCACAATCTGGGTTAACCCAGATATTTTTCATAGGTATATTTTGAGATGCTTGTTTTAAAAAATTTTTTATTAACTTAATTGAAGGAATATTAGGTGAATGTATATCATATACTCCTAACCCAATCCCATTGGGATAATTTACATATTTAAATAATTTAATTAAATCCATACTAGAACGAGATGTTTCAATGCTTATAACATCTGCATCTAAAGCAATAATATCATTTATTATATCCTTAAATTCAGAATAACACATATGTGTATGTATTTGTGTGGTGTCTTGTACATTAGATGTTACTAATTTAAATGATGTTACTGCCCATTGTAAATATTTTTTCCATTCTGATTTTTTTAAAGGCAATCCTTCTCTTAAAGCCGGTTCATCTATCTGTATGATTTTAATATTTGCTTTTTCTAAATCTAAAATTTCTTCTTTTAAAACTAAAGAAATTTGTTTTGTAATTTCTATAGGAGTAATATCTTCTCTAGGGAAAGACCATAAAAATATAGTCATTGGACCTGTTAACATTCCTTTTACAATTTTAGTTGTCAAAGATTGAGCATATTTAATCCATTTTACTGTGATTGGTTTATTTCTATTAATATCACTAAATATAATAGGAGGTTTTACACAACGAGATCCATAACTTTGTACCCATCCGTTTTCAGTAATAATAAAACCATTCAAATTTTCTCCAAAATATTCTACCATATCATTTCTTTCTGGTTCACCATGTACTAAAATATCTAAATCTAATTTTTCCTGAATATTTACGATATCTTTAATATGTTTTTTTATATTTTTTTCGTACGATGAATAATCAATTAATCCTAATTTATAATTAGATCTTATTTTTCTGATATCTTTAGTTTGGGGGAAAGAACCTATAGTTGTTATAGGAAATAATGGTAATTTTAATTTTTGTTTTTGTAAAACAGATCGTATTGTATAACTTATACGATTACTATTAATTTTTTTTTCGTCATTAATCACAATTTTTTTTTGAAAAATTTGATTATTTTTAGTATTTTGAGAAAAATTTTGTGTATATCTATTCCATTTTATTAATTTATTTAAATCATTATACTGTAATGCTTCTTTTAAAAGAAGTAACTCATAACATTTTTGAATAGCAAAAGAAAATAATTCCTTAACTCTTTTTGGTAAATTATTTTCTGTGTTTAAGTCAATAGGAGAGTGTAATAATGAACAAGAAGTACTGATCCACAAATTTTCTCTGTTTTTTTTAATTTTTAATAACTTTTCATACCATAATTTTAAATTAGTTTTCCAAATATTACGTCCGTTAATAATACCACAAGATAATATCCATTCTTTTGGTAAGATATCATTTATAAAACTAATATTATCATTTCCATGAATAAAATCCAAATGTATACCACTTATAGGTAATAATTTTATTAATTCAATATTATGACTAATACCACCAAAATATGTAGTTAATAATATATTAATATTTTTTTTAAAATGATTATTTAAAATTTTGTATGTATTTCTAAATTCATATAACCAATTATTAGGTAACTCTAAAGAGAGAATAGGTTCATCTATTTGTATCCATGATATTTTTCTATTACTAATTTCTGTTAATATTTCAATATAAATTGGTAAAATTTTTTTAATTAACATTAAACGATCAAATTTTTTACCAATTATCTTTCCCAACCAAAGATACGTTAAAGGACCTAATATTATTGGTTTTAAATTTTTATATCCTAACCTTATTGCTTCATCTATTTCTTCTAATAATTCTTTCCAAGAAAAATTAAAAGACTGATTTGAATAAAATTCAGGAACTATATAATGATAGTTAGTATTAAACCATTTTGTCATGTCACTAGGATAAATTTTTTTATTTTCATGTATAGTACCTCTACTAATATTGAACATTGTATTTATATCAATAAGATTACTAATTTTACTATATCTTAAAGGTATATTACCCAACATTAAACTAGTATTCAGTACATGATCATACCAAGCAAAATCTCCTACAGATAATAAATCAAGATTATTTTTTTGTTGTTTAAAATTAAACTTTCTAATATTAAAACCAGTATTTAGTAATTCTGTTTTAGAAATTTTATTATTCCAATATTTTTCTAAAGATTTTTTTAATTCTCTATTTTTACCAATTCTTGGAAAACCTAATATATGACTTAAAACATTCATATTTATAATATACCTATTTAATTTTTAAGTATTAATATATAATCTATAAATATGATAAAAAACTCAAGTAAAAATAATTTTATAATAAAAATTAGTAATTTTCACGTAAAATTTTATTAATTTCTACTTTACTTAAAGTTTTAGAATCTACTTTTTTTACAATTACAGCACAATATAAACTATATTTACCATTTTTTGAAGGTATAGTTCCAGGAACTACTACAGAATAACTAGGCACTACTCCATAATAAATTAATCCTGTTTCCCTATCATATATCTTAGTACTTTGTCCTATATATACTCCCATAGAAATAACAGAACCTTTTTTAATAATTACTCCTTCTACTATCTCTGATCTAGCACCTATAAAACAATTATTTTCTATAATTGTAGGATTAGATTGTATAGGTTCCAAAACTCCACCTATTCCTACTCCTCCAGAAATATGAACATTATTACCAATTTGTGCACAAGATCCAATTGTAGACCATGTGTCAATCATTGTTCCTTTTCCTACAAATGCACCTATATTTACAAAAGAAGGCATTAAAACAGTATTTTGAGATATAAATGATCCATATCTTACAACAGTAGGAGGTAGAATACGACAGTTCATTTTTTCAAAATCGTTTTTTGTAAAAGAATTAAATTTTAAAGGAATTTTATCATAGAAATTACTATATGATTCTTCTAATAAATAATTTTTATTAATTTTAAAATATAATAGTATTGCTTTTTTTATCCATTGATGAGTAATCCAAACATTATTTATTTTTTCTGCTACTCTAATTTTACCTTTATCTAACATCTTAATAATTTGATTAATTATCTCTACAAATTCTTTTTTCTTTAAAAAAGAATGGTCTTTATCATATTCTACAAAATAATTTTTTATAATATTTTTTATATTATTCATGTAATTTTTTATTTATTATTTATTAAATTAAATATAATGAAGATAACATTAATTTTCATATTAAACAATTTTTAATAAAAAATAGTACTAAATTTTATTTTTCACTCAATAATTTTAAAAGTACATTTTCGTTAATTATTTTAATATTTAATTTATTTGCTCTTAAGAGTTTAGAACTAGGCTTTTTACCCAAAATTAATATATCAGTATTTTTTTTAATATTATTATCTATGTTAGATCCTAAAAGTCTTAATTTTTTTATAAGTTCAAATCTTTTAATAAAGAATAATTTTCCAGTAATAGTAACTCTTTTTCCATAAAAATAATTTTTCTCAATAAGAATTTTAGGATAAATAATATTTATTTCTTTTAATAAATTTTTTATTGTATCAACATTATTTTTATTATTAATATAATTTAATATATTTAATGATATTTTTGTCCCGATACCAGGTATGTTTGATAATTCTATTAAATTAGTATTAAGAAAATTATCTATTGTTTTAAAAAAATGAGACAAATTATAAGAAGATACTATGCCAACTTCAGGAATCCCCAAAGAAAATAAAAATCTATCAAATGTTACTATTTTTTCCTCTTTTAAAGATTTTAATATTTTTTGAATTAATTTTTCCCCTAAAGTATCTATTTTTACTAAAGTAGTATAATTTATTTTAAATAAATCTAATAAATTTTTTACAAAATTTTTTTCTACTAATTTATCAATTAATTTATCACCAATATAATTAATATTAATTGCATTTCTAGATATAAAATGTTTTAAATATCCTTTTAATTGATCTTTACAAAAAAAACCTACTGAACAATATAAAATATTATTCTTGTTTTTTTTAAGTAAATTATTGCAACTAGGACATTTCTTTGGAAGAATAACATCTTCTACTTTATTAAAAAATCTTTTTTCTATCACTACATTAATTATTTTAGGTATAACATCACCACAACGTTGTACGATTATCATATCTCCTATTTTTAGATTTAGTTTTTTTATTTCATTTGTGTTATATAATGTTGCATAATTAATATTATTTCCTGAAATATTCACAGTATTAAATTTAGCTATAGGGGTTACAATACCAGTACGTCCTATTTGAAAAATAACTTTTTGTAAAAATGTTATCTTTTCTTGTGAAGGAAATTTATACGCAATAGCCCATTTAGGTGCATGAGCTGTACAACCCAAAATATTTTGTATTTTTATACTATCTATTTTAATAACAATCCCATCAATAACATATGGTAAAAAATTTCTATTTTTTTGAAAATAATTATAAAAATTTTGAATTTTACTAAAAGAAAAATAAATTTTGGAATAATTAGATACTGGTAGTCCATAAGATTTTAATCTTTGTAATATTTTATTTTGACTAAAAATATTTAATTTTTTACTAAAACCAATACCATAACTAAAAAAACTTAATAATTTTATTGTTTTATTGTTTATATTATTATTTAGTCTCAAAAGCCCCACTGCAGCACTACGAGTATTACAAAATTTTTTATTAATTGAAAATTGTAATTTATTTAAAACACTAAAATTTTTTTTAGTTATAAATATTTCACCTCTTACTTCTAGTAAGAATGGAAAATTAGTACCCTTTAATTTATGTGGAATCTCTTTAATTTTTAATATGTTATGTGTAACATTATCGCCGGTAATACCATTACCTCTAGTCGCACCTCTTATCAACAAACCATTTTTATATAGTAAACTAATTGCTATTCCATCAAATTTTAATTCACAACAAAAATTTTGTTTATTAAATTTTATTTTTAAAGGATATAAAAAATTTTTAAGTAAACTTTTTTTGTCAAAAACATTATTTAATGATAGCATGGGAATTTTGTGATTTATTTTTTTAAAATTAATTAATGTTTTTTCTCCTACTATTTGAGTAGGAGATTTTTTATTTCTTAAATAAGGAAATAAACTTTCTATTTTTTTTAATTTTAATAATAATTTATCGTATTGATAATCAGGAATATCTTGGTTATTTAACACATAATATTTATAATTATAATTAATAATTCTTTTACGTAATTTTTTTACTCTTTTTTGAAAATATAAAACTATACAAATTTTTTTCAAAATCTTTATTAATTTAACTATTTTAATTTTTTCTTTTCCATATAGTACCATTTTTTCTATCTTCTAAAATAATATTTTTATTATTTAATATATTACGAATTAGATCGGCTTCATACCATAATTTGTTCTTTCGAGCAATATTACGTTTTTTAATTAATTTATCTATTTCTAATTCATTATATTGATTATAAAATTTACCATAATCTTTAAAATAATTTTTAGGGTTAAAATATAAAATACCAATAATATTCCCTAGTTTTTTTAATTTTAGTATTAGATGATTGACAATTAAATATTTTTTTTGATGGTAAGCTATATTAATATTATGAGATATTTTAAATAAAATATTATATGCTTTTGGTGTATTAAAATCATCATCCATCGCTTCATAGAATTTTTTCTCTAGTGAGAAAAAATTATTTTGTATAGTTGTATTTAAATAATTATTGTTCCAATAAGACATAGAAGTATATAATTTTTGTATAGCTAATTGTGCTTGTTTTAATTTATTTTCACTATAAACAATAGGGCTACGATAATGAGTTGCTGTAAAAAAATATCTAATAATTTCCTTATTATATTTTGTTAATAAATTTCTTAATTTAATAGTATTATCCAAAGACTTAGACATTTTTTTGTTATTGATATTTATTAGCCCTGTATGGACCCAATAATTAACAGAAAAAGACTTATTAGCGCAATAAGACTGTGCAATTTCATTTTCATGATGAGGAAAAATCAAGTCACTTCCGCCTCCATGTATATCAAAAAAATTTCCTAAATATTTATTACTAATAGCAGAGCATTCTATATGCCATCCTGGACGACCATATCCCCAAGGGGATATCCAACCTATAGTTTTTTTATTCACTAATTTCCATAAAATAAAATCTTTACAATTTTTCTTGAAACTAATATTTTTGATTCTTTTTCCTAATTGTAAAAAATCTATTTTTTGTTTAGATAATATTCCATAATTTAAATATTTTTTAATTGAAAACATAATATCACCATTTTTAGCAATATATGCATTTTTATTATCTAACAAAGTTTTAATCATACTTATTATATCATTTATATGATCTGTTACTTTAGGTTCAACATTAGGTGGTAGTATATTTAAATTATAAAAATCTTTGGAAATTTCTTTAATTATTTTTTTTGTGATATCATTTATATTTATATCCCTTTTATGAGCTATTTGTATTATTTTATCATTAATATCAGTAATATTTCTTATATATTGCACATTATAACCTAAAAATTTTAAATATCTTATTATTATATCAAATATAATAAATGTTCTTCCATGTCCAATATGACACATTTTGTATGGAGTTATCCCACATACATAAATTTTAACTTGCTTTTTATTTATGGGGGAAAATATTTCTTTACTTTTACTTAAAGTATTAAAAATTTTTAACATATATATTTCCATAATAAATAACTTTACATATAAATTTTTTTATATATTATTAATAATTTTTTTACATAATATATTTATTCTTTTAAACTAAATTTTTATCTATATAAAATATGTATTAAATAAAATCATTATTAATGATATTAAATAGATATCTTAAATATTTCTATTATCATAATAATTAGCATAATTATCAAAACGTGCAATCTGATTGTTAAACGTTAATTTTATAGTACCAATAGGTCCATTTCGTTGTTTTCCTATAATAATTTCAGCTATACCATGTAAATTAGTATGTTCATTATATATTTCATCCCTATAAATAAACATAATAAGATCCGCATCTTGTTCTATAGAACCCGACTCTCGTAAATCAGAATTCATTGGACGTTTATCAGATCTCTGTTCTAAAGATCTGTTTAATTGAGATAAAGCTACAACAGGAACATGTAATTCCTTTGCTAAAGCTTTTAAAGAACGTGAAATTTCAGATATTTCTAATGTTCTATTGAAAGATAAAGAGGGCACACGCATTAATTGTAAATAATCTATCATTATTAAACTTAACCCATCATTTTCTCTAAAAATTCTACGAGAACGCAACCTAATTTCAGTCGGAGTTAATTCAGAAGAGTCATCAATATATATATTTTTTTTTTTTAATAACATACTCATAGTAGTAGATATTTTTTTCCAATCATCATCAGTTAATCGGCCAGTTCTAATTCTATTTTGATGTACTCTAGAAAGAGATGCTAACATACGCATCATAATTTGTTCACATGGCATTTCTAAACTAAATATTAATACAGGCTTATCTTGTGATAAGGCTGTATTTTCACAAATATTCATAGCGAAAGTAGTTTTACCCATAGCAGGTCTAGCAGCAATTATAATTAAATCTGATTTTTGCAAACCTGCTGTTTTTTTATTTAGTTCATGATATCCAGTATCTATACCAGTAATTCCATTTTTAGGTGTATTATAAAATGATTCTATTTTGGAAATAGTCATTTCTAAAATTTCATCTAAACTTTTTGGTTTAGTATCTTTATTTAATCTTTTTTCTGCTATTTGAAAAATACGGGATTCAGCTAAATTTAAAAGTTCTTCACTATTTCTGCCATTAGGATAATAACCAGCTTCTGCTATTTCATGTGCAGATGATATCATTTCCCTGATAATTGCTCGTTCTCGTACAATATCAACATAAGCAGAAATATTAGATATACTTGGAATGTTTTTTGATAATTCAGCTAAGTAGGCAAATCCTCCTACTTTATTTAATTTTTTTTTATTTTCTAAAGATTCCGAAAGTGTAATTAAATCAATTGGTTTCCCTAATTCTATTAAAAAATTCATTTCATTAAAAATGATTTTATGTGATACGATAAAAAAATCATCTACTATTATTTTTTCGATAACATTATCCCAACGATCATTATCTAACATTAAACCTCCTAATATAGATTGTTCTGCTTCCAGAGAATGAGGAGGTATTTTTATTTTTTCAATTTGTAAATCTTTTTTTAATTTAAATTGTTTCATTAAATTGTTTATTACCATAGATAAATATAAGTTTTATTTTTTAAATAATATGTTAACAAAAAATATTATTTAATTTTTATGTAAGATAATGCTTTATTTAATACTTCAAGACTATTGAGATTTAAATAATTATTTTTATTAGAAATAAATTTTTTAAAATTATTTGACCCATTCATACCATGAAAAAAATTTAATATAGGAGCAGTGATAATTTTTAATGGAATGCCCTTATTTAATTCCTTTTTTATATAAGGAAATATAGATTTTACTATTATTATAGGATTTTGTACAACAGATTTATTTTTAAATAAAAATTGATCTATTTTTATTAAGAATCTAGGATTTTTAAAAATTTGACGTCCCAACATGACTCCATCAACATATTTTAAATGATTTTTTATATCTGATAAGGTTTTAATCCCACCATTAATTGATATTTTTATATTAGGAAATTCTTTTTTTATTTTGTATACGAGATTATAATCTAATTTGGGAATAATAAGATTATTTTTAACATTTATATTAGGAGCAAGTAACGCTTTTCTTGCATGAATAATGAATCGCTTACAACCACTATCTGATAATAAATTAATCAAATTATATAAAAATATATCATTATTATTATGATCAGTTCCAGTACGCATTTTAACTGTAATAGGAATTGTTACACTGTCACTCATTGCTTTAATACAATCCGATACAATCAAAGGTTGATTCATTAAATAAGCTCCAAAATGACCTTTTTGTGATTTTAAAGAAGGACAACCTAAATTAAAATTTATTTCTTTATAACCTATTTTTTCTGCTTGTTTAGCACATGAAGATAATAATTTGGGTTCATTTCCTGCTAATTGTAATACAACATTTTTAACATTATTATTTTTTAATAAAATATTTTTATTATTTTTAATTACATTTGAGTGAATCATTTCAGTATATAATAAAGCTTTTTTAGTTAGTTTTCTGTAAAAATATCTACAATATCTATTTGTTTTTTTTAACATAGGAGCAACTTCAAATCTAAAATATGGAATATTATCATCTTTTTTCATATTAGTTTAATAAATAAATTTTTATAAGAAAAATAATAATAAAATATTATGTATTTAGTTTTTTTTATAAAAAAATTTTAAATATAAGGATTTTTATTTTCTTGAAATTTTAAAATTATAGATGTACCAAAATATTGTAATTTATTATGAAAAAAATTTAATAAATAACGTTTATAATTATTATTTAATTTAGTTACCTGATTACCATGTATTTTTAATGTTAAAGGATATTTTTTAGTAGGATGTATATATTTTAATTTTATTTTTTTACCCTTACACATAGGGGGTGATAAATTATCTATAGCCAGATGTAAAATTTTCATTAATTTAGATGTATTAAAAATTTGATTAGAAATATTATATATTTTATATACTATTTTAAAAATATTGTTTATATTTTTATTCAATTTAGCTGATATAGAAATAATTGGTAAAAAATAAAATTTTTGTCTAATTAATTTTTTAATATTTTCTACTTCCCTAAATGTTATTAAATCTGTTTTATTTATTAAAATAATAATAGCTTTTCTTTGGGCAAGAATATATCTAATAATAGATAATTCTTGACGACAAAAAATTTTTTTTTCACCATTTATCATAAATAAAACTATATTAGATTGTTTTATAGATTGGAAAGTTTTTATAATAGAAAATTTTTCTATTTTATCATTAATTTTTTTTTTTCTTATACCTGCTGTGTCAATTAAAATAATATTTTTTTTGAAACCAGAACATTTATTCAAAGAAATTATAATATTATCCCTTGTTGTACCAGGAGTATGATTGGTAATTACTCTTTCTTCATTAAGAATATTATTAACTAAAGTGGATTTACCGACATTAGGCATTCCTATTATAGCTAATTTTATATCTTTATTATAAAAAATTGTATTTTGTTTTTTTATATTATTATATCTTTTTTTTTGATAAAAATTTTTTATATAAGGTAATAATATTTTACGTAATTTTAAAATATCTTTTTTATTTAAAATATTAATTAAATAAACTTGAAAACCTATAGAATAAAATTCAATATCTAAAAAATTTTTATTTTTTTTATTTATTAAAATTAATGCTTGTTTATTATGAACTCTTATAATATTAATTATTTTATAATCAATAGATGTAATTTTATCTCCTTTTATAATTAATAAAATTAAATTTGATTCCTTTATTACATATAATATTTGTTTTTTTATAAAAGGATTTTTTTTAGAAAATTTATTATGATAATTATAACTACCTGTATCAACACAAATAAATTTATAATTTTTTATTAAAGCATCACCATACTTTCTATCTATAGTAAATCCAGAAATATTATTTACTATAGCATCATTTGTTTTAGTTAATGCATTATATAAAGAAGATTTTCCTACATTAGCATCTCCTAATATAGTTATAATAGGATTATCTAAATCCATTTTTATCTCTTTATTATTTAATTGTAAGTACGTATATTTTACCATATATATTTTGTATAACTATCATATTTTTTATTAATAAAAGTTTATGTATATTTTTTTTACTAATTCTTTGTTTTCCAATAAATTTTCCTGTTTTAGCATTTATCCAGTAAATAAATCCTTTATTATCTGTAAAATAAATTTTTGCCTTATAAAATAATAAATTATTAATATCATATTTTTTAAATTCTTTTTGTATCCAAATGATATTTCCATTTTTTGTGTTTAATGTATAAATATTGTTGTCTGTATCTATTAAATAGATAATATTATTATTAATAATAAAATTTTTATGTGTGAAATATATTTTTTCCCAAATTATATTTCCATTACTTAAATCTATAGCAACAAAACTACCATTATAAGAAGACGCATAAACAATTCCATTATATATTAATGGTTGTATATCAATATCATTTATTTGCAAAAAATCTGATTTAGAATTAAATTTTGTTAAATTTGTTTCCCAAACTAACATCCCATTATTTATTATTCGTGAACTAACAATACCATTGTTACCTCCAAGAATAACATTATTAAAAAAAATTACTGGTGAAGAAGATCCTCTAAAATTTAATTTATTTGTAATACCTAAATTAATTGTCCATAAAATTTTACCATTGTATTTATTTAATGCTTGTAAAATATCATTCATATTATAAATTAATAATATGTTATTTTTTATAATAGGTTTTGATAAAATTTCTCCAAAAACATTTTTTTCCCATATCTTATTACCATTTTTAATATTTAAAGCAAAAACTATACCTTTTTCACTACTTAAATATAAATAATTATCAGAAATTACAGGTCCACTAAAAAGATATTTAGAATCACAGTGAAAAAAACAAAATTTTTTTATAAGATTAATATTCCAAATTATTTCTCCTGTATATATATCAATACAATAAACAGAACCCCATGTATCTGTTACATATAACAATCCTTTTTTATAAGCTGGTTCTAATTGTGTAAAAATATATTTCCCATGTCCTATCTTTTTTGTCCAAAGTAACTCTAAGTCTATTTTACTTTTTTTTTTTTCTTTAAAAAAAAAGTTATTTGATAAATACCAATTATTAAAAACATCTGCTTTTACGAAAAAAGGAAAAAAGATAAATATTAAAATTATATATTTTTGTATTTTCATATTTTTCTCTTTATTTTAAAAAATATACTGGTTTTAAGTAATAATATTATTATTTTTTTACGTTAAAATTCCATAATAAAAAATTAATTTTTTATTAAAAATAATAATAGGAAATAAATATTTTTAATATTTTTTAAATATTTTTTTTAATTTAAATATTAATTCTTGTTCTGAAAAGATCATTTGTTTTTTCAAATGTAAATCTTTAATTATAATTAAATTATTCATTATTTCATATTGTCCGATTATTAATATAAAACGTGCTTTTTGTTTTACAGCTTGAATAATTTGTTTATTCAAATTTTTAAAAACATAACTAGTCACTATTCTTAATAAAGGAAAATTTTTTCTAATTAATTCTCCAATAAAAAAAATTTTTTGTATGATATATTTATTTTTTAATAAAGGTGCTATATAAATATCTATAAAATATTCTGTTTCTATTTTTATAGACTGTTTATTCTGTATTAATAAAAGTAAACGTTCTAATCCAATAGCACATCCAATTCCATTTATATCTTTGTTGTTACTCATTACTTTTATTAATAAGTCATATCGCCCCCCACCACAAATAGTCTTATGTGATCCTATTTTATTTGTCTTCCATTCAAATACAATGTCATTATAATAATCTAAGCCTCTAACTAAATTATTATTTACAACAAAATTTATATTCATAAAACTTAAAATTTTACATAATTCTTTAAATTTTTTAATACTATTATCGTTGAGATAATTTTGTAATTTGGGAGCTTTATTTAATAATTGTTGAACAATTTTATTTTTACTATCTAATATCCTTAAAGGATTTGTGTATATTTTTTTTTTACAATTTTCATCTAAAGAATTAATATTTTTTTTTAAAAAAAATATTAATTCTTTTATATATTTTTTTCTATCTGTTAAAGAACCTATCGAATTTATTTCTAAAAAAATATTTTTTATAATATTTAATTTTTTCCATAAATTATATGTAATAATAATTATTTCTATATCAATATATGGTGATTCAAAACCAAGTACTTCAATTCCAATTTGATTAAATTGCCTATATCTCCCTTTTTGGGGTCTTTCATAACGAAACATTGGTCCATTATACCAAAAACGTTTATTTTTATTATAAAAAAGATTATGCTCCACTATAGCTCTAATAAAACCAGTAGTGCCTTCAGGACGTAAAGTTAGATTATCACCATTTCTATCACATAAATTATACATTTCTTTTTCTATAATATCTGTATTTTCCCCAATATTTTTTTTAAATAATTCACTTTTTTCTAAAATAGGAAGTTTAATTTCTTTATATCCGTAACTATTCAAAATAGACTTAATAGTATCTTCAACATACTGCCATAATAAAGTATCTGGAAAAATATAATCATGCATACCATGCACGGCATTAATTTTTTTTATCACAATAAAATATCTCTTTTTTTTAAAAAATTAATTTTATTTACATATCATTAATATGTATTAAATTTCATTGTTTTAGTAAAAAACTTTAAATATTTTTTAAAAACTAAACATATATTATATAATAATAAATTATTTATTATTACATAATAATTTAAATAATACTTATTTTTTTTATAAAATGAGTACATACTATATTATATATAGTATGTTGATTAATTTTTTATTTAAAATATTTAAAATAACTGTAAAATATAAATATATGGAATAACATATTAATAACATTTTTAATAAAAAATGTTTTTTAATAATAAAATATGAAATATAATATAATATAATATTCTAATGAGGAAAGATGATATTTATTGGATGAGACATGCATTATATTTAGCTAAATTAGCTAAAAAATTAGGAGAAATACCAGTAGGTGCTCTTATTATAAGAAATGGTATAATAATTGCTAAAGGTATTAATAATTCTATAATAAAAAATGATCCCACAGCACATGCAGAAATAATAGCATTAAGAAATGCAGGAAAATATTTACAAAATTATAGATTATTAAACACAACAATGTATGTAACACTAGAACCATGTTTAATGTGTTCTGGTGCAATAATTATTAGTAGAATTAATCGATTAGTATTTAGTATTTATAATAAAAAGAGTAATAATATTGGGTCATTTATCGATTTATTGGGTATTTATAATATTAATCATAAGATAAAAATCCATTCTGGAGTTTTAGTAAATGAATGTGAAAAATTAATAAAAAATTTTTTTAAATTAAAAAGAAAGAAAAAAATACTTATTTAGTGAGGTTTTTTAATTTTGGAAAATAACCAAAAATATTTAAAAAATGATACAAAATTATTAAAATTGATAAATAAAGAAAGAAAAAGACAAGAAAATCATATAGAATTAATAGCATCTGAAAATTATGCATCTTCTGATGTTATGTATATTCAAGGTTCGCAATTAACAAACAAATATGCAGAAGGATATCCAGGCAAAAGATATTATGGAGGATGTAAATATGTAGATAAAATAGAAGAATTAGCAATCGAAAGGGCAAAAAAATTATTTCATGCAGATTATATTAATGTACAACCACATTCTGGTTCTCAAGCTAATTTTGCTGTATATATGGCTTTACTAAAGCCTGGAGATACTATCATGGGATTAAAAAATTCACATGGTGGTCATTTAACACATGGATCTAAGGCAAATTTTTCTGGAAAAATTTACAAAAATATATCTTATATTACAAATAATAAAGGGATAATTGATTACGATCATTTATTATATTTAGCTAAAAAATATAAACCTAAAATGATTATTGGTGGGTTTTCATCTTATTCTAGGATATGTAATTGGGAAATAATGAGGTCTATAGCTGATAGAGTAAATGCATATCTTTTTGTTGATATTTCTCATATAGCAGGATTAGTAGTTACTGGATTTTATCCTAATCCATTGCCTCATGCTCATATAGTAACAACTACTACTCATAAAACTTTATCCGGACCTAGAGGTGGGTTAATTTTATCTTCAAAAGAAAATAAAAATCTTTTTAAAAAAATTAATAGTTCAGTATTTCCAGGATGTCAAGGAGGACCTTTAATGCATATTATTGCAGCTAAAGCAGCTTCATTTAAAGAAGCATTAAATCCAGATTTTACTATATATCAAAAACAAATATTGATAAATGCTAAATTAATGGTTCAAATTTTGAAAGAACGTAATTATGAAATTATTTCAAATAATACAGAAACTCATTTATTTATAATAAATTTAACTAATAAAAATATGACAGGTATAGAAGCTGAAAAATTACTAAGTCGTTACAATATTATAGTCAATAAAAACAGTATTCCAAATGATATTAGATCTCCTTTAATTACATCAGGAATAAGAATAGGAACTCCTGCTGTTACAAGAAGAGGTTTTAAAGAAAAAGAAATATCTTTATTATCTAAGTGGATAGCTGATATTTTAGATAAAAATAATGATAAACTTAAAAATATTAAAAATAAAATATTAAAGTTATGTAAAACTTTTCCAGTATATAAAAAATAGAATATATATTTTTAGTATAGTAATTAATATTTATAAACTTTTTAAAATAGGTATATTGCAATGAAAACATGTCATACTGTATTATTATGTGTTACTGACGGAGTAGAAGATATAGAAACTGTTTCTTCTATAGATATTTTAAATAGAGGCAATATAAACGTTATAGTAGTAAGTACTAATAATAAACATAGAATATCATGTGCACATGGGACTCATATTATAAGTGATGTATTTTTAAAAAATTTAAATAATGATAATAATGCATTAGCGATCATACTTCCTGGAGGATTACAAGCTTCAGAACATTTTAAAAAAAATATTTTGCTTCTAAAATATTTAAATAAATTTAAAAATTCCAATCGTATAGTAGGGGCTATTTGCGCTTCTCCGGCTATGGTATTAGCATCGAATAATCTTTTTCCAACAGCAAAAATGACTGGATATTTAGGATTAAAAAATTTAATTCCATATCAGCAATGGGCAAAATATCCAGTATATTGGGATAATAAATCTAAATTACTTACAGCCCAAAGTGTTAAATATGCTATTGAATTTAACTTAAAATTAATAGAAATTATATTAGGAGATAATATATCTAATAACATTTTAAGAGAATTATAATTAGTATCTTTTCATTAAAAATACATGTTTATATATATTGAATAAGGACACATATTTTAACATACGTTAAAATATGTTTTGGGTGGGTTTTTTATTTTATAATAATCATATCGGTTTATTTTGAATTCGTAATTTATTTACAATTTTATCTAATACTCCATTAATAAACTTATAACTATTATCGACTCCTCCAAAACTTTTTGCTAAACAAATACTTTCATTAATTATAACTTTATAAGGAACATCTAAACGATTAATTAATTCATATAAAGAAATACGTAAAATAGCTTTTTCAATTTGTCCTAATTCAAATATTTGACGAGATAAAAATGGTTTCATTATATTATCTAAATATAAACTATTAATTATTACACCATTTATTAATTCATTAAAATAATCAATATCAATATTTTTATTATTTTGTATAGACTCGTTTAAAAAATAACATTGTATATCACTAAAATTATTTTTAGATAATTGCCAAGAATAAATAGCTTGTAAAGCATATTTCCTTGCTTGATATCGGTTTGTAAATTTCACTTAATTTCCTTTTCATTTATGATTTTTGATGATTTTATAGATTTAAAGATATTAATCATTTCTAATAATGTTAAAGCTGCTTCAATACCTTTATTATTTATCTTAACTCCTGATCTTTCAATTGCTTGTTTAATATTATCTGCAGTTATAATTCCAAAAGAAATTGGAATATTATTTTTAATTGATAAATTAGATAATTGTGAACAAACTTCTTTTGATAAATATTTATAATGAGACGTTTCGCCTTTTATAATAGTACCAATAGAAATTATACCATCATAAATATTCTTTTGTATTAGTTGTTGAATAACTTGTGCTATTTCATAACTTCCAGGTACCCAACAAATAGTTATATTTTTTTCTTTTACCATTCCTATTCGTTGTAAAGTATCCAGTGCAGCATGTAATAAATTTTTATTTATAAATATATTGAATCTTGATATAACAATTGCTATAAATGAATTAGGAGCTGTAACATTTTCGTTAATTATTTTCATAATTATATTTTAATCTCTCTATAATTAATATTTTATTTAATTAATTTTAATATTAATCTTAAATCTAGTCCTATCTTTTTTATATTTTTAAAAGAAAATTTAGGGACCTCAGATATTTTTGTAAATTTTTTAATATTACATAAATTTAAAGCAATATTACCTAATAATTTAGGTGATAAATATAAAATTAATTCATCTATTAACTTATAAGTTATTAAAGAACCAGATAAGGTACTACCTGCTTCTATAAGAAGGTTATTAATCCCTTTTTTACCTAGAAACTTAAATAAATATTTTAAATTAAAATAACCATCCATTTCAGGAATAATAACTTCTTTTACGTAAGAAGGCCATTGTTCTGATGTATGTTTTAATTTTACTAAAAATATTTTTCCTGGTGATAATATTATTTGATTAGTTGATTTAATTTTATTGAATCTATCAAGAATAATTCTTATTGGTTGTCTTAAAAATTTTTTAGGATATATTTTTTTTATATTTTTATTTAATTCATCCCATTTTACTAAAAGTATAGAATTATCATTTAAAATTGTTTTACTTGTACTTAAAATCGCTGAACTTTTCGCTCGTAATATTTGAACATCCTTTCTAGAATCTTGTGATGAAATCCATTTGCTTAATCCATTTACTAATCCTATTTTACCATCTAATGATGACGCTAATTTTAATTGTATCCAAGGATATCCTGTATTCATTCTTTTAAAAAAACCATAATTTATCTTTTTTGTTTCTGAAGATAAAATATTATTTGTTATTTTTATACCTGATTTAATCAATAATTTTAATCCTTTTCCATTTACTTTTGGATTAGGATCATTTGTAGCTACTACTACACGATATACTCCAGCTTCTATTAAAGCCTGGCAACAAGAGGGAGTTAAATTAAAATAATTACAAGGTTCTAACGTTACATAAACTGTAGATCCTTTAGCATATTTACCAGCCATTTTTAATGCATTAATTTCTGCATGTGGTTCCCCTTTTTTAAAATGATATCCTTTCCCCACAATTTTTTTATTATTTACGATAATACAACCTACATTTGGATTAGGGGTTGTAGTAAAAATACCAAGTTTAGCCAATTTAATAGCATGCGTCATATAAAATTTATCTGTTAAATACATGAATAACCTTTTTTTTAAAAAAAAATTAAAAATAATTATTTTATAAAAAATATTAAATTTTTAAAAATTTAATATTGATTATTATAGTTTAATCAAAAAAATATTATTAGTATTTTTTTTAAAAAAATTTAATTATTATAAAATAAATAATAAATAAAAATATTATATTTTTAATTTTTTATTTAATTATTAAATTAATTATTAGTGTTAAAATAAAATTTTATATCTAATATTATAAAAAAAATAAAAATATAATATATTCAATTAATATTTCATTTATAGAGATAATATTTATATGAAAGAAAAAATTATTCTTTTTGATACTACATTACGTGATGGAGAACAGTCTCTAAAAACTAATTTAGGTACTAAAGATAAAATAACAATAGCTTTAGCATTAGAAAACATGGGAATAGATATAATTGAAGTAGGATTTCCTATTTCCTCTCCTAAGGATTATAAAACTTCTCAAGAAATATCAAAAATTATTAAAAATAGTAAAATATGTGGATTAGCTAGATGTACAGAAAAAGACATAGATGCTGTCTATGAATCTTTAAAAAAATCTAAGAATTTTAGAATTCATATTTTTTTAGCAACTTCTCCTATACATATAATTACAAAATTAAAAACGACATTAAATGATGTAATAGAAAAAATTATTTTTATGATAAAATATGCTCGTAAATATACAAATGATATTGAATTTTCTTGTGAAGATGCAAGTAGAACTCCTATTAAAAATTTATGTTTAATTGTCAATGCAGCTATTAGAGCAGGAGCTACAACTATCAATATACCAGATACAGTTGGATATACATTTCCGCAAGAATATTATGATATAATTTATAATTTGAAAAATGAAGTAGATAATATTGATAAATGTATTATTTCCGTACATACACATAATGATTTGGGTATGGCTGTAGGTAATGCTATTACCGCTATAAATGCAGGAGCTAGGCAAATAGAAGGAACTGTAAATGGTATTGGAGAAAGAGCTGGTAATTGTGCTTTAGAAGAAATTATTATGGCTTTATATACAAGAAAACAAAATATGAATGTTTATACAAATATTAAATATAATAAAATATATATTACAAGTAAAATAGTTAGTGAAATTTGTAATATTCCATTATCTATAAATAAAGCTATTGTAGGTAAAAATGCTTTTTCTCATTCATCAGGAATACATCAAGATGGTATTTTAAAAAATAAAAAAACTTATGAAATTTTAGATCCAAAATTTATAGGTGTAAATGAAACAGAATTTAATCTTACTTCAAAATCAGGTAGAGCCGCTGTAAAATATCATATGGAACTAATGGGATATAAAAGTAATACTTATGATATTAATAAATTATATAATAATTTTATTAAATTAGCAGATAAAAAAGGACAAATATTTAATTATGATCTAGAATCATTAGCATTTAATAATGAAATAGATAATATTACTGAATATTATTCAGTAAAATATTTTAATGTAGAGTCAAATTCTAGTTCAATTTCTATTGCAACTATAAAACTACAATGTGGTAATTTAATTAAATTAGAAGCAGCAACGGGATTAGGACCTGTAGATGCAATTTATAAAGCCATAATTAGAATTACTAATTATAATATAGATTTAATTAAATATAGATTAATAGCTAAAAATCATACTGAAAAATCAATAGGACAAGTAGAAATTAAAATAAAATACAAAAAAAAAATTTTCCATGGCATTGGATTATCGAAAGATATAATTGAAGCTTCTATTATTGCTATAGTAAATAGCTTAAATGATATTTGGAGATTTGATCAAGTAAAAAAAAATATTTTAAAAAATAAATCTTAAAATTTTTGGAAAATTTATATGTCAAATATATTTAAAATAGCTATTTTAGCTGGAGATGGTATTGGTCCTGAAGTTATAAAACAAGCAATGAAAATTTTAGAAAAAGTAAAACAATATTTAAATGTAAAAATTATTCTCGATGAATATGTTGTAGGAGGAGCTGCTATTGATTTATATGGTAATACCTTACCAAAAAAAACATTATATGGCTGTGAACAATCAAATGCCATACTATTTGGTTCAGTAGGTGGGCCTAAATGGGATTATTTACCTTTAAACAAAAGACCAGAAAAAGGAGCTTTATTAAAAATTAGAAAATATTTTAATTTATTTGCTAATTTACGTCCTTCTTTTTTTTATAATGAATTAAGTATATTAAGTCCTTTAAAAGAAAAAATTTTAAAAAAAGGATTTAATATAATGTGTATTAGAGAATTAACAGGAGGTATTTATTTCGGTCAGCCATCTGGAAGAAAAAAGAAGGGTATAAATGAATATGCTTTTGATACTGAAATTTATTCTAAATTTGAAATAGAAAGAATTGGACATATTGCTTTTAAAATTGCTTTAAAAAGGAAAAAAAAAATTTGTTCTATTGATAAAGCAAATGTACTAAATACATCCATATTATGGCGTGAAGTTTTAATTAATATTTCTAAAGAATATAAATCAGTTAAACTAGAATTTATGTATATTGATAATGCTGTAATGCAACTAATGAAAAATCCCTCACAATTTGATGTAATATTATGTCCAAATTTATTTGGAGATATTATTTCAGATCAATGTGCTATGATTACAGGGTCCGTAGGTAATTTACCATCAGTTAGTTTTAATCAAGATTATTTTGGTTTATATGAACCATCAGGAGGGTCTGCTCCTGATATTGCAGGGAAAAATATAGCAAATCCTATTGCACAAATATTGTCTTTATCTATGTTAATAGAATATTCTTTAAAAGAATATAATATATCTAAAAAAATTAATGATGCTATTAAAAAAGTTTTAAATAGAGGATATAGAACTTTAGATTTATCTACTAATGAAATAAATGAAAAAATAGTTAATACTGAAGATATGGGAACATTAATTATGGAATCTATAATATAGGAATATTATATGGGTAAAACATTATACGAAAAAATATATGATAGACATGTTATTTGTAAAATAAAAAATAAAATAAATTTATTATATGTTGATAGACATTTTATTCATGAAGTAACTTCACCTCAAGCTTTTAATGAATTAAGAAATAATAATAGAAAAATATATAGACCGAATAAAACATTTGCAACTATGGATCATAATGTATCTACACAAATTAAAGATATTAAAGCTTCCGGTTTTATAGCACAAAAACAAATGGAAACACTGATTAAAAATTGTAAGGATTTCAATATTCAATTATATGATATTTATCATCCTTTACAGGGCATTGTACACGTAATAGGCCCAGAACAAGGAATAACTTTACCAGGAATGGTAATTGTATGCGGAGATTCACATACATCCACTCATGGTGCTTTTGGGTCATTAGCTTTTGGTATAGGTACATCAGAAGTGGAACATGTTTTAGCAACTCAAACTTTAAAACAACATCGTGCTAATAATATGCTAATAAATATTAATGGTAAGATTCCAAATAATATTACAGCGAAAGATATTATCTTATCAATTATAAGAAAAATTGGTATTAGTGGATGTAATGGATATATTGTAGAATTTTCAGGTAGTACAATAAAAAAATTAAGTATGGAATCAAGAATGACTATTTGTAATATGGTTATTGAAATGGGAGCAAAATCAGGTTTGATTGCTCCAGATAATATAACTTTTGAATATTTAAAAAATAGAAAATTTACTCCTAAAGGAAATTTATGGATTGAGGCATTAAAATATTGGAAAACATTATACAGTGATAACAATGCTAAATTTAATAAAATTATTAATATAAATATTTCTCATTTAAAACCCCAAATTACCTGGGGAACTAATCCAGAACAATCAGTAAGTATTGATGAGCATATTCCTTTAATAAATTCTTATAAAGATATAACAAAAAAAACACTAGCAATAAATGCATTAAATTATATGGGATTAAAAGAAGGAATGAAATTAATTAATTTAAAAATTAATAAAGTTTTTATTGGATCTTGTACTAATTCTAGAATTGAAGATTTAAGATCAGCTGCAAAAATAATTTTTGGTAAAAAAATTGCTACTCATATACAAGCAATAGTTGTTCCTGGATCTAATTCTGTAAAAAAACAAGCAGAAGAAGAAGGATTAGATAAAATTTTTAAAAATACTGGCTTTGAATGGAGATATTCTGGTTGTTCTATGTGTTTAGCAATGAATAATGATAAATTAAAACCAGGAGAAAGATGTGCTTCTACTAGTAATAGAAATTTTGAAGGTAGACAAGGTCGTAATGGAAGAACTCATTTAGTAAGCCCAATTATGGCTGCAATAGCAGCTATTTACGGGTATTTTTTTGATGTACAAAAAATATAAATAATAAAGTAAAAAAAATGAAAGAAAACTTACAATATAGTGGAATTATAGCTCCTTTCAATATTTCAAATATTGACACTGATGTCATTATACCTAAACAATTTTTACAAAAAAATGATAAAAAAAATTTTGGAAATTATTTATTTAATGATTGGAGATATTTAGATAATAATAATCAAATACCTAATCCTAATTTTATTCTAAACAAAAAAAAATTTAAAAATGCAAAAATTTTGTTAACTCGCAATAATTTTGGTTGTGGGTCTTCCAGAGAACACGCTCCGTGGGCTTTAAAAGATTTTGGTTTTCACACTATAATAGCATCTAGTTACGCAGACATATTTTATAATAATGCAATAAATAATAAATTATTATTAATAACTTTAGAAAAAAAAATACTTGATAAATTCTTTTTTATAGTAGAAAAATTTCCTGGTATAACTTGTTATGTAAATTTAAAATTTCAAGAAATTATCATAAATGATCAATCTTTTAATTTTAATATAGATTCATTTATAATTGATTATATTACTGATAATTTAGATCAAATAGATTTAACAATGAAGTATTATAAAAAAATCAGTATGTTTGAAAAAACATATTTTCATTTTTTTTAAAATATGAGAATTTTCTTAAATGCGTATAATTTTATTAGGTCCACCAGGAGTAGGTAAAGGAACTTATGCTCAATTTATATCTGAAAAATATAATTTACCTAATATTTCTATAGGAAATATATTAAGAAACTATATATTAAATAATAAAAATTCTATTTTAAGTAAGAAAATAAAAAAATGTATTAATAATGGTGCTATGGTCCCTGATTATATAACTATTAAAATTATTAAAAATAGATTATATAATTTAGATTGTAAAAAAGGTTTTTTATTAGATGGATATCCTAGAAATATAATACAGGCTGATATTTTAAAAAAAGAAAACATAAATATAGATATAATAATTGAATTATATATACCTTATAATCAAATTATTAAAAGAATTATAGGTAGGAGAATTCATGAACCCTCAGGAAGAACTTATCATATAATTTTAAATCCTCCTAAAATAAAGGGCAAAGATGATATCACAGGAGAAAAATTAATAACAAGAACAGATGATAATATTTCTACAATAAATAATAGATTACAAGAATATTTAAAACAAACACAACCATTAATTAAATATTATAAAAATCAATTGTGGAAAAAAAGATTTTTTTATAAAAAAATAAATAATACATCATCTATTTTAGATGTAAAAAAAAAAATAGATAACTTTTTAAAATTTTCTAAATTGTAAAAATCATAATTTTTATAATTTGTTTATTTGTTTTAAATTTGTTATTATGAAAAACATAATTAATAATTTTAATAAATGGATTATAGTCTAATGTTCACCGGAAGTATTGTGGCACTTATAACTCCAATGGATATTAAAGGTAATATCTGTAAAAAAAATTTGAAAAAACTTATTCGATATCATATAGATAGTGGTACAAAAGCTATTGTTATTATGGGAACTACAGGTGAATCGACTACCTTAACTTATGAAGAACATATTAAAACAGTAATGTACGCATTAGATTTTTCAAAAAACAAAATACCTATTATAGCTGGAACAGGATTTAATTCTACAACTAAATGTATAGCTATTACGTCTGTTTTAGAAAAATCAGGAATTATAGGATGTTTAAGTGTTACTCCATATTACAATCGACCTACACAAGAAGGAATGTATCAACACTTTAAGGAAATTGCTAATAGTACTACATTACCGCAAATATTATATAATGTTCCGTCACGTACCGGTTGTGATCTTTTACCAGAAACAATTTATCGATTATCAAAAATAAAAAATATTGTAGGTATAAAAGAAGCTACAGGAGATTTATCTCGTTTTTATAAAATAAAAAATTTAGTTGATAAAAATTTTTTTTTAATTAGTGGTGATGATACAACTTCTTTTGAATTTATGTTATTAGGAGGAGATGGAGTTATATCAGTTACTGCTAATATTGTAGCAGTACAAATGAACCAATTTTGTAATTATATAAAAGAAAAAAAAATTACAAAAGCAAAAAAAATAAATCAAAGTTTAATTAAATTGCATCACCAATTATTTATTGAATCTAATCCGATACCCGTAAAATGGGCTGCCAAAAGAATTGGACTCATAGATAGCAATACAATGAGATTACCAATGACAAAACTTTCAAAATATAATCAAGAAATATTAGAGATTACATTAAAAAAACTGAAATTAATATAAATTCTGTAGGTTTATGATGGTTGATAGATATTTTTTTACATTATATAATATTGTAATTCTATTATTCTTTATAATTATTTTCTCATCATTAATTTTAACTTTTTTAAAGAAATCATTTATTGGATAATAAAGTTCTGATAAAATTAGGAGTATGTTATAAAATTCGTAATTTTTAATTTTATTTTTCAAAATTTTAGATAATTTTATTATATAATTAACTAATTTAATTTCTTCTTTCTTTTGTAATAAAGACATATTAATTTTAAAGTCATAATTTATGTTCTTCGTATTTTTTAATAAAATTTTATCTATTCTTTTATTAGTATATATTAAAAAAAAACTTTGTTGTTTCTCAGATTTAAAAAATTTATCTAATGCTTTTATTTTATAATCTAAAATTAATGGCATTTCAGTTTTATTTTTTAAAACATTAGTTACAATGATCTTTTTATAACCTAAAGAAATATACCAATTTTTACATCTATTTATAATAAAATCTAATATTTTATTTAATAAATAAATATTATTATTATTAGAATTGTAATTATACAAATGAAGATTAAAATTAATTAATTTTACCAAATTTATTTTTAATTTATTTGTAATAATAATACGCACTAGAAACAATGCTATACGTTTAAGAGCATATGGATCCTTATTTCCTGTAGGAAACGAATATATACTAAATATACCAACTAATGTATCTATTTTATCTGCTATAAATAAAGTACAAGAAATTACACTTTTAGGTATTTTATCATTTATTTTATATTGATATTGTTCTTTAATAGCTTTTATTATTTCAATATTTTCTTTATTATGTTTTGCATAATACATACCAACAATACCTTGTAAATCTGGAAATTCATAAACCATTTGAGTAGCTAAATCGCATTTAGACAATCTACTTGCTCTAATACAATATAAAATATTAGCATTAATTATTTTAGCTATATATTTAGATAGTTTTTCTATGCGAATAGTTTTTTCAAATAAGCTACCCAATTCTTTTTGAAAAAGAATATTTTTTAATTTATTTAGATATTCCTCAAGTTTTATTTTTGTATCATTTTCAAAAAAAAACTTAACATCCTGAAATTTTGCTTGAAGAACCTGTTCATTATCACTAATAATTACATTTTCATTTTTTGTTTCAATATTTATTAAAAAAATAAAATTAGGTAATAATTTATTATTTTTATCATATAAAGGGATATATTTCTGATAGTTTATCATAACATATTCTAATATTTTAGATGGTAGACATAAAAATTTTTTATTAAATTGACCTAATAATACTGTTGGCCATTCCACCATTGCAGTTAATTCTTCTAAAAAAACATTAGTTATTTTTATATGAGCATTTAAACTATTTATTATTTTATTTATATTATTCAAAATTTTATTTTTACGTTGGATAAAATTAACAATAACTTTACCCTTTTTAAAAAGTAACATTTCATATTCTTCAGCATTTTTTAAAATAATTTTTTTATTACACATAAACCTATTTCCTTGAAGAAGGTTATTAGATTTTATGTTCAAAATATTATTTTTAATAATTTTTTTACCTAAAACGAACGTAAAACTTCTTATTGGTCTAATAAACTTAAAATAATGTGTATCCCAATACATTAAATTAGGGATTAAAGAGATATTATTTAAAGAATTAAATATCATATTAGGTAATATTTTTTTTATATGTAAACCTTTTATCTTTTTTTTGTAAAACAAATAATTATTTTTATATGTAATTTCTTTTGTATTCTTAATTTTTTGTTTTTTTATCCAAAAACGTACTTCTTTTAGTAAGAACATATTTTTTTTATTAGTAACAAAAGGTCCTTTAATTATTAAAGTAGAATCTAATTGGAATACACTTAAATTAACTATTTGTATAGCAATTCGTCTGGAAGTAGAAAAAAATTTGATTATTTTATATTTAAAGTTATTTTTTTTCAATTCATTTTTAAAGTTTTCAAAAACTATCTTAGTTATCTTTAATAAATATTTAGAAGGTATATCTTCCACACCTACTTCTAATAATAATGTATTGTTATTCATAAAATGATATTACCTAATTAATAATTATTGTTGTATATAATCATAATATTTCATTATAATTGATTTAGTCATATTACGTAATTTTAAAATATATCTTTGTCTCTCTGTATGAGAAAAAAATCTACGTGATTCTAATAAATTAAAACAATGAGATGCTTTTAAAATTTTATCATATGCAGGAAAAATCAATGGTTTTTTTAAATTTAATAAATAATTTATTTCTGACTCATAATGTTTAAAACAATAAATAAGAAAATTGACATTTGCATATTGAAAATTATATATAGATTGTTCTAATTCATTTTGAGAAAAAATATTACCATATGTAACACTAATATTATTATTTTCATTCCAGATTAAATCATATATATTTTTAACTTTTTGAATATGCATTCCTAATCTTTCAAGACCATATGTTATTTCACCGGTTATTGGATTGCACTGCATACCACCCATCTGTTGAAAATATGTAAATTGAGTTATTTCCATTCCATTTAACCATATTTCCCAACCAATACCATAAGCTCCTAAAGTAGGATTTTCCCAATTATCATCTATAAAACAAATATTATTTGTACTTAAATCTATTTTTAATTTTTCTAAAGATTTTAAATATAAAGATTGAATGTTTTTTGGAGGAGGTTTCATTATTACTTGAAATTGATAATATTGTTGTAATCTATTAGGATTATTCCCATACCTTCCATCAGAAGGTCGTCTTGATAGCTGGATATATGCTATTTTTTTAGGATTTTTCCCTATAGCATATAAACATGTCATAGGATGAGATGTTCCCGCTCCAACTTCAGTATCAATTGGCTGAATTATAGTACAGCCTTGTTGTGACCAATATTTTTGTAAAATAAATATCATTCCTTGAAATGTTTTTTCATTAAATTTTTTCATTTATTATTTATTTTTTAAATTTTAATTATAATATAATTATTATATATATTTTTTTTAAAAAAATTAATACAACTAAAATTTAACATATTTTTTTTTATTATAAAAATAATGTTATTATAATCTGTTATTTTAAAATAATAAAACATTTATATTAAATTACAAAATCTATAAAAGGATTAAATGTTTATATGAATAATGTTTTTAAAAAAATTTCTTTTAAAAAGAAAAAAAATGAATATAATAGACTAATAACAATGGCTACAAGTTTAGCTATTCTATTATCTTTTACATTATTAATATTAAAAATATTAGCTTGGTGGTATACAAAATCAATCAGTATGTTAGCTGCTTGTATGGATTCATTAATAGATATAACATCTTCAATAATTAATTTATCAATTATTTATTATTCTTTACAACCAGCTGATTCAGAACATACTTTTGGACATGGTAAAGCAGAATCATTATCTGCTTTAACACAAAGTATATTTGTATGTGGGTCAGCTGTATTTTTATTTTTAAATAGTTTACGATATTTATCTCATCCTGAAAAATTAAACTATCCTATTATAGGAATAATAGTTATAATTACTTCTTTTATTTTAACTTTAATACTGGTGATATTTCAAAAAAAAGTTATATATAAAACAAATAGTCAAGCTACACATGCAGATATGATTCATTATGAATCCGATATTTTAATTAATAGTGCAATTTTAGCTGCTTTAATTTTAAATTTTTATAATATAAAAAAAGCAGATTCTTTAATAGCATCAGTAATAAGTATTTTTATTTTTTATAATTCTTTTAAAGTTGGATATAAAGCAATACAATCATTATTAGATAAATCTTTACCAAATAAAGAAAAAAATATAATAATAAATCTAATAAGTTCTTGGCCTAGAGTTATGGGAGCACATCAATTAAAAACCAGACAATCAGGACCTACACGTTTTATACAATTTCATTTAGTATTAGATGATAATTTACCTTTATTAGAGTCACATTCTATAGCAGAAGAGATAGAAAATGCTTTAAATAAAAAATTTCCTTACTCAGAAATTATTATACATCAAGATCCATATTCTATCGTTTCTGAAAAATATAAAGGTTTTTTTAAAAATTAATAAACATTAATATTTAATTATTCTTATAGTAAAGGAGTAAAAAATGATTCAAAAAATTGGTGTTCTTACAAGTGGAGGAGATGCACCTGGGATGAATGCAGCTATTCGTGGTATTGTCAGAACAGCAATAGGCTATAATATTCAAGTATTTGGGATATATAATGGATATTTAGGATTATATAAAAATAATTTAATAAAATTAAATAGATATAGTGTATCTGATATTATTAATAGAGGTGGAACTTTTTTAGGTTCTGCTCGTTTTCCTCAATTTAAAGATCAAAAAATCCGTTCTATAGCCATTAAAAATATGCAAAAACAGGGTATTGATGCTCTGGTTGTTATTGGAGGAGATGGTACTTATTTAGGAGCAAAGTTATTAACCGAAATGGGCTTCCCATGTATAGGAATACCTGGTACCATTGACAATGATGTGGCAGGTACTGATTACAGCATAGGATATTTTACAGCATTAGAAACCATAGTCCAAGCAATAGATCGATTAAGAGACACATCAACTTCTCATCAAAGAATATCAATTATAGAAATTATGGGAAGGCGTTGTGGTGATTTAACTTTAGCAGCAGCAATTGCTGGAGGTTGTGAATTTATTATACTACCAGAAATTACTTATAATCAAAATGATTTAGTAAGAGAAATCAAACTTGGAATAGATAAAGGTAAAAAACATGCAATCGTGTTGATCACTGAATTTATTTGTGATATTAATAAATTAGCAAGATTTATTGAAACAAAAATTAAAAGAGAAACTAGAACAACAGTTTTAGGACATATCCAAAGGGGAGGATCTCCTGTAGCTTATGATCGTATTCTAGCATCTAGAATGGGTGCTTATTCGGTAGAATTATTATATAAAGGTTTAGGAGGTAGATGTGTAGGTATAAAAAATGATAAAATGGTACATAATGATATTATCGATGCTATTTTAAATATGAAAAAAGTATTTAGACAAGATTTACTAGATACTGCCAAAAAATTATTTTAATCTAAAACAATTAAAAAAGAGAAATAAATATGCATTGTATAAAATGTTTTCAAAGAATAAAAACAGGAAAAAAATTTAGTAAACATCTACGAAAAAATAATAAGTTTCCTGCTATTATTTACGGTAAAAAAATAAAAGAAATTTCAATTTTTATTAAAAATCAAGATATGTCAAATGTTGACCTCAGTAATTTTTTAAATAAAAAATTAAATTTAATAGACGAACAAAATAATATTTTTAAAGTTAAAGTATTAGATATTCAGTATCATCCCTATAAAAATAAAAAAGTTTATCACATAGACTTCCTATCTATATAAAAAACAAAATATTTTACATTAGAAAAAATAATATACCCTCTCACCAAGTATATTTACTATTTTTTAGATAACTTAATTTTATATATTTAATACATGTTCCATATTATATATACCTGTTTCTTTTTTAATTAACCAAATAGCAGCTTTTACAGCTCCCCTTGCAAAAGGGATTCTATTTAAAGCTTTATGAGTTAATTCTATTTGTTCTCCCATTAAAGAAAATATAATTTTATGCTCACCTGGGATATCACCAGCTCTTATAGAATGAAAAAATATTTTTTGTAAAAAATTATATTTTTTACAAGATTGATCAATGATATCTTTAATAAATAATGCGGTACCTGAAGGAGAATCTATTTTTTTTTTGTGATGTTTTTCTATAATATCTATATCTAAATTTTCTTGTTGATTAATACAAAAAATTTCAGTTATATTTTTTAAAATTTTAAATAATATATTTATACCTTGACTAAAATTCGATGTAAAAACAATAGCTATTTTTTTTGATGCTTCTTTTATAATTATTTTTTCTTTTTCAGTAAAACCAGTAGTACCAATAACCATTTTTTTATTATATTTTTTACATATATTAAGATAGTTTATTGTTGTATCTGGATTTGTAAAATCTATTAATATATCAAAATCATTAATTATACTTAATAAATCAGATTGCACTTGTAAATAATTAGATTTATATAAAACTTTACTTTTATTATTTATTAAGTTTTTTTTCTCTAAAATACCATTTAAAGATATATTATTATTTTCTTGATTTATTATTTTTAATATTTCTTGCCCCATACGGCCATAAATACCAGAAATTGCTAAACGAATTTTATTTTTTTTCATATTTTTTTTTATAGTTTATTTTTTATTTTTCATAAAAATTTTGTATTATAAAAATTATAATGCCAATAAGAATTATTATATCTGCTATATTAACAATAGGGAAATTAAAATTGTAAATATGTATATTAATAAAATCAACAACAAAACCATACTGAATTCTGTTAATCATATTACTTAATATTCCACTAATAATAAAAATATAAGATAATAAATTATCTTTATATTCTACATAACAAATAAATAATATAAAAATAACAATGTTTATTATTAATATAGCAAAATTATTAATTTTAAGATTTTTTTTTAAAAAAAAACCTAAAATTATACCATAATTTTGTAGATATATAATATTGATAAAAGTTGTTATATAATAACATCTATTTAATTTAAAATGATTAATAACATAATTTTTACTAAGTAAATCAAGAGTTATTATTACAAATATAATATACAAAAGTGATAAATTAATATAATTTTTTAATTTAATCATAAAAAATTTATTATATAAATAAACGTTTTTCTCCATTTCCTATAGTATTAATTTTACAACGATCACAAATATCACTATTAGTGGTATTATTATAGTACCAACATCTTACACATTTATAATTTTTTGATTTAATAATTTTAAATTTTTCTATTAATTTATTTGTACATTTTTTTTTATATTTTATAAGAGTAATATCTGAAATTAATAAGAAGAAACGTAATTCGGAACCTAATAGAATTAATTTTTGATAAATATTATTATTTACATATAAAGTTATATTTGCTTCTAGTGAACTACCTATAATTTTTTTTTCTCTTGCATATTCAATAATTTTATTTATTTCATCTTTAAAAATTAAAAGATCATTCCAATATTCATTATTCATAATTGAATTATGTGGTAATGTAAATAATTTAGAAAACCATTCTTCTGTGAAAACGTATTTAGATCTTAATCCTGGGATATAATTCCAAATTTCATTTGCTGTAAAAGATAAAATTGGTGTTATCCATCGTACCAAGGATTCAATTATCATATATAATGACGTTTGACAGCTTAGTCTTTCTATACTTTTTTTTTTAAATGTGTATTGTCTATCTTTAATAATATCTAAATAAACTGAACCTAAATCTATAGAACAAAATTGCATAATTTCATGAACTACATTTTGTATATTATATTGATTATAATATTTTATAATTTTATCTTGTACAATTTTAGTTTTATTAATTATCCATTTATCAAATAATAACATTTCATTTGGTTTTAACATATCTTTTTCAGGGATAAAATCATTTAAATTAGATAATAAAAATCTAGCAGTATTACGAATACGTCGATAAATTTCTGTAGTTCTTTGTAAAATTTTTTGAGATATATTTATTTCATTAGAAAAATCTGTTGAAGCTACCCATAATCTTAAAATATCACCTCCTAAAGAATTTACTATATTTTGTGGTTTAATAGTATTACCTAAAGACTTAGACATTTTTTTTCCATTTTCATCTACAGTAAAACCATGACTGATAACAGTTTTATATGGAGGTTTTTTATCTATAGCTGTTGAAATAATTAGTGAAGCAATAAACCATCCTCTATATTGATCTGTTCCTTCTAAATACATATCAATATGAGATTTTTGTAATTCATGAATTTGTTTTATAATAGAATTATAAGTAGAACCAGAATCAAACCAAACATCTAATGTATCTAAAACTTTTTCATATAAACAGGCATCTTTACCTAAAAATTTTTCAATATCTAAATCCCACCATTCTTGTATACCTTTTTTTTCTATCATTTTTGCTATTGTTTCTATATAATTTAAAGAATTTATATGTATTTTTTGTGTTTTTTTATGAATAAATAGAGGTATTGGAATACCCCAAATACGTTGTCTAGATATACACCAATCAGGTCTTTTATTTAACATAATATACATCCTATTATAACCCCATTTAGGTATCCATTTTACTTTTTTCATAGATTTCAATGATAATTTTCTTAAATTATTTTTATTCATACTAATAAACCATTGTGGAGTGGATCGATATATTATAGGTATTTTATGACGCCAACAATGAGGATAATTATGTACATAATATTCTGATAAAAATAATGAATTTGTTTTTATTAAAATAGATTGAATAATTTTTTCTGAAGAAAAAATATCCATTTTATCTAATTTAGGATGTGTTCCTTTTATAAAAAATCCCCTTTTATCTATTATATTATTTAAACATTTTATTTTATTTTCATTACATATATTATAATCATCTAATCCATGATTAGGAGCCATATGCACAATTCCAGTTCCTGTATTTTCAGAAATATAATTACTTAAAATTATAGGAGAAATATTTTTGTTAATAGGATTTATTACATATACATTTAAAAAATTCTTACCTTGTATTTCTCCTATAATAGTCCAATTTTTAATTTTAGTTTTTAAAAAAACAAAATGCACCATTTTTTTTGCTAAAATTATAATATCATTATCAATTTGTATAAATTGATAATATATTTGAGGATGTAAAGTAATAGCCCTGTTAGCAGGAATAGTCCAAGGAGTTGTAGTCCATATTAAAAATGATATATTAAAATTTTTTATTTCCATGTTTAAAAATTGATTAATAATTTTTGTATTATTAATTTGAAATTTTACATATACTGATAATGATCTTATATCAGTATAATCTACTTCTGCTTCTGCTAAAGAAGAAAGACATTTTGTACACCAATGTACAGGTTTTTTACCTTTATATATATGATTGTTTTTTATTACCTTACCTAAGGTGCGTATAATATTTGCTTCTGTTTTAAAATTCATTGTTAAATAATAATTTTTCCAATCAGCAATTATACCCAATCTAATAAAATCTTTTTTTTGTTTAAGAATTTGTTTAAGAGCATATTTTCTACATTCAATTCTAAATTGTTTTTGAGAAAGTTTTTTATTTTTTAACTTTAAAATTTCTTCTACTTTTTGTTCAATAGGTAGTCCATGACAATCCCATCCAGGAATAAATATAGTTTTATATCCATCTAAATTTTTAAATTTTAAAATAATATCTTTCAAAATTTTATTATAAGCATGTCCAATATGTATGTCTCCATTAGCATATGGGGGGCCATCATGTAAAATAAATGTTTTTTTATTTTTTTTAGATTTTAATATTAATTTATATAAATTATCTTTCTCCCATTTTTCAATCATAATTGACTCATTAGTAGAAAGATTTGCTCTCATAGGAAATTTAGTTTTAGGTAAATTCAAATTAAGTTGATTTTTCATATTCATCATTGTTTATTTTAAATTATTTAATAAATATCTTTTTTATTTTAAAAAATATCAATAAAAATTTTTTAATAAAATTAAAAATTAAATTTATTTACATAAAAATATTATATATAATAATAATTTATATAGTATATAATCTTTATAAAATATTAAAAAATTATATTTCAAGGAGTTTTTATATGGCAAATACTAAATCATCTAAGAAAAGAATTTTAAAAACAGAAAGAAATAGAAAACACAATACTCGTTATCGTTCTATGTTACGTACTTTTATAAAAAAGGTAAAAAAAAAAATATTTGACAAAAATATTAATTTATCAAAAGAAATATATAAAACTACGCAATCTGTTATAGACAGACAAGTACAAAAAGGTTTAATTCATAAAAATAAAGCAGCTCGTTATAAATCCAGATTATATAAAAAAATTATAAATATTATTTAAATTTTATTTAAAATTTTTTTTACTATTCTCTATTTTACGTTTATGAAAATGAAAAATATGTTGATTAATAAAAATATTATTTTGACTCCAAAAGCTGCCAATCAGATAAGAAAATTATATAAAAATAATAATAATATGAATTTTAGAATATTTATTATTGGTGGCGGTTGTAGTGGGTTTAAATATGAATTTATTTTAGATAAGAAAATTAATTCAAATGATGTTATAATAAAATCGTTAAATATAAATTTAATAATAGACCAAATTAGTATTCAATATTTAGATGAGAGTATTATTGATTATATTGAAAATATTGAAGAATCTAAATTTATTATAAAAAATCCAAATATGAAAAATATTTGCAATTGTGGTTCTTCTTTTGATATTTAATAAATTTAATTAATGCAAAGGTAATTTTATGTCTAATACAAAATTAATACTATTACGTCATGGTGAAAGTAAATGGAATAAAAAAAATCTTTTTACAGGATGGAATGATATTGGATTATCTAAAGTAGGGAAAATTGAAGCTATAGAAGCTGGAAAAAAATTAAAAAACAATAATTTTAAATTTGATTATGCTTATACTTCTGTCTTAAAAAGAGCTATACATACTTTATATTTAGTTTTAACAGAATTAGATCAACTTTGGATACCTGTCAAAAAAACATGGAGATTAAATGAAAGACATTATGGAGCATTACAAGGAATGAATAAAGATCAAATTGCACAAAAATATGGTGAGGAACAAGTACAAAAATGGAGACGTAGTTTTACAACAACTCCTCCCTCATTAACAATGGAAGATCTTAGATCACCAAGATATGATACTAAATATTCAAAATTAGAAGATTATCAACTACCCTTGGCTGAAAGTTTATCTACAACCTTAAAAAGGGTTATATATGTATGGGAAAATGACATTTTATATAAAATAAAAAATAGAGAGAGAATAATTATTGTTGCTCATGGGAATTCTTTAAGAGCATTAATAAAATATATTGAACAAATAGATGACAAGGAAATAGTTAATTTAAATATTCCTACAGGCATGCCTATTGTTTACGAATTTGATCAAAATTTAAAATTTCAAAAAAAATTTTATTTAAATTAAGTAATATATAAATAAATTATACATTTTATGTTTTAATTTTTGATTGTAAAATAGTTACAGCAATAGTATAAATTATATCTTCAACAGAAGCACCACGTGAAAGATCATTTATTGGTTGATTTATTCCTTGAAGTATAGGTCCTATAGAAATTATATTAGAAGATCTCTGTACTGCTTTATAGGTTGTATTTCCAGTATTAAGATCTGGAAATATAATAATATTTGCATTACCTGCAACTAAAGAATTTGGTGCTTTATATTTCCCAATTTTTTCATCTACAGCAGCATCATATTGTAAGGGTCCATCTATAATTAAATCCGGGAATTTATTTTGTAAAAATTTAGTTGCTTTATGTACTTTTTCAACTTCTATTCCTGAACTGGAATTTCCTGTAGAATATGAAATCATTGCTATTTTAGGTACTATATCAAATAATTTGGCTGTTTCAGCAGATTGTATTGTTATTTCAGCCAATTGTTTATAATTAGGATTTGGGTTAATAGCACAATCACCATATATTAATACATTTTTAGGTAATAACATAATAAATATTGATGATATTATAGAATAATCAGGCGAAGTTTTAATAATTTGCAATGCTGGTCTAATAGTATTAGCTGTTGTTGTATTTACACCAGCAACAATACCATCAATTTGATTTGTTTTTAACATCATAGTAGCTAAAAAGATATTATCTTTTAATAATTTTTTTGCATCATATTCAGTTAAACATTTATGTTTTCTCATTTTAACTAATAAATCAATATAATTATTTCTGATTAAATCAGGATCAATAATATTAATATTTGTATTAAATTTTATTTTATTTATTTTAAAAATACTCATTATTTCTTTTTTTTTTCCAAAAAGTACACAATTAGCTATTTTTTGATAGGAGCATATGGATGCTGCTTGTATAATACGTAATTCATTACCTTCTGGTAATAAAATAGTTTTTCTTATTTTAGATGCTCGTTCTACCAAATTATATTTAAAAATATAAGGTGAAATATAAAATTTATAATTTAAATATTTTTTATAATGAAAATTTTTTGGAATATGTTGAGATATATAATTAATAATATTTAAAATTAATTTTTTATCTTGAATGGGAAAATCATATTTGTAAAAATTTACTAATTTTAAATTAATTTGACAAATATTGTCTTCTAAATATAAAATAGTTATGTTTTTTTTAATAGCAATTTTAATAATTTTGTTAAAAATAATATTGTTGTATATTTTATTTTTTTTTTGAAAATCGATAAAAAGTAAAGCATTAAAAAAAATTTTTTTACTTAAAAAATTATATATTTTTTCTAAAATTTTTTTATTTTTTATTGAAAAAATTATTAAAGATTGTAAAAAAAATTTTTCTTTTAAAAAGAAATTTTTATCAAAAAAAATAATATACTTAATTCTATTTTTTTCAATAAGATTAATAACATTACAATTCAAATAATTAAAAATTTCTTTTAAATTAATTCCAAATATATTATTTTTTAGCCATGGTATATATGTAATTTTCTCTTCCGTTATTGAAAAAATATTATTTTGATGAATTGTTTTATTTTGAATATTATTCAATTCAAAATTATTTAAATTTTTAAAAAAAATATTAAAATATCTTTTTTGGAAAATTTCTTTTATAAAAAAAAATACACTTCTTGAGTTATAATTATATATTTTTTTTTTAAAAATAATATCAATTTTAGATTTTATTTTTTTAAAATTTTTATTTTTTGATAATATAGATGTAATAAATATTATTTCTACATTAAATATATTAGCTATTTTACAGTTTAAATCAAACATTAATTCTTTAACATATACAGGTATTAATCCTTCAATAAAAATAACATCAGTATTATTTTTATTTTCATAATATTTTTTTATTATTAAATTTATAATATTATTATATTCAATATCATTATTAAATACTTCTATCTTGTTTATATTTAATGAATCAATAGATTCTATATTAGAATATTTTTTTAAAATTTGATTAGTATGATTAAAATCATAATTTTCTATTTGAGAAATAGGTTTAAAGAATTTACATTTTAATTTTTTTTTTTGTAAATAATGTAATAAGCCTATACTCATACTTGTAAAAAAATGATTATCAATATCTACTGGTATAGACATAATAATTCTTACCATACACACATACCTCTAATTAATTTATTTTATAAAATTAAATATTAATAATTCTAAATGTATCTTGTGCAATAATTAATTCTTCATTTGTTGGAATTACTAGTATTGGAATACTACTATTTTTTTTATTAATAAAACCAGATTTTCCTAATTTCATATAATTATTTAATTCTTTATCAAGAAAAATACCAAAAATTTTTAATTTTTTTATTGTTTTTTCTCTAATTAAAATACTATTTTCTCCAATACCACCTGTAAAAATAATCGCATTTATTTTTTCTTTTAATAAAATAGTATATGATGCTATGTATTTAGATAAATTATGAATAAATATTTTAATAGCTCTTTTTATTTTTTTATTTTTGGAATAATAATTTTCAAGATATCTAAAATCACTTGTTAAGTGTGTTAATCCTAACACACCTGATTTTTCGGTTAATATTTTATAAATTTTATTAATTTTAATATTTAATTCATTTTTCATGTAAAAAATAATAGCAGGATCAATATTACCACATCTTGTACCCATAACTAAACCTTCTAAAGGAGTTAATCCCATTGAAGTATCGATACTTTTACCATTATAAATGGCTGTAATTGACGAACCATTTCCTAAATGGCATGAAATACAATTAAATTCATTTAGTGAAATATTTAATATTTTTGCAGCAGTTTTAGATACATATTTATGACTTGTTCCATGCGCTCCATAACGACGTATTTTATATTTTTCATAAAAATGAATAGGTAATGCATATAAATATGCTGTTTCAGAAAGTGTCTGATGAAAAGAAGTATCAAAAACAGCTACTTGCTTATTTTTTAAATGAGGTATAATTTTACTAATTTCTTTAATCCCTATTAATTGAACAGGATTATGTAAAGGAGCAAATATAGATGCCTGTTTTATGCCTTCTATACTTTTAGAATTAATTATTACAGAATCTGTAAAGTTTTCTCCACCATGTACTATACGATGCCCTATCCCTATAATTTTATTATATATATTAGGATATTTCATTAAAATTTTTTTTACTAAATAATTTAAAATAATTTGATGATTAGTAATAGAATTAAATTCTATTTTTTGTTCATTATGGTTTATTATCCACTTAATATAAGAATTTTTATTATTAAAATATTCAGAAATTCCAAATAACAATCTTTCTTTTGTTAGTGGATTTATAACTGAAAATTTTAAAGAAGAACTACCACAATTAATAACAAATATTAATTTTATTGACATATCTCCCCTTAAAAAATTAAATAAATTTTATAAAAATATTTCTTAATATAATAAATATTATTTTTAAATAAGATAAATATTAAAAAAATTAATAATTAACACACTTCTTATTATTATATAGAAAAAATTATATAATAATATATTATTAAATAATAAATTTTTTTTTAAAAAATATATACAAAAATAATTTTTTTATATATGATAAAAAAGTTTGATAATGTAAAATTATTGTGATAATAATGGCGCATTGGCAGAATGGTTTATGCGGAGGATTGCAAATCCTCTTATTTCGGTTCGATTCCGGGATGCGCCTTTTAATTTTACTTAATATATTATATATATATTGCCCAGATGGTGGAATAGGTAGACACAAGGGACTTAAAATCCCTCGGCATTTAATATTGCTGTGCGGGTTCAATTCCCGCTCTGGGTATAAAATTTTTAGGGTGAGTGTTTATTTTTTTTAAAAATTTTATTATTCTTTTCAATTGTTTTATTATAATAAGTAAAAATTTTTGATTTTTATCTATCTAAAAAACTATAATAATAATTTTTATATACATCATGAAATAAATATAAATATAAAGAGAATAAAACTATAAAATAATCTTTCAATATTCCAAAAAAACAATCTTAATATTTTATTTATATAATTTAAAAATGATTTTTCTATTTTTTTATTTAAAAAAATATTAATTAAATTAACTAAAAATAAAATAAACAAAAATATTATAAAATGTAAAGCAATTTTTGTTATATAAAAAATACTAATTTTATATTTTATATTTATAAAATATAAAATATATCAAAATTATTAATATTTTTTTATAAAACCTCTATAAAAATTATATATAGAAAACATAAATATTATTATAATAATCCATCATAGATATATTTCATAACAAACTTTTGCTATAATGAAATTTTTATGATCTTCAAATATTAAAGGTAATAAAATATTAAATTAGATTACTGTATAACATGTTTTATATTATAAATATTTATATTTATTTTTATTAAAATAAGGAAATTTTTATCCTACAGTTACTTATACTAATAAGTTTTTTAAAAAAAAATATGAATTATAATTAATACAAGGAATACAAAAATAATCTGGATATTTGACTTCAACTAAAAATAAACCATTGGGTTGGACTGTTGCTGCAGCTTTTGTTCTATCTTTTATTTGTAATAATTCTAATAACCAATTTTCTTCTTTATTTCCAATACCTATTTCTAATAAACTTCCTACAATATTACGTACCATATGACATAAAAAAGCATTCGCACGTACGTCAATTATAACATAATTTCCGTATTTATTAATGTTAAAATTAAATATTTTTCTAAAAGAATGAGAAGATTTATCCTTCCCTGATTTAAATGATGTGAAATCATTTTCACCTAATAAATATTTTGTTGCCCTTTTCATTTTTTCAATATTTAAATTATATTTATATGTGGTAACTAAATTATTAAATAATGCTGATCTATACTGATTAATATATATAATATAATAATATCTACGAGAAATAGCACTAAATCTAGCATGAAATGCTTTTTGTACAGGAACAACCCAATTTACAACTATATCTTTTGGTAATAAACTATTTATTCCCAAAATCCAGGATTTATTATTTCTTATATTATAAGTTTCAAAATGAACTACTTGTCCTAAACTATGTACTCCTATATCGGTCCTACCAGCACAAAACACTTTTATTTTATGATTAGCTATTTTACTAATAGCTTTTTCTAAATATTCTTGTATAGTTTTTTTATAAAAATTTTTTTGTTTTTGCCAACCATGATAATTACTACCATTATATTCTATACCCAATGCAAATTTATATTTTTTTTTATAATTAATATTTATCATTTTAAGTTTACAAATCTTAGTATATAAATTTATTTATTTTTTATTTAAAAAATTTTATTTCATTAAAATTTTAGTTACATTTCTAAAAAAATTATATAAAATAATACTTTTATAGATATAATTAAAAATTTTTTTAAAAATTTATCACAAAATCTTTTACTATATAATCATAACGAGCCATAAATATAATGAAAATAAAGAAAAAATATAATAAAATAAATAAAAAAATTGTTAAAGTATTAACTACTACATTTATAATATATTCAACGATAATTAGTGCAAATGAAAATATTTTTGATGTAATATCTCGTCCTTGCATCAATTCTAAATCATATATTTTAATAGATTATAATACAGGTACAGTATTAACAGAAAAAAATGCTGATAAACACCAGAAACCTGCAAGTTTAGCAAAAATTATGACTAGTTATGTTATAGGTAAAGCAATAAAAACAGGAAAAATAAAACGTAGTGATATTGTAACAATTAGTAATAATGCCTGGGCTACAGGTAATCCCTTGTTTTCCGGATCTTCATTAATGTTTTTAAGAGTTGGAGATCGTATTTCTGTAGAAAAATTAATAAAAGGAATTATATTACAATCAGGAAATGATGCTTGTGTAGCTATGGCAGAATATGTATCTGGGAAACAAAAAAAATTTATAGATTTAATGAATTTTTATTCTAAAAAAATAGGATTAAAAAATACATATTTTAAAAATGTACATGGTTTAGATATACCAGGACAATATACTTCAGCAAGAGATATAGCTATTTTAGGGCAGGCATTAATTCATGATCTACCTCAAGAATATTCTATATATAAAGAAAAAAATTTTACATTTAATCATATACATCAAAATAATCGTAATTTATTATTATGGGATAATTCTTTAAATGTAGATGGGATAAAAACTGGTCATACTGAAATAGCCGGATATAATATGATAGTTTCTGCAACAAAAAATCATATGCGATTAATTGCTGTTATTTTAGGTGATAAAACAGAAGAAGATCGAAAAATAAATAGTAAAAGATTATTAAATTGGGGTTTTGAAACTTTTAGAACAATAAATCCAATAAAAAAAAATCAAAAAATTGCTGCACTCCCAATATTATATGGTAGATATGGTACTGTTAATATTGGAATTAATCAAAATGTATATCTAACAATTTTAAAAAACCAAGAAAAAAAAATAAAAATTATATATCATATTTCAAATAATAAAATTTTTGCACCGGTACATAAAAACAAAATATTAGGTAGTATGACTTTTATAATTAATAATCATATAGTAAACACATATCCATTAGTTGCTTTGAATAAAGTACCCAAAGGTAATATTGTATTCTGTTTTTTAGATTATATTAGGTTAAAACTAAATAAATGGATACATCAATAAATAAAAATATATTTTTTATAATAAATTATGTATAAAAAAAATTTCATTATACGTTATCTAGGAATAGAACCATGGAATATAACTTATAAAAAAATGTGTGATTTTTCATTAAATAGGTTTAATAATTCATTAGATGAAATATGGTTAGTTGAACATACTCCTGTATTTACAAATGGAAGAGCATCAACTATAAATAATATGATAAATTATCATCATAATATTCCTTTATTTAGTAGTGACAGAGGAGGTAAAATTACATATCATGCTCCAGGTCAACAAATTATGTATATCTTAATAAATATAAAAAAAAGAAATCTTAATATAAGATCTTTGATTTTCTTACTGGAAAAAACAATAACAAATATCTTATTATATTTTAATATTCATTCAGACAAAAATATTAATAATCATACTCCTGGGGTATATATTAATAAAAAAAAAATAGCATCTATAGGATTAAAAATATCTAAAGGATATACGTCACATGGTATTTCTTTTAATGTAAATATGAATTTATCCCCTTTTAAATATATTTATCCCTGTGGTTTTAAAAAATTAAAAATGACTCAATTAAAAAATTTTGTCCCTAATATTAAAATATCTATAATTAAAAAATTATTAATACGTGAATTTATTTTTTTAATTAATAAATACAATTTTTAAATCAAATAGTATTAATTTTTTATTTATAATATTATATATTCCACTTATCTCGACTAAAAAAATTTATATAACATGAAAGAAAAATATTTAAAAAAACCAAATTGGATTAAAATTAAATTTTTAGCAAAACATAATAATAAAATAAAAAAAATTAAATCATTTATTAAAAATAATGGTTTACATTCTGTATGTGAAGAAGCAGCTTGCCCTAATATTATGGAATGCTTTAGTAAAGGGCAAGCAACATTTATGATATTAGGTAATATATGTACTAGAAATTGTCTATATTGTAATATTAAACATGGTAGACCTTTTCAAGGATATAATAAAAATGAAGCATTAAATTTAGCAAATACTATTCATCAAATGAAATTAAAATATGTTGTAGTTACTTCTGTTAATCGTGACGATCTACACGATGGAGGTGCAACGCAATTTGCTGACTGTATAAAACAAATACGTCAAAAAAATACTAATATAAAAATAGAAATTTTAGTTCCTGATTTTAAAAATTGTATAGAAAAAGCTTTAAAAATTATTAGTAATTCTTTACCCGATGTTTTCAATCATAATTTAGAAACAGTAGAAAATTTGTTCCATAAAATAAGACCTGCTGGCAACTATCAAAAATCATTAATATTATTAAAAAGATTTAAACATTATTTTCCTAAAATTTTGACAAAATCAGGATTAATGGTAGGTTTAGGAGAAAAATTTACAGAATTATTAAAAACAATTCAAGATTTAAAAAATAACGGAGTTGATATACTAACTATAGGTCAGTATTTACAGCCAAGTATAAATCATTTACCTGTATATAAATACATTAGTATTGCGGAATTTAATCAAATAAAGAACATAGCAAATAATTTAGGATTTAAAAAAGTAGTATGTGGTCCTTTTATTCGTTCTTCATATAATGCAGAAAATTATTCTCATTAATAATAAAAAATTTTAATATGATGCCTCTGAAAAAATTTATTTTTTTATAAATATTCTTTAGAATGTCTATATTATAAAAAAAATTTACATATATACTCTAAATACTTAAATATAAAAACTTCAACTATCATCAGAGGCAATTTTTTTTTAAATCCTTCTTACACTAAAGAAATTTAAAGAGCAATCACATTAGCAGCAGAAGGACCTTTGGCTCCGTTAGTGATCTCAAATTCAACTTTTTGTCCTTCAGTTAATGTTTTAAATCCACTACTCTGAATCGCAGAGAAATGTACAAAAACATCCTTACTACCATCTTCAGGAGTAATGAACCCAAAACCTTTAGATTCATTAAACCACTTAACGTTACCTTTAATCTTGGACATCAATTATTACCCTTACATAAAAATAGACACTAAATTTGTGCCATTAAAAGTACATCAATTAATATTACATTTGTCTAGTAAAAGAAATCAAAAAGGTGAGAAACATCGAATTTTTACATATTTTTTTAAAAAACAATTTAATTACTTTAAATTTTTTATTTTTTTTATTAAATTTATTGATATAATGGTACTTATTGAATGGTGAAATCTTATGTCTTTATTATTAGGAAAAAAAATATTAATTACAGGTATTCTAAATAAATTATCCATATCGTATGGTATTGCAAAAATTATGTATAATAATAAAGCAAATTTAATTTTTTCGTATCAAAAAGAAAGATATAAAACAAAAATAGAAAAGTTAGTAAAAAAAATGACCAAATATCCTATATTAAAATGTGATGTATCTAAAGATGAAGATATAAAAAATTTATTTTTACAAATAGCAACAATATGGAATAAATTTGATGGTTTTGTACATTCTATCGCTTTTGTTCCTAATAATGAAATAAATGGTGATTTTATTCAGAATACTTCACGCGAAGGATTTAAAATATCGCATGATATCAGTTCTTATAGTTTATTAGGTATGGTTAAAGGATGTATAAATATATTAAATAATCAATCATCAATTATTGTTTTGTCATATTTAGGTTCAAAATATTTTGTTCCTAATTATAATATTATTGGATTAGCAAAAGCATCTTTAGAAGCAAATATTCGTTATATAGCATGTAATATTGGCAAGAAAAATATTAGAATTAACGGTATTTCTCCTGCTCCTTTGAAGACTATTGCATCTTCAAAAATAAATAATTTTAACAATACGTTAAAATACTATAAAAAAATAACTCCTTTACCAATTAATATTAATATTAATCATATTGGAAATGTAGCTACATTTTTAGCTTCTGATCTATCTTTGGGAATTACCGGAGAAATAATTCATGTAGATGCAGGATTTAATATTATGATGATGAAATATCAGTAAATATTCATTATTATTTGTTATTCTTTACGTATTTATTTTTTTCCAAAAATATTAATTTGATAATTATTTTAATAAATGATAATTTTTATATTTAATAAATATTGAATTTTTGAAAAATATAGAAATTTTTTTTACAAAATAAGGAATTTGTAATGTTAATTGGGATACCAAAAGAAAGATTTTTTAAAGAAAAAAGAGTTGCTGTTACTCCATCTAATGTTAAAGATTTAATAAAATTAGGTTTTGATGTTTCTTTTGAAAAAGATGCAGGTATTTTATCTTATTTTAAAAATGAAGATTTTATACAAGCAGGAGCAAAAATAGTAGATAAAAATAAAATTTGGAATGCAAATATAATCATAAAAATACATCCACTTAATAATGAAGAAAGAAAATTAATTAAAAATAATAGTATATTAATCAGTTTTATTTGGCCATTAAAAAACAAAGAACTTTTAGATTGTTTATTATTAAAAAATATAACCACTATTGCTATGGATGCTGTACCTAGAATTTCTAGAGCACAATCTCTTGATGCATTAAGTTCTATGAATAATCTTTCAGGATATAGAAGTATAATAGAGTCAATCTACTTATTAGGTAGATCTTTAAATGGACAGATTACTGCTGCAGGTAAAATATTACCCGCTAAAGTAATGGTTATTGGGGCTGGTGTAGCTGGATTATCGGCTATTGCTACTGCTAAAAGTTTAGGAGCAATAGTAACAGCTTTTGATACAAGAAAAGAAGTAAAAGAGCAGATTAATAGTATGGGAGCTGAATTTTTAGAATTAAAAACTCAACAAAATATAGATGATAAGAATGAATATAGTAGTCTTTTATCAAAAAAAAAATTAAAATTAGAAGAAACATTATTTATTAATATAGTAAAAACTACAGATGTTATCATTACTACAGCATCTATTCCAAATAAAAAAGCTCCTATTTTAATTACTAAAAAAATGATTAAATATATGAAACCAGGTAGTATTATATTTGATCTATCCATTGAAAATGGTGGTAATTGTGAATTATCAAAAAAAGATAAGGTAATTACTACAGATAATAATATAAAAATAATAGGATTTACTAATTTAGCAAGTAGATTACCCTTACAAGCATCTCGCTTATACAGTACAAATATTATAAATTTAGTAAAATTATTATCTAAAAATAATTTAGGAGAAATTGAAATTAATTTAAAAGATGAAATTATCCGTAATATGACTATTATTGATAATAATAAAATTATTTATCCCGCTCCACAAAAAACAATTCTAAGTATGGAAAAAGAAGAGCAAATAATCAATATTTCAGAAAATAAAAAAATTAGTTTAACTAAAAAAAATAAATTTTCTCCAAAAAAATACTTATTATTTACATTATTTTTATCAATTATTTTTTATATTTCTCAATTTATTCCTAATGAAATTATTCCTCATTTTATAATATTTTTATTATCTTGTATTATAGGTTATTATGTTGTATGGAATGTCAGTCATAAATTACATACACCTTTAATGTCTGTAACAAATGCTATATCTGGTATTATTATTGTTGGAGCTATATTACAAATTGATAGTAATTATTCTACTATAATTATGTTATCTTTTTTAGGAATTTTACTATCTAGTATAAATATTTTTGGGGGATTAACTATCACTCAACGTATGTTAAAAATGTTTCGTAAAAATTAAGAGGAATTTATACATGTCTGATGGTTTATCCATGGTTATATATACTATATCTTCAATATTATTTATATTTAGTATTGCCTGTCTTTCAAAAAAAGAAACTTCAGGAAAAGGTAATGTATTTGCTGTAAGTGGAATGCTTATGGCAATGGTAGTAACTATATTAAGATCAAAAATTGGTAGCATTGGTTATATATTAGTTGCAATTACCTGCGGAGCAATTATAGGAATAATTATATCTAAAAAAATTGACATGACAAAAATGCCTCAACTAATTGCTATATTACATAGTTTTGTTGGCTTAACTGCTATTATTGTTGGATTTAATAGTTATTTATTTTTTTTATATGGAAAAGCCCATTTAAATAATAATATACAATTAATAGAAATTTTTATTAGTATTTTTATCGGTTCAATTACCTTAATAGGATCTGTAGTTGCTTTTAATAAATTATCTGGTTTTTTTCAACTAAAAACTTTGAATTTGAAACATAAAAATAAAATTAATATTTGTTCATTATTAGTTTCATTAATACTAATGATAATTTTTCTAAGAACAAATATTGTTAATTTACAAATTTTATCATTAATATTAATGTTTATTATTTCACTACTTTTTGGTTTCCATTTAATAATGAGTATCGGCGGAGCTGATATGCCTGTGGTAATATCTATGTTAAATTCTTATTCAGGCTGGGCTGCTGCTTCTTCAGGATTTATGTTGACTAATGATTTATTAATCATAACTGGAGCATTAGTAGGGTCATCTGGAGCAATTCTTTCTTATTTAATGTGTAAAGGGATGAATAGATCTTTCATAAGTATAATATTAGGAATTGGAGAAGTAAAAAAATATAATAATGATATTATCATCAATAAAAGTGAAGAAAATTTAAAAACAATATCTGTTGAAGATACAGTAAATATTTTAAAAAATTCTAATACAATTGTTGTTGTCCCTGGTTATGGTTTAGCTGTAGCTCAAGCACAATATCCCCTTTCTGAAATAGTTAAAAAACTAAGTTTATTAAATATTAGAGTAAAATTTGCTATTCATCCAGTTGCTGGAAGATTACCGGGTCATATGAATGTTTTATTAGCAGAAGCAAATATTCCATATGATATGGTATTAGAAATGGATGAAATTAATAAAGATTTTATTAATACTGATACTGTGTTAGTCATAGGTGCTAACGATATTGTTAATCCATCTGCTCAAGATGATATAAATAGTCCAATATCTGGCATGCCTGTACTAGAAGTATGGAAATCAAATAATATTATTATTCTCAAAAGAAGTATGAATAAAGGTTATTCGGGAATTAGTAATCCTTTATTTTATAAAGATAATAGTTATATGTTATTTGGTGATGCTAAAGATACGATAACTAAAATTTTAGATATGATTTAATAAAAAAGTTTACTCATTGTATATCGTATAAATACTAGAGTAAACTTTTATAAGTATATTCATATTATTTTAATATAAATTAATTAATTAAATTAATTAATTTTAAATAATTATTAATAATAATATGCTTTCCCTGGATAATTAACATACCATCTTTTTTAAATTTACTTAAAACTCTACTAATTGTTTCGACTGTTAGACCTAAATAATTTCCGATATCACTTCTATTCATAGATAAATTAAATTCTTTTTTAGATAATCCTCTTATTCTAAATTTTCTTGATAAATCATATATAAATGTGGCTATTTTTTTTTCTGCATTTCTTCTAGATAAAAGTAATATAAAATTATAATATATTTTTATTTCTTGACTCATTAAATTAATAATTTTTTTACCTATAGTAGGTATTTCTATCATTATATTATTAAATATTTTTAATGATATTTCACATAACATTGAAGTTTCTAGTGCTTGACTAAAGCTATGATACATACCATTATTATTTATACTATCTAATCCTATTAAATCACTTGTTAGGTGAAATTTAATTATTTGTTCATCTCCTTGTTTAGTAAAATTATAACTTTTTATTGTTCCTGATTGAACAGTATATAAAAAATTCATTTTATCTTTAGCTCTAAAAAGTATATCTCCTTTTTGTACTAATTTTCTTCTTGTGATTATTTTATTAAAATTTTTTAATTCAAATTTATTAAATTTATAAGAAATACATAATTTATATGTAGAACAATTTTGACAATTAATAATATAATATTTTGAATAAATCTTTTTCATATTATATTTTTTTTTCAAAATCATATTTTTTCTCTGAAATATAAAAAAATAAATCAAATAATTCTGTATTTAAAATATAATTAATTCATTTAATTTAAATTTTAAATTTTTATTTAAGTTCAAAATTAGAACTATATAAAAATTTTAAAAATTTATTGCTAATTTTATTAATTAAGAAAATTTTTATGGTCTTTTTATGGAAGCTGTAACATATCTTTTTACTATATTTTCTCCTGTATCTTTATTGTTACTTTCTTTTAAAGATGAACTAATTAATTTATGATTGTAGCTATTTATTACACTATTTTGTATTTTTTTATTTTTTTTAAAAAATTTACTTGATAATATATAATTTTTATATATATTTTTTTTTTTTGTTAAAAATTTATTATTTTTTATTATATAATCATTCTTACTCGAAGAATTGGAAATAATTATGTAATTATTTAATGTTATATTTTTTTTGTTGCTGAAATTCATTTCGTCAAATATTATTTTATTTATTTTAAAAAAATTCTTAAATCTATTAAATTCTATATTTTTTTCTATCGGTGTTTTTGTAATATTATATGTCATATTGATCTTCTTATCATTACTTTGAAAATTCTTTTTCTGAATATAATAATTATTATATAATTTTATATAATTGTGACGTAATAATTTTTTTAATTTAAAATAATTAGATTTATTTTTATTATTAGTTTTAATATCAAATATTAATTTATTTTTCATTTTTGTTATTTTTGGTTTACTTTTTATTAAATTTGAGTTAATTACTAATTTTGTTTTTCTTGTGTATAAAGAGGATATATCATTAAACTGTTTAAAATTATGCAAGTTATTTATATTTTTACTTGAATAACTAAAATTAGTTTTTTTGTTAAAATTATTTTTTTTATTAAAGAAATAAAATTTATTAAAAATATTTAAAATAATTTTTTTACTAAAAGATATTTTTTTTTCATAGTTTTCTTTTAGGTTTCTAAAAAAAATTTTATTAAAAAAATATTTTTTTTGAAAAAACGAAAAAAAAGCATTCATACGAACATTATCAAAAATAATGTTTAAAAAAATATCAATTATTTTTAATATATTTTTTTTAAAAAAATATAAAAAATTTAAAATTTTATTTTTACCAATAAAAAAATAATCTTTCTCATTTATGATTTTATCTTTATTATTAATATTATTATCTAATTTATTATTTTTAAATATTGAATAATGTTTTAATAACTGATAAATATCATTATATTCATAATAATAAGTGTTTAGTTTTGATTTATATATTTTTTTAATAAAAAAATGAATATCTTTTTTTTCTTCACCGTATTTAATACGTAATATTAAATAATTAGGTATGTTAAGTTGATTATTAGGAATAATAAATATTTTTATTTTTTTATTTTTAATATTATTTATTATTTTTTTTTTTTTATTCAATAAATAAGCCGCTATTTTTATAGGTACTATTACATAAATTTTTTTTGTATTTTCTTTAAAAGATTTTTCTTCTATTAATCTTAGAATAGATAAAAATAATGATTTACTATTTCTTATTATTCCATTACCTATACATTTAGGACAAATATGATAATTAGATTTTCTTAAAGATGAACTCATTCTCTGGCGAGACATTTCTAATAATCCAAACTTAGAAATATGACTCATTTGAATTTTAGCTTTATCTTCTCGTACTTTATAAAATAATCTTTTTTCTACAGATTTTTTATTTTGTGTCAATGACATATCAATAAAATCAATAACAATTAGTCCTCCTAAATTACGTAGTCTTAATTGTCTAGCAATTTCATCTGCAGCTTCTAAATTAATATTAACAGCAGTTTCTTCTATATCTAATCCATTAGTAGCTTTAGATGAATTTACATCAATAGATGTAAGAGCTTCTGTAGTATCAATAACAATTGACCCTCCAGAAGAAAGTCTTACTTCTCTTTGAAATATAGTTTCTATTTGAGATTCTATTTGATAATAACTAAATAAAGGAATCATATTCGTGTATAATTTAATTTTATGCTTGAGGTCAGATCGACCCAACATATTAATATATTTTTTAGCTAATTTAAATGTTTTAAGATCATCAATTAAAATTTCATTTATATCTTTACATAAATGATCCCTTAAAGATCTGATGATAATATCACCTTCTTGATGAATTAAAAATGGAGAAGATTTATTTGCAGATATTTTTTTTATTATTTCCCAATGTTTTAATCTTGATTGTAAATCTAATTTTAATGTTTCTATACTCTTACCTAAACCAGCAGTACGTATTATTAATCCCATATTATTGGGTAAATCTAAAGACAATAATATCTTTTTTAATTTATTCCTTTCTTCTCCATCAATTCTTTTTGATATTCCTAAGGAATTAGGATTATTAGGCATCAAAACTAAATAACTACCAGCTAAAGTAATAAATGTAGTTAATGCTGCACCTTTATTACCACGTTCTTCTTTATTAATTTGAACAATTAATTCTTGTCCTATAAATAGACAATTTTTAAAATTAAAATTCGTGTTATTATTATAGTTAGCGGGTAAATAATTTTTAGAAATTTCTTTAATTGGTAAAAAACCATGTTTGTCAACACCATAATCGACAAAAACTGCTTCTAAACTAGGTTCAATATGACTAATTTTCCCTTTATATATATTAGATTTTTTTTGTTTATATTTAGAATTTTCTATATCTAAATTATATAATTTTTGTCCCTTTACTAAAGCGACACGCAACTCTTTATTTTGAGTAGCGTTTATTAACATTTTTTTCATAACAACTTTACTCATAGTTTTTTTTATAAATTAATTGTTGTAATATAATTATATTAAGTGCTAAAATAGTATAATAAAAATTTGTGTTTAATATTTTATGAATAAAACTTTAAATAACAACTAATTATTTTAGAATAAAAAATATATTTAAATTATGATCTATAATAAAATAGATATCGATCTATTAATTTTGTAAAAACACCTTCTAGGATAATTCTAGCATAAAATTTTATATTAAAATAATCATTTTATATTAAAAATTATTTTGAAAAGTAGTATTTAATAAGTATATGAAATATACTTATTAAATATCAACTATACAATGGTTATGCTTCTTTATGTATAAAATAATAAATTCTAAATTTTTAATTGTACCTTCTGATATAGAAAAACAGAGAATAGATAATTTTCTAATAAATAAATTTAAAAATATTCCAAAAAGTATGATTTATAGAGTTTTAAGACAAGGAAAAATAAAAGTCAATAAACATAAAGTATCACCTAATTATAAAATTACATCTCAAGATATATTAAAATTGCCATATTTTTATAGTAATCAGAATATTAAAAAAAAGTATTTTCCGAAATTACAAAAAATAAATTTTTTAAAAAAAACTATAATTTTTGAAGATAAATACATATTAGCTATAAATAAACCTTATGGTTTAGCTGTCCATGGAGGCAGTGGTATTAATTACGGAATTATTGAAAATTTTCGTTTTTTATATAAAAAAAATTTTTTTTTAGAACTTGTTCATAGAATTGATAAAGAAACATCGGGTGTTTTACTTATGGCAAAAAAGAGATCAGCATTAAAAATATTACAAGAACAATTACGCAAACAAGATATTATTAAAGAATATATAGCTTTAGTCAAAGGTAATTATTTTAAAAAAAAATATACTTTAATTAAAGGTTTTTTATTAAAAAATTTTTTAAATAAAAAAATTAAAGTTCAACCCAGCACCCATGAAGGAAAATACTCAGAAACAAAATTTAGAGTAATCAAAAATTATGAGGAAGTAATGTTAGTAAAAATAAAACCTTTAACAGGAAGAACACATCAAATTAGAGTACATATGTCACATATTGGTTGCCCTATAATTAATGATCAACGTTATGGAAGTAAGATCTTTAATACAAAATTTAAAAAAAAAAATAAATTAAATAGACTATTTTTACATGCTAAAAATATACAATTTATACATCCTATAACAAAAAAAAATATAAATATAACCGCTCCTTTAGATTCAGAATTGTCTAATTGTTTATTACAATTAAACTATAATAAATAATATTGCGTATATTATTAAATTTAATTATAATTAAATATAATTATTATATTGATAATTTTAAATTTTAATATATAAAAAAAGGTGTTAATATGGCTGTACAAAAACATAAAAAATCTAGATCTAAAAGAGGGATGAGGCGTTCTCATGACAAAATTTTTGTAAATCAGATTTTATTGCTTAATAAAAAAACTGGTAAAAAATATTTATATCATCATATTAGTGATGATGGATATTATAAAGGTAAAAAAATTTTAGACAAATGACAGTATATATGTTAGGTATTGTTTTGTTATAAATTTTAAATTTTTTGATGGAATGGGTTTTTGTAAAAAACTAAAGTAGAGTTCATAAGCATTAATTTTTTAAAATCTTAATTCTTAGAAATATGAAAAAATTTGCTGCTATTTTTCCAGGACAAGGGGCACAATTTGTCGGAATGTTATCATCATTATCTGCAAAATATAAAATAATAGAAGAAACTTTTAGTTATGCTTCTGAAGTTCTTGGATATGATTTATGGTCTTTAACGCAAAAAGGTCCTATAGAAAAATTAAATAAAACTCATTATACACAACCTGCTGTTTTGACAGCATCTGTTGCTATATATAATTTATGGTTACAAGAAAAAAACATAAAACCTAATATAGTCGTTGGATATAGTTTGGGTGAATATACGGCAATGGTTTGTAGTAATATTATTAGTTTTCATGATGCTATTAAATTAGTAAAATTTAGAGGTCAATTAATGAATAAAATTACTAGTTATATGTATGATAATCATTTAGATGGATATTATATGTATTCTATAATAGGATTAAAAAAAAAGTAGTAAGAGATGTTTGCAAAAAAATATCACAATATAATAATATTGTTGCAATTTCGAATTATAATTCGTGTAAAAATATTACAGTTAGTGGTAATAAATCAGCTTTAAATAAAGCCATAAAAATATTTAAGTCTTTAGGAGGATATATTATTCCAATATGCATTAATATTCCGGCACATTGTTTATTAATGAAACCTATCAAGAATGAATTTAAATTTTTTTTAAATAAAATTACTATAAATAAACCTAAAATTACTTTTATAAATAACGTAGATATTAAATGTGAAATATCTCCAAGAAAAATAAAAAACGCTCTAGTTAAACAATTATATTATCCAATAAATTGGTTAAAATGTATTAAATTTATAGAAAAAAAAAATATATTTAATATTATAGAATTTTCTCCTAAAAATATACTTACTAAAATTTCTAAACAAATTGTGAATACAATCAATATAATTTCAATATATGATCAACAAACATTTCTTTTAGCTTTAAAAAAAATATAAAATCTAACAAGATTATAATATTATATGAAAAAAAACATTAATTTTAAAGGAAAAATAGCTTTAGTTACTGGTGCAAATAGAGGCATAGGATATAATATTGCAAATACGCTAGCATATTATGGTGCGTATGTTATCGGAACATCTACTAATCATAATGGAGTAAAAATTATAAATAATTATTTAAAAAATAATGGGATGGGAATAATACTTAATTTTAAAGATAACTCAATAGTAATTACAAACTTAATTAAAAAAATTATAAGACAATTTCATAGTATAGATATTTTAATAAATAATGCTGGTATTATATATGACAAACTTATAATAAATATGAAAGATGAACAATGGGATGATCTTTTAAAAATTAATTTAACTTCTATTTTCAGAATTTCTAGAGAAGTCATACGTTATATGTTAAAAAAATCTTTTGGACGTATTATTACTATTGGTTCTGTAGTAGGAATAACAGGTAATATAGGACAAGCAAATTATGCTGCTTCAAAAGCAGGAATAATAGGCTTTAGTAAATCTTTGGCTAAAGAAGTAGCATCTAAAGGTATTACTGTAAATATTATATCTCCTGGATATATTAAAACAAATATGACATTTAATATAAAAAAAAAACAACAAAATTACATTTTATCTCAAATTCCTTTTAAGCGTTTTGGTGAACCTCAAGAAATAGCTGATGCCGTAATTTTTTTAGCTTCTGAAAAAGCATCTTATATAACAGGAGAAACATTAAATGTTAATGGTGGTTTATATATGTCATAATTATTAATTATTAAAAAATTATGTAAATGATGAAATTATCTTAACTAATAAGTTTTATAGGAAATATAACAGTATGGGTAGTTCTATTAATCAACGTATTAAAAAAATTATTATTAATCAATTAGGAGTTAAAAAAGAAGATGTTATCAATAAAGCTTCTTTTACTAAAGATTTAGGAGCAGATTCTCTTGATACTGTTGAACTAATAATGGCTTTAGAAGAAGAATTTGATACTGAAATTTCAGATGAAGAAGCTGAAAAAATTACTACTGTTCAAGAAGCTATTAATTGTATTAAAAAACATCGACACTAGAAAATATAATAAAAAATTTTTAGAATGAAGTGTAATTTTAATTACTACTTCATTCCTATGAAAGAATACTAAATATTTATTAATATTCACAAACATAAAAGGAGAAAAATGTTAAAAAGAAGAGTAGTTATTACTGGTTTGGGTATGATTACTCCAATTGGGAACACAATTAAATCTAATTGGTTGAATATTATAAATGGTAAAAGTGGAATTGAATTAATTAAAGATTTTGATACTAGTAAATATACAACTAAATTTGCTGGTATAATAAAAAATTTTGATTATGTAAATAATAATATAAATAAAAAAAAAAATAATGTTGATTTATTTATTCAGTATGGAATAACAGCTTGTAGAGAAGCTATAAAAGATTCACAATTAATATTTAATAAAATCGATATCAATAGATTTGGAGTGTCTGTCGGTTCTGGTTTAGGAGGAATTAATTTTATGGAAAAAAATTCTTTAATATTAAAAAAAAAAGGGCCAAAAAAAATTACACCTTTTTTCATCCCATCTACCATCATAAATATGATAACAGGTAATATTACAATAGAATATGGATTAAAAGGACCTAGTTTATCTATTAATACAGCTTGTAGTTCAGGTATACATAATATTGGTATAGCTTATCAAATTATATCTAATAATGATGCTGATATAATGATAGCAGGAGCATCAGAAAAAGCTGTGACTCCTTTAGGCTTAAGTGGTTTTTGTTCAATGAGGGCTTTATCTAAAAGAAATTATGAACCCCAAAAAGCAAGTAGACCTTGGGATAAGGATAGAGATGGATTTGTTATAAGTGATGGTGCTGGTATTTTAATTTTAGAAGAATATAATCATGCAAAAAAAAGAAATGCCAATATTTACGCAGAAATTATCGGTTTTGGTATGAGTAGTGATGCTTATCATATTACATCACCACCTAAAAATGGAGAGGGAGCACAATTATCTATGTTAAATGCTCTAAAGAATGCAAATATAAATCCAGAAAAAATAAAATATATAAATGCACATAGTACGTCTACTATTTTAGGTGATAGAGCTGAAGTATATGCTATTAAATCTATTTTTAAAAATAACTATTCAAATATATTTGTAAGTTCTACTAAGTCAATGACAGGACATTTATTAGGTGCAGCAGGAGCTATTGAATCGATTTATTGTATATTATCTTTAAAAGAGCAAATAGTACCTCCAACTATTAATTTAGAGTGTCCTGATAAAGATTTAGATTTAGATTTTGTTCCTAATTTTGCTCGTGATATACATAATTTAAAATATGTATTATGTAATTCATTTGCTTTTGGGGGAGCAAATGCGTCATTGATTTTTAAAAAAATATAATTTATAAAAATAATCATATATTATATATATATAATTACTTTATTTAAAATTTTCACATAGTGAAATGATAAAAATAAAACAAGTTATTTCTACATTTTTTTTTATCTTATTTATCCTAATAATAGGAAGTTATTTTACAATATATAGAACATTATATTCACTTATTATAATTAATGATTCATTTTTATATGAAATTGTATATGGAAGTAATGTTTATAATGTATTAAATGATTTACAGAAAAAAAAAATTATCAAAAATAATTTTTGGATATATTTTTTATTAAAGATTCATCCAAAATTAAAAGATTTTAAGGCGAATGTTTATTGTTTAAAAAAAAATATGAATATTATAGATATGTTATTATTATTTAATAAAGGTAGAGAATATCAATTCTCTATTAAATTTATTCAGGGTACTTCGTTAAGATTTTGGTTACAAAAAATTAATAATGCTAAATATATAAAACATACAAGTAAATTAAAAAATTTAGAAAAATTAAAAAAGAAATTAAATATTAAAAATAATTATCCTTTAGAAGGATGGTTTTATCCTGATACATATTTTTATAATTCACATATAACAGATATTCAATTATTAAAAAAAATTTATTTACGAATGAAAAATATAGTGGATGTTTTATGGAATAATAGAAACAAAAATTTACCATATACAAATAGATATCAAATGGTAATAATTGCTTCTATTATTGAGAAAGAAACATCAAATCCACTTGAAAAAAAAAAGATTGCTTCAGTATTATTAAATCGATTATCTAAAAGAATGAAATTACAAGTAGATTCTACTATAATATATGGGATAAAATATAAACTTAATTATAAATTATTATATAAAAATTTAAAAAAGAAAAATAAATATAATACATATATTATCTATGGTTTACCACCAAGTGCTATCACAACACCAAGTATTACCTCTTTAAAAGCAGCAGCACAACCTATTAAGAGTAATTATGTATATTTTGTTGCCGATCATAATGGCAACCATATTTTTAATACAAATTTTTTAGATCATAAACTTACTATACAAATATTAAATATATTAACAAAAAAATGAAAAACACTAAATTTATTGTTGTCGAAGGGATAGATGGTGCTGGTAAAACCACAATTTGTAAATATATCATGAGTTTATTCTACTATTTTAGTATAGAAAATGTTATTTTTATTCATGAACCAGGTAGTACTCCGGTAGCAGAAAAAATAAGAAAATTAATTAAATTTTCTAAAGAAGAAATCTTTTCTAAAGAAACAGAATTATTATTAATATATGCTGCAAGATTACAATTATTAGATAATATAATACGTCCTAAAATAAATACTCATTGGATTCTATCAGATAGATATGATTTATCTTCTCAAGCCTATCAAATAGGAGGTAGAGGCATAAATAAAAAAAATATATTATTTTTACAAAATTTTATTAAAAATAATATAAAACCGAATATAACTATTTATTTAGATATAAATCCAGTAATTAGTTTACAAAGAATAAAAACACGACAAAAAGACAGAATTGAAAAAGAATCAATAAAATTTTTTTCTAAAGTAAGAAATTATTATTTAAAAATAGCAAAAAAAGATAAAACTATTAAAATAGTTGATGCTAATCAAAATTTACAAACTGTAAAAATACTAGTTAAAAAAATTATTACAAACTTTATAAAATTTTCTAGAATATAAACAATGATAAAGTCAGCGATATTTTCTTGGTACCCTTGGTTAAATTTTTTTTATAAAAAAATAATATATCAATTTTTAAATAAAAAAAGCTATCATGCTTTTATTTTTTGTTCAATAAACGGTATTGGAACAATATCTTTAGTTTATGCTTTAGTTAAATGGATTTTTTGCACTAATAAAAAAGATATATATAGTTGTAACAAATGTAGTAATTGTTTACTGATAGAAACAAAAAACCACCCAGATTTATATATTATAAAAAATAATAAAATTAATATTAATATTAGTGTAGAAGTAATTAGAAATATAATTAATACTATTTATAAATATTCTTATAAAGATATTGGAAAAGTAATTTGGCTTCCATATGCTCAACAATTAAATATGTTTTCTAGTAATGCTATTCTAAAGGTTTTAGAAGAACCATCTCAAAAAACTTGGTTTTTTTTACAATGCAATAATATTAATGATTTATTACCCACTATAACTAGTAGGTGTCAAATTTGGTATATATATCCTCCTAATGAGGATATTGGTATTTTCTGGATAAAACAACAATCTAATAACATAATAAACAAAAAAATTATACAAACAGCATTACGTATATTTAATAATTCTCCTATTTATGCATATAAAATATTAAATAATCCAATATGGGAAAATAGAAAAATTTTATATAAAATTTTATTATCATCATTAAAAAATGATATTATGGACCTAATGTTGATATTAAATAATAAAGATATTTTATTATATTTAAATTGGGTATATCTAATTTTATTAGATATAACAAAATTTCATTTAAAGATAAATAAAAAATATTTTTATAATATAGATCAATTATATTTTATAAACAAAATTTCTGATTTAATTATATTAGATAATATAATATTAATTATAAAAAAAATATTATACTATCGTAGTCTTTTAATAGATATTAATCTAATTAATCGTGAATTAGTATTAATCAAATTTTTATTATCGATAGAAAAAATACTAAAATGTAAATAATATTTATTATTTGCAAATAATAATTTTAATTGGGATTAAATAATGTTTAACAATGTATTTGCCAATATGCAAAAAATCGGTAAGTCTTTAATGCTACCAGTATCAGTTTTACCTATTGCTGGTATACTACTAGGAGTAGGTTCAGCTCATTTTTATTGGGTACCTTGGGTCATTTCTGATATTATGCAAAAAACAGGTAGTTCCGTATTTGCTAACATGCCTTTAATTTTTTCAATTGGGATAGCTTTAGGTTTTACTAATAATAATGGTGTTTCTGCACTAGCGTCTGTTGTATCTTATGGTATTTTAACTAAAACTATTGAAGTAGTAATCCCACTACTGTTACATAGTGATAGTATATCATCATCTAATGATATAATTCAAAAACATCTTACAGATACAGGCGTTTTAGGTGGAATTATTGCGGGATCTATTGCTGCTTATATGTTTAATCGTTTTCATAAAATTCAATTAGTAGAATATCTCGGTTTTTTTTCTGGTAAACGTTTTGTACCTATTATTTCTGGATTAACATCAATTTTTATTGGATTATTATTATCTTTAGTATGGTTACCCTTAGGTAAACTTATACAATATTTTTCTTATTGGGCCGCTTATCAAAATCCAGTATTAGCTTTTGGTCTTTATGGATTCATAGAAAGAGCTTTATTACCTTTTGGGTTACATCATATATGGAATGTTCCTTTTCAAATGGAAATCGGTTCATTTATGAATGAAGTCACTAAACAAGTATATCATGGTGATATTGCAAGATATATAGCAGGTGATCCATCTGCTGGTAAATTATCTGGAGGATTTTTATTTAAAATGTATGGTTTACCCGCAGCAGCAATTGCTATATGGCATTCTACAAAAAAAGAAAATAAAAATAAAATTGGTAGTTTAATGTTATCAGGAGCACTAACTTCTTTTTTTACAGGAATAACAGAACCAATAGAATTTTCTTTTATGTATGTAGCACCAATATTATATGTAATTCATATGATCCTGTCAGGATTAGCATTTCCTATTTGTATTATTTTAGGGATGAGAAATGGTACTAGTTTTTCGCATGGTTTAATTGATTTTATCATTTTAAGTGGTAATGGTAGTAAAATATGGTTATTTCCTGTAATAGGAACTATATATTCTATTTTATATTATAGTATATTTAGACTTTTAATTACTAAGTTAAATTTAAAAACTCCTGGACGTGAACCTATACAAAATAATATGAAAAATCATAATTTAATACAAAATTATGGTAAAAAGTTAGTAAATGCTTTTGGAGGAAAAAATAATATTATTAATTTAGATGCATGTATTACTCGATTACGTATAAGTGTTGTAGACGTTAAAAAAGTTAATAAAGAAAAATTAAAAATTTTAGGAGCTTCTGCTGTTATTATATTAGGGAATGGTGTGCAAGCAGTTTTTGGTACAAAATCAGATCTTTTAAAAACAGAAATGGATGATTTTATAAACAAAAATTATAATAGTAAATAATTTTTATTATTAATTGAATTAATTTAAATATAATAATTATGAATAATAAACAAAATATTTTTCAACAAATAGTTTCTAAAAAAATTAATACTAAAATTCTTTATGAAGATGAATTAGTAACAGTTTTTAATGATATAAAACCTAAAAGCCCAATACATGTTTTAATTATACCCAACATTACAATATATACTCTAAATGAAGTAAATAAAAGCCATGAATTAATTTTAGGAAGAATGTTATTGGTAGCTTCAAAAATAGCTAAAAAAAAAAACATAGATAAAGATGGTTATCGGGTTGTAATTAATTGTAATAAAAATGGATGTCAAGAAATATTTTATTTACATATGCATTTATTAGGAGGAAGGAAGGGAACGAAAAATTTTTTTTAAAAACTATTAAAAATTGTAGATATTATAGAAAATATTAATTTTCTATTTAAAAAAAAATACAAAAAAACCAAACTATTAAGAAATAAGATTTTGAATATTCAAAATTTATATTCATAATTTTATATTTTAAACTGTTTATTCATTTTATGATAAACAGTTTAAAAATATTTAATTTTTATTTATTATTTTTTAAAAATATGTATTATTAAATCTAAAATTTTGTGAGAATAACCTGTTTCATTATCATACCAAGAAATTAATTTAAAAAAATTATTATTAATAGCTATACTTGCTTTTTTATCAAATACAGATGTTAATATTTCGCCATTAAAATCACTTGATACAACATCATCTTTCGTATAACCTATAACATTTTTCATATCGTTATTCGAGGCAAATTTAATAGTTTGATAAATTTCTGATAAAGTAGTTCTTTTAAAAACTTTTACTGTAAAATCAACTACAGAAACATTAGCTATAGGAACACGTAATGATATACCGGTTAATTTACCATCTAATTCTGGTAAAACTATCCCAACTGCTTTTGCTGCACCAGTACTTGATGGAATAATATTTTGATAAGCTCCTCTTCCTCCTCTCCAATCCTTACTTGAAGGACTATCAACAGTTTTTTGCGTAGAAGTTACAGCATGAATAGTTGTCATAAGACCGTTTTCAATTATATAATTATCATGAATCACTTTAGCTAAAGGAGCTAAACAATTAGTTGTACATGAAGCATTAGATATAATATTCTCACCATTATATTTATTAAAATTTACTCCTTCTACATACATTGGTATAGAAGAATCTTTAGGAGGTGCTGTAATAATTACTTTTTTAGCTCCCGCTATAATGTGTTTTTTACACAATTCCTTTGTTAAAAATAAACCTGTTGATTCTACAACAGCATCAATATTTAAATTACCCCATTTTAATTTACTAGGATCTGATTCAGAAAAAATATGAATAATATTTTTATTAACAATTAAACAATTATTTTTAACTTCAATATTTCCATCAAACATCCCATGTGTTGAATCATATTTCAACATATAAGCGATATAGCTTATTTCTAATAAATCATTAATTGCTATAATTTTAATTTTAGTATTTTTTTGGGCAGCTCGAAAAAAAATACGACCTATTCTACCAAATCCATTAATAGCTACTTTTATAGACATAAAACTTACCTTTAATGTTGATTAAAAATATTAATTTTATTAATCAAATAATACTTACAAAGTTTATATAAAATTTAAATAACATATAGAATATATATTTCTTACGTCAGTTAAGCTTTTATTATTAAATAATAATAAGTTTTTATCAAACATAATATTTATGTAATTATTAATAACATCAAAAGCAATATTATTGTTTGTTTGAAAAATATAATCTAATAAAGAAGGAATTTTATTATTATCTATCCAATTTAATGATATATTCTTATTTCCTATTAATTCAGATATTTTTGTAATAGCAAAATCAAAATCACCTAAAGTATCAACTAAACCATATTTTACAGCATCTTTACCAATAAAAATCATTCCATTAGCTAATTTTTTTACTTCTTCTATAGTTTTATTTCTTCTTTCAGCAATTAAATTAATAAAGTAAGTATATCCATTTAGAATATTTAATTTAATAATTTTTTGATCTATACATGATAATTTTTTAAAAATAGACAAATTAAATCTATCTGATATATTAACTCCATCATTATTAATTCCAATTGCATTTAAAGTATTATTAAAGGTATTTATAATACTAAAAATTCCAATAGAACCTGTAATTGTATCTGGGTCACTAATTATATAATCACCAGCAGTAGAAATTAAATATGCTCCTGATGCAGCAGTTGCTCCCATTAATACAACAATGGGTTTGTGAATTTTTCTTAATGATGAAAGTTCATCATAAATATTTTGAGATGCGATTAAACTACCTCCTGGACTATTAATTCTTAATATCAATCCTTTAATTTTAGGATTTAAATAAACTTGATGTATTTGTTGACTAATTAAGTTACTTCCCAAGTTACCATATTTTATAATCCCATTTATTGTTATTACTGCAATATTTCCATTTTTTGAATAATGATTAATTTTATTTTGATTTATATATTCATATATACTTATATGATTATAAGTTTTTTTATTATTATCCCATCCAAAAATTTTTATCATTTTCTGTTCAAAATCAATTTTATTTAATAATTGATCTATTAATTTATTTTTTAGTGCAAATAATGCTAAATCACCATGGTTTTCTTTTAAAGAAATTAAAAAACTTTGATCTGCAAGAAAAAGTTTTTCTTTTGTTAAATTTCGATTGTATGCAATTACGTTAATATAATCATCCCATAAATTTTTAATAAATTTTTTAAAGAAAATTTTGTTTTTAATAGACATACTATTTCGTAAAAAAGGTTCAACAGCTGATTTATATTCGCCTATCCTAAATATATTGGATTCAATTTTTAATTTTTTTAGTATATTTTTATAATAGAAATTATTAATTTCTATACCATGTAATTGAATAGCACCATAAGGTGATAAAAAGATTTCATTAGCAAAACTAGCTAAATAATATTGATTTTGATTGTATAAATCTCCAATAGCATATATTTGTTTCCCAGATTTTTTAAAGTCATCTAAATATTTACCTAAAAAATGTAATGCTGATATATCATTAATAATTAAATTATCTAATTTTAATATAATACCTGTAATTTTTTTATCTTTTTTAGCTTTATATATAGAATGAATAATATAAAATAAGGAGTTATTTTTTTTTTTATATATATATTTATTAAGTAAATTATATAATAAATTATTATTGTAATCAGTAATATCATTAGATATGGTTCCATCAATGTTAATTTCTAATGCTTGTTTTTTATCCTTATTAAGTTTAATAATATTTTTATTATGATTCATATTATATAAATAAAAACAGCATATAGATATAAAAAAAATAAAAATAATATTTATTATAAAAATTCTAGTAAAATTAATAATTGACCATAAATAGCAACAAAAAATCTTTATTAAATTCCATAATTTAGTCATTTTTCACCTAATTTTTCTTATTATAAAAACTAATTAAAAATTCTAAATTCTACCCAAATAGGTGCATGATCTGAAGAACATTTCATACTACGAATAAAATAGTCTATATCAGAATCAACATAATATCTTATTAATGATTTACTTATTAAAATATTATCAATTCTTAATCCTTGGTTTATTTGATATCCTTTAGATCTATAATCGAACCAAGAAAATTTATTATTTGTTTTAGGATGCATTATTCTCCAAATATCGAATAACCCCCAATTAAGTAATTGGTGGACATAAAATCTTTCTTCTGGTAAAAAAGAACACTTACCTATTTGTAACCATTTTATCCGATTTTTTTCACCAATACCAATATCTAAATTGGATATAGTAACATTAATATCTCCCATTATTATAATATGATCTGTTGGTTTTAAATAATTTTTAATATACTTGTATAAAGTATTAAAAAAATTAATTTTGTATTGAAATTTAACTAAATTATTACGATTTTCTCCCTGTGGGAAATAGCAATTTATAATTTTGATATTACCAATAGAACTGTCCAAATCCATAATTATAATTCTTTTTTGAGTAGTATCATTATTTTTTAAAAATCCTTTTTGAATATTAATAATTTTAAACCGACTAAAAAAAGCTACTCCATAATATTTTTTTTGTCCATAAAAAAGAATATCATATCCTAGTACAGATAATTGTTCTATAGGAAAATCTATATCACAAACTCTTGTTTCTTGTAATCCAATAATATCAGGATTATGTATTTTTATTATTAATTTTAATTGATGAATATGAGCTCTTATGCCATTAATATTAAAAGAAATAATTTTCATAAAATTTTTTTAAAGAAATTATTTAAAATATAATATATTAATTATATTTTATAAAAACAAATATATTTTTTTCAAAAAAAATTTTATTAAATAAGATTAATTTATCTTAATAAGATAATCTTTTTTATTTTTTAAGTAAAAATAATCTTTTAAAAATAAAATTTTTATTAATTATTTAATTTTAAAATTAATATATAAATGATATTATTCTACATTAAAAAATTATATTAATTTTAATAAAAATATTTTAGTATATAGTAATTTTTTGAAAAAAAATTTTTTTTGTATTGAATTATAACAGTTTAAAAAAAAAGTTACTACTTTAATAAAGTTGAATTAATTTATTTTATTTAGGATAAACTTAATATTAAAAATAAATTTTAAAGTTTTAAATATGAGTTATAATTATTTAACTATTACAAAAAATTATGTTTAATTTTTATTAAATTAATTAGTAAATAGATATTTTTAAGTGAAAAAATTTATAAATAATATCTTTTAACATTTTTAAATTAGAAAAGATTTGTTTTTTTACATTATTTATATTTTTATAATTTACTAAATCTTTTAATTAATAAAAGATATGTATTTTTTTATATTTTTCCAAATATATAAATTTATAATATTTATTATATAAAATAAAGCCAGAAGTCTTTATTATTATTGGATTAATTTGTTAATTATTTGAATATTTTTTATATATGAACATATATTATATTTTTAAATTGAATTAATTTTAGTATCATTTAAAATTTAAATAATAAAAAAGCAAATTTACTATTAATTTTAATAATTAAAAATAAAAATCATAATTTCTATATATTTAAATTTTTATTTTTTAAAAAAATAATATATAAAAATAACTTTTAACTAACCTGTTAGTAGTGTAGCTTTTTTAAATTTTATTAAAATTTTTTTTAATTTATAAAATAAGACCTCAATATTGTCTTGATATTTTTGAATAATATCAATCAAAAAAGAACCAACTATTACTCCACAAGAACCTCCTTTAATAGATTTTTTTATTTGTTTAGTATTACAAATGCCAAATCCTTGTATAGGAATTAAATTATGTTTTTTTAAATTATTAAATAAATAATTTATATTTATTGTAGTATTTAAATTTTGATCATATCCAGTAATACCAGATCTTGACATAACATATATATATGCACACTGGAAAAGTGATATTTTTTTATAAAAATTTTTATCCACATTAGGTGGACAAATAAGTATTGGAGATATTTTATTTTTTTGAGTTAATCGATAAAATGGATTAAATTCTTCTATAGGAAGATCTATTATTAAAACAGAATTAATTCCTGCTCTATAACATTCAATATAAAAATTTTTTATACCATAAGATATTATAATATTTGCATATGTTAAAATTCCTATAGGAATTTTTTTGTATTTATTTCTAATATTTTTAATTATTTGAAAACATTTAATAATATTAATACCTATTTTTAAAGTTTGTAAATTAGCTTTTTGTATAATGTTCCCATCTGCAAAAGGATCTGAAAAAGGTATACCTAATTCTAATGCATCTGCACCACTTTTAATATAAAGTTCAATTATTTTTATAAATATTTTTATGGATGGGTAACCAACAGTAAGAAATGGGATAAAAGCAGCTGCTTTATTATTATTCAATTTTTGAAACATATTATCATAATATTTATTCATATATATTTAAATTTTTCCTATCGTATTTATTAATCGTATTAATATCTTTATCCCCTCTTCCGGATAAATTAACTATAAGTATTTGTTTTTTTTTTGGATTATTTTTAATTATTTTTAAAGCATAAGCTAATGCATGTGATGATTCTAGAGCAGGTATAATACCTTCTTTTAAACATAATAATTTAAAAGCTTCAACAGCTTCATCATCCGTTATTGTGACATAATTTGCTCTTTTTATTTTTTTTAAATATGTATGTTGAGGCCCAACTGCTGGGAAATCTAAACCAGCAGAAATAGAATACGAATTAGAAATTTGATAATCTTTTGTTTGCATAATAGCAGTTTTCATTCCAAAATATATTCCAGTTTTTCCATATTTTAAAGCAGATCCATGTTTCCCTGTATTAATGCCTAACCCACCAGGTTCAACTCCAACTAATTTAACTGATATATCTTTTTTAATAAAATCAGAAAATAATCCTATAGCATTTGATCCTCCTCCTATACAAGCAATTAGCATATCTGGCAATCGATCTTCCAATAACATAATTTGCTCTTTTACTTCTTTTCCTATTATACTTTGTAATGTACAAACTATAGTTGGATAAGGATGAGGTCCAGCTGCTGTTCCTATTATATAATGAGAATTTTGATAATTACTAGACCAATAACGAATAGCTTCATTACAAGCATCTTTTAGTGTTCCTTTATTACTATGAATTTCAACTATTTCGCTCCCCATTAATTTCATTCTCAAAACATTAGATTTTTGTCGATTAATATCTTTAATACCCATAAATATTTTACATTTTAATCCTAATAATGCAGCTACTATTGATACAGCAACACCATGTTGTCCTGCTCCTGTTTCTGCTATAATCTCCTTTTTCCCCATTTTTGTTGCTAATAATCCTTGTCCTAATGCTTGATTTATTTTATGAGCTCCACTATGTATTAAATCTTCTCTTTTTAAATATAAAATTGTGTTTGTATTTTTAGTTAAATTTTTACAAATAGTTAAAGGTGATGGACGTCCTACATAATTTTTTAATAGATAACTTAATTTTTTTTGAAAAAAAATATCATTTTGAGATAATACAAATATTTTTTCTAATTCTAATAAAGTAGGAATTAATATTTGAGGTACAAACATACCACCAAAATCTCCAAAATAACTAGGTAATAAGGTTTTCATTATATATTAATTCCTTATCATTCTATAATTACGTAATTTTTGAAAAATATCTTTTATTTTTTTAAGATCTTTTGTACCAAGAGTATTTTCAATACCTGAATTAAAATCTAAACCATAACAATTTAAGTTTATTGCTTTAATACAATTTTCTATATTTAAACCTCCAGCTAATAAAATATTATTTGTTTTTTTTTTCTTCAAAAGTTTCCAATTAAAAGATAGCCCTTTACCTGGTAAATAATTATCATAAACATATAAATCTATATTATAAAAATTAATTTTAGGAATATGGTTACTAATTTTTATAACTTTCCAAATTTTGGTTTTTTTAGATAATTTTTTTCTTAAAATATTTATGAAATTTTGATCTTCATCTCCATGTAATTGTACTGCATATAATGATAATGATTTCGATATTTTTATAATTTCTGCTATTGTACTATTATAGAATACTCCGACATAAAATAATGTTTTTACGTATGAAGTTATTTTTAAGGCATTAGCTAATGTGATAAATCTAATAGATTTAGTAGTAAAAATAAGTCCCCCAAAAAAACCACCATATTTACTTGTTACCTCAGCTTCTTTAACATTTTTTAAACCACATATTTTATTTTTTCCGAAAATTAAACTTTTTACTTTAGCTAAAATATTTTGTTGAGATGTAATGGCAGAGCCAATTAAAAAACCATGTACAAATTTACTTAAATCACGTATTTGTTTATTATTATGTATTCCTGATGCACTAATTAAAATTATATCCTTAGGAAGGATCTGTTTTTTTAATATATTAAAAGTATGATTTACGTTTACTGAAAAATCTTTTAAATTTCTATTATTAATGCTAATTATTTTTGCATTTAAATTAATAGCTCTTTTTAACTCATTTTTATTATTTACTTCAGTTAATACACCCATATTTAATCTATGAGCTATATTTGATAGTATATTATATTCATAATCATTTATTATTGATAATATTAATAATATTGCATCAGCACCATAATATCTTGCAAAATATATTTGATAAGGATCTATAATAAAATCTTTACATAAAATTGGTTGTAGTACTAATTTTTTGATTTTCTGAATAAAATTAAAATTACCTTGGAAAAATTTTTCATCTGTAATAACTGAAATTGCAGATGCGTAATTTTTATAAACATTAACTATTTTAATAATATTAAAATTTTTACAAATTATTCCTTGTGCTGGAGATGCCTTTTTACATTCTAAAATAAATACATTATAATTTTTTTTTAAAGATTTATAAAAATTTAATTTAGTTTTTTTTACACTGTTTTTTATTTTTTCGAGTGAAATAAATTTTTTTTGTTCTTGTATCCAAGTTATTTTATTAGTAATTATTGTATTTAAAATATTTTTGTTAGCATACATAATTATTTTTTATATATCCTTTCCGAATTAAATTAATAATGTAATTGTAACTTATACCACTATTTATTATATCGATTACTATTTTGGTATTTTCTATTAAATTATTTTGGCCATGTAATTTTAGTAAAAAAGCAACATTAGCAGCGACAGTATGTATATAACTAATATTTTGACATTGTCCTTTTAATAATTGTACTAAAGATTTAGTATTATTATTAATAGATTGCCCTTCTAAATCTTTTACATTAATATATTTTAATCCAAAATGTTTTGGTTTTAATTTATAATTAAATATCTGATTATTTTTTAATTCAAAAACATGAGTGATATCATGTAGTGATATTTCATCCATCCCTTTACAATAAACAACTGCAGCTCTTTTATATTTTAGTAATTTTAAAATGTTAATAATAATACTTAATAAATTTTTTTTAAATACACCAATTAAAATAATTTTTGGTTTAGCTGGATTTATTAAAGGCCCTATTATATTTAATATAGTTCTTGTTTTTAACTCTTTTCTAATAGGCATAAGTTGTTTAAAACATTTATAATAATTTGGTGCAAATAAAAAACAAAGATTAAATTTATCTAGTATCTGTTTAGAAGTTACTGCTGGTTGATTTAGATTAAAACCTAATAATTCTAAAATATTAGCTGATCCTGATAATCCTGATATATAATAATTAGTATGTTTAACAATTTTAATTCCACAAGCAGCTGCAATAAAAGCACTACTAGTAGAAATATTTAAAGTATTTAGTTTATCCCCCCCTGTGCCTACAATATCTGTAGTTATATAATAAGATTTAGGAAAATTTCTTATTTGAGAAGCTTTAATTGCATTTATTAATCCAATAATTTCTTCCATACTTTCACCTTTAACTTTTAAAGCAATTAAAGCAGCTATAATTTGACTATTATTTAATTTTTTATTGAAAATAGCAGAAAATAAATAATTACTTTCACTTTTAGAAATACAACAAGAATCATATAATTTATTTAAAATAATATTAATCATATTTAATTACTTCCTATTAACATTCTAACTACAAGCCCATTTTATGGTTTGTTCTAATAAAATATTACCATTAGGAGTAAGAATTGATTCAGGATGAAATTGAAAACCACATATTTTATATTTATTATAACGAAATCCCATAACCATATTTTTAAATTTAGCATTTATAGTAAATATATTAGGTATATTATTAACCATTAAGGAATGATATCTAGCAACATACATAGGATTATTTATTCTAGCAAACATATATTTATTATCATGTATAATTGGTGAAGATTTACCATGTAAAATTTTTCCTACTTTTACAATATGTCCACCATAAATTTTGACTATAGCTTGATATCCTAAACATATTCCAATAATAGGTATTTTACCTATTAAAACCCTTAGTAAATCTAACATAAAACCTGCATTTTTAGGATATCCTGGTCCTGGAGACAATAATAAAAGAGGATCTTTCATTTTTATTAACTCATTAAGTAAAAAATTTATTGATAAATTATTACGATAAATCATTACTTTATGTCCTAAAAATCGCAGTTGATCTACTAAATTATAAATAAAAGAATCAAAATTATCTAAAATAAATATGTCTGACATAAATTTAATCCTTATTAAATATTATTTTTTTCTATAGCATATAAAACTGCACGAGCTTTATTAAAACTTTCGTTAACTTCCTCTTTTGGTTGAGAATCCAAAATAATCCCGGCCCCTGCTTGTATAGTAGCAATATTATTTTTAATATAAGCAGAACGAATTATTATACATGTATCTAGATCCCCATTTGCTGTTAAATATCCAATAGCTCCGCCATAACTTCCTCTTTTTTCATTTTCTATTTTTGCTATTAATTCCATAGCACGTATTTTTGGAGCTCCCGTTAAAGTTCCCATATTCATACAAGCTTGATAAGCGTGTAAAATATCTAAATCAGGTTTTAAGGTACCTATTACTTGAGATACTAAATGCATTACATATGCATATCGATCTACTTTAGTTAATTTAGCAACATATCGACTCCCAGGAACACATATTTTAGCTAAATCATTTCTTGCTAAATCTACTAACATCAAATGTTCTGCCATTTCTTTTTGGGAAGTTCTCATTTCTAATTCAATACGACTATCTAAATCTAAATTTAAAATTCCATTTTTATATCCTCTTGTTCTAGTACCAGCTATTGGATATATTTCAACTTGTCTATTAATAGCATTAAATTTTAAAGAACTCTCAGGAGAAGCACCAAATAAAATAAATTCTTTATCTTGCATAAAAAACATGTATGGACTAGGATTTATTTTTTTTAAAGTATGATAAGAAGATAATGGATTTTTACATATAATGAAAAATTTTCTAGAAGGTACAATTTGAAAAATTTCTCCAGCATTTATATAATTTTTTACATTTTTTATTATATTTAAATATTGAATATCACTTTTATTACAAGAATAAGATAATTTTGTAAAAAATTTATTTTTTAAATTATTTTGTATTTTATCAGATATTAATATTTGTTTTTTAATTTCTTGAATACGTTTTTTTAATCTGTAAAATTCTTTTTGACAAGGAACATATAAACTACCTTGTAGTTCAGATATTTTATTCTTATGATCTATTGTTAATAATATTTCTGATAAATAAAAACAATAATCAGGACATATATTTTCTTGTTGAATATTAGGTAATGATTCAAAATTATATATTAAATCATAAGAAAATAATCCTCCTAATAACATTGCTTTATTTTCATTTTTTGGTAATTTTACTAATTGAAACATAAATCGTAAAATATCAAAAATAGATAATGATTTGAGACGAGTATCTTCATCTTGAAGATTTTTGTTTATGGGAATAATTAATACACGATTTTCTATTTTTTTATTATTTACAATAATTTTAGGTAAAATTTTATCTAATAACTGTAATAATAAACTACCATTTTCAGAAAATGCTTGAATATTAACAATATTTTTATTTGCAATTATTCTTAAACAACTATCAATAATTAACAGACTTTTTAAATTATTTTTACTATTAATATCTGCTGATTCTAATAATAGAGTAGAAGTTTTATTACCACATAATTGACTAAATAAATTTGTAGGATTCTTTTTATAAACGGTCTTTGATTTAATTAATTCTAATTTAGGTTTTATATTTTTCATATTATATTTTTAAATATACTACTAATAAATAGTAATTATTCAATTTTATTTTCTTTTTAATATGTAAAATGTATTATTATTTATTATTTTATCATATATATTCATATTAGTATAATTTAAACTTATTAAAACTCATTTATTTATCTAAATGAATAAATAATAAAAAAATAAAAAAATTTAATATAAAATATTTGTCATGCAAAATATATTTTTAAAAAAAATGTTAAAAAAGTGTATATTTTCTATATTTTAAAAAGAAAATTAACAATATCTCCATCCTGGACAATATACTCTTTTCCTTCTATTTGAACTTTTCCCGCTAATTTAGCTTTTATTTCACTTTTATAAAAAATATAATCTTTGTAATGAATAATTTTAGCCCTAATAAAACCCCGATAGATATCACTATGAATTTTTTTAGCGGCATCTAATGCTTTAGTTCCTTTTGATATACTCCATGATCTAGTTTCTTTTTTACCCACAGTATAAAAAACATGTAAATTTAGTAAATTAAAACTAGATATTATTATTTTTTTTAAATAATTATTCTGGTCTAATAACTGATTATTATTTAAAATAGATTTAACACAAATTTTAATAACTAAATATTTTCTAGAAAGAAGATCTATTTCTTTTACGAAAATATCATTACTAGATATATTTTCGTTAATATTTGTAATAATCATCATTGGTTTTATAGTTAATAATTTTAAATTTTTTAAAAACTTTAATTCTGTTAAATTAAAACTTAAATTATTTAATAATTTGCCATTTTTTAAATGTTTTAAACAAATAAAAAATAAATATCCCCAGTTTTTTAAATTTTTATTACTTTTTTTAGATAAAGTATTTATTAATTTATTTAATAAATTAATATCAAATTGAATTAATTCATTATTAATGATATCTACATCTTTAATTGGGTTAAATGATAAATTTAATATTTTTTTATCATAAAAAGCACGTACTACATGAATAATAGCATCCACTTCTGCAATATTATATAGAAATTGATTACCTAATCCTTCTCCTTTCGAAGCCCCTTTAATTAAACCAGCTATATCTACAAAAGTTATTATAGATTGTATAATTTTTTTAGATTTACCTAATTTATTTAAAATAAATAATCTTTCATCAGGTATAGGTACAATACTAATATTAGGTTTTATTGTACAAAAAGGATAATTTAATGCATCTATATTAGAATTTGTTAAGATATTAAATAAGGTTGATTTTCCCACATTAGGAAGACCAATTATACCACATTTTAAACTCATTATTTTCCTATTTTTTTTTAAGAAGAGAATGTAAAAAAGTTACGGCTTTATTATAATTTTCATTTTTAATAAAAATTAAAACAGAATCAATACTATATTCCAAAATAGAATTAATATTCTTTTGTTCTATTTTTGTAGGCTTACTTAGTAAAAAATTATTTATTTTTAATTTGTTATTTGGATAACCTATGCCTATACGTAATCTGTAAAAGAATTCACTATTAAAAATTTTAATAATATCTTTTAAACCATTATGACCACCACTACTTCCTCCATATTTAAATTTAATTATTCCTGGTAAAAAATCGAGTTCATCATGAACAATTAAAATATTATTTAAATCAATTTTATAAAAATGAGAAACTATATGTATAGATTTTCCAGAATTATTTATAAAAGCATCTGGAATTAACAAAATTATTTTTTTATTAAAAACAATAATCTCACTTAAATATCCAAATAATTTTGGAATTTTTTTAAATTTAACATTAAATTTTTTAGATAAATTTAAAATATAATCAGATCCCATATTATGACGAGAACCAATAAATTTTTTACCTATATTCCCCAAACCTACTATCATTTTTATATTATTCAAATAATTTTCCTATTTGCATATTATTTTTCAAACATTATTGAAATTGATTCTTCATTACTAATTCTTCTAATTGCTTCTGCAAGCATATATGACAGAGTTAATACTCTAATATTTTTTAATTCTTGTATTTTTTTTGATAGGGGTATACCATCACATACAATTATTTCGTCTATTACAGAATTATAAATATTTTTTGTAGCATTTCCTGAAAAAATTGGATGTGTAGCATAAGCAAAAACTTTCTTAGCACCATTATCTTTTAATGCTTGAGCAGCTTGACATAAAGTACTACCAGTATCAATAATATCATCTATTAAAATACAGTCTCTTTGTACAATATCACCAATAATATTCATAATTTCTGTAGTATTAGAATGAGGTCTTCTTTTATCTATTATTGCTATATCAGTTCCATTAAATAATTTTTTTGCTATTGATCTTGCGCGTACTACCCCCCCTATATCAGGGGATATTATTACAGGATTATTTAATACATTTTTTGTTATATCTGATAAAAAAATAGAACTACTGAATACATTATCTACAGGAATATTGAAAAAACCTTGAATTTGTTCAGCGTGTAAGTCTACTGTTAAAACTCTATCTACACCTACTTTTGATAAGAAATCAGCTATAACTTTTGCAGTAATTGGTACTCTTGCAGAACGAACTCGACGATCTTGTCTGGAATAACCAAAATAAGGTATTACAGCAGTAATTCTTCCAGCTGAAGCTCTTTTAAAGGCATCTATCATAATAATTAATTCAATTAAATTATCATTTGTAGGATGGCAAGTTGATTGAATAATAAAAATATCATCTCCTCGTATATTTTCATTTATTTGTACAGAAATTTCGCCATCACTAAATCTACCTACAAATATATTCCCTAAATTTATATATAAATGATCAGCAATTTTTTTTGCTAATTCAGGAATAGCATTACCAGCAAATAACTTCATTTTAGACACAGATACACCCTATATTTTTAATATTAATTAAGTTCTTTTTAAAAAATTAATATTTAATATATTAATTCTTATTAAAATAATAATTTAAAATATATAATTTTCCTTATATTATTTATAATATTATATATATATTTTTTTTAAAATATATAAAATAAGATAATTTATTTATAATTTTTTAAAAAAAAAAGTGTAATTTATGAATCATTCTATGTTTAAAAAACTTAATCTTTTCTATAAAAGATATAATTATATCAAAAAACAACTTAATAATTATAAAATATATAATAATCAAGAATCTATACGTAGTCTATTTATAGAATATACACAATTATCTAATATAATTAAACTTTTTATAAAATGGAAAAAATTACAATTAGAATTAAAAAATAATAAATTATTATTAAATGACAAAGAAATATATTCAATGGTTATTGAAGATATAAACGATATAAAAATGAAACAAAAAAATATAGAAAATAAATTAAAAATATTGCTCTTACCAAAAAATGAAGAAAATAATCGTAACTGTTTCTTAGAAATTAAGGCAGGTTCTGGAGGTAATGAAGCTTGTATATTTGTTAATAATTTATCAAAAATGTATATTAGATATTCAGAATCAAAAAAATGGAAAGTAAAAATTATCCATATTCATTATAATGAATATGGAGGTTATAAAGAAATTATTTTAAAAATTATTGGAAAAGGATCTTATGGTAAATTAAAATATGAATCAGGTGGTCATAGAGTTCAGCGAGTTCCTGAAACAGAATCACAAGGTAGAGTACATACTTCAACATGTACTATCGCTGTGATGCCTGAATTATTAAAAAAAGAACGCCCAAAAATTAATATTCAAGATTTAAAAATAGATACGTTTAGATCTTCTGGCGCTGGTGGACAACATGTAAATACAACAGATTCAGCTATTCGTATTACTCATATACCTACAAATATTGTCGTAGAGTGTCAAGATGAAAGATCTCAACATAAAAATAAAGCAAAAGCTTTAGCTGTATTAGCTGCTAGAATAAATGAAATGGAAATAAAAAAAAAAAATAAAAATAATGCATTAAAAAAAAAAATGTTATTAGGTTCTGGAGAACGTTCTGATAGAAATAGAACTTATAATTTTATTCAAAAAAGAGTAACAGATCATCGTATTAATTTAACAATTTACAAATTAAATGAAATTATGAATGGTGAATTAGATATCTTAATTAAACCTATTATTCATAAATATAATACTGATGCTTTATTAGCTATATCAAAAAAATAAATAATGATTATTAATAAATGGTTACAATATTCCTATAATTTTTTAAAAAAAAATGAAATTAAATTATATCAATTAGAATCAGTAATTATGTTATCCTTTGTTTTAAAAAAATCTAAATCTTGGATTTATGGTTATAGTGAAAAAAAAATAAATTTTACACAATTAAAAATTCTAAAAAAAATGTTAAAAAGAAGAGTTAGAGGAGAGCCTATAGCTTATATATTAGGTTTTTGTGAATTTTGGTCATTAAAAATTTATGTTTCACATAATGTTTTAATACCTAGACAAGATACAGAAATATTAGTAAACGTTGCATGTAAGAAAATTAATTTTAAAACACAGAAAATATTAGATTTAGGAACTGGAAGTGGGATAATTGCATTAGTTATTGCAAATAGATTTAATAATCTTAATATTACTGCTGTGGATTTTCGTAAAAAAATTTTAAATATAGCTAAATATAATGCAAAAAAATTATTGATTAATAATATTACTTTTTTAAAAAGTAATTGGTTTAGTAAATTAAAGAATAAAAAATTTGATGTGATTGTAAGTAATCCTCCTTATATTAGTTATAAAGAATATTTTTTTTTTAAAAAAAAATTAAGATTTGAACCCATTACTTCTTTAGTTGCTTGCAACAATGGATTGGCAAATTTTCATTATATTATATCTGAATCTTTAAAATATTTAAATAATTATGGTTGGCTTATATTAGAACATGGTTATAAACAATCGAATACAGTACAAAAAATATTAAAAAAAAATTATTATAGAAATATTACTAAATATACTGATATTCAAGGATATTATAGAGTAATATGTGCTCAAAAAATACTATTATAATTTTTATAAAAAATTATAATTAAATCTTTTTAGTAAAATACTAATATTTTAATTATATAAAAATATATTTAATATAGAATTTTTGTTATTATCAAATAATATTTCTATTATAAAAACAAAATGCAACAAAATAATAACTTATTAAGTCAAAATAAAAAAAATTTGGGGAAAAAAACCAATTTATTAAATATTCCAAAATTATTAAAAATAGATCATAGAATTATTGGTAAAAAATTAGATTTATATCATTTCCAAAAAGAATCTCCTGGCATGGTGTTTTGGCATGATAATGGTTATATTATTTTTCGAGAATTAGAAAATTATTTACGTATAAAATTACAAGAATATAATTATATTGAAGTAAAAACTCCACTAATAACGGATATTTCTATTTGGAAAAAAACAGGACATTGGAAAATTTACAAAGATGCTATTTTTACAACCCGTTCAGAAAATAAAAATTATTGTATCAAACCTATGAATTGTCCTGGTCATATACAAATTTTCCAACAAGGAATAAAATCATACAAAAATCTACCATTAAGAATAGCAGAATTTGGTATTTGCCATAGAAATGAATCATCAGGATCTTTACAAGGGTTAATGAGATTACGTAATTTTACTCAAGATGACGCTCATATATTTTGTATGCAAAATCAAGTAGCTCAAGAAATTGAGCATTGTATTCGCATGATGTATGATATATACGATGTTTTTGGTTTTAAAAAATTTTGTGTAAAATTATCCACTAGACCTAATAATAAAATTGGGGATGATTTAATTTGGAATCAAACGGAGCAGAATTTATCTTATATACTAAATAAATTAAATATTAATTTTAAATATCAAGAAGGTGAAGGTGCTTTTTATGGTCCTAAAATAGAATTTTCTTTTTTTGATTGTTTAAATAGAGAATGGCAGTGTGGTACTATACAATTAGATTTTATATTACCAAAACGTTTGAATTTATTTTTTATTAATGATAAAAATCAACATGAAATACCTATAATAATACATCGTGCTATTTTAGGTTCTTTAGAAAGATTTATAGGTATTATTATTGAAGAGTATCATGGATATTTACCAATTTGGTTAGCACCATTACAAATAGTAATACTAAATGTTAGTGAAAAACATTCTAATTATGTTCTTTCTTTAGTAAAGAAAATTAAAAAAAATAAAATTAGAATTAAATCTGACTTAAGAAATAAAAATGTATCATTTAAAATAAGAGAATATAGTATACAACACATACCATATATATTAATATGTGGAGATAAAGAAGTTAAAAATAATGTAATTTCAGTCAGAGATTGTTTTGGTAAAAATTTGGGATTTATGAAAATTCATGATATTATTGATAAAGTAAAAAAAGAGATCGATAATTATAATATTCATCAATTAGGGAGATAGGATATTAAAAGTGGAAAAAAAATAATGCAATCATTACGTCCTAATAGAATTAACGAAAATATTAAAAGTAAGATTGTAAGATTAATAGGACCGCAAGGTGAACAAATTGGTATAGTTACCTTAGAAGAAGCTCTAAGAAAATCACAGAAGGTTGGTTTTGATTTAGTTGAAATAAGTCCAAATTCAAAACCTCCCGTTTGTCGTATTATGAATTACGGAAAATTTTTGTATGCCAAAAATAAAGCATCTAAAGAACAAAAAAAGAAGCAAAAAATAATTCATTTAAAAGAAATTAAGTTTAGACCAGGAACTGATAAAAGTGATTATCAAGTAAAATTGCGTAATTTAATTCGTTTTTTAAAAAAAGGAGATAAAATAAAAGTTACTTTAAGATTTAGAGGTAGAGAAATGGTACATACTAAAATTGGTTTTTCTATGTTGGAACGTATAAAGAACGATTTAGAATATTTAGCAATAGTAGAATCATTTCCTTCTAAAATTGAAGGACGACAAATGATAATGATATTAGTACCTAAAAAAAATAGTAATTAGAGTAATGATGTTGCTCCCAATAATTCAGTCAACATTTTTTGTATTAAAATTTTTGGATTTTAGAAAAATGTTAAAACTTAAAACAGTACGTAGTATAGCAAAAAGATTTAAAAAAACAGGTAATGGATATTTTAAACATAAACAAGCTAATCTAAGACATTTACTAACAAAAAAGACAAAAAAACACAAACGTTCTTTAAGACAAAAAAAAATAGTTAAAAAGGGAGATGCATATTCATTAAAATCTTGTTTACCGTATTTATAAGGATAAAATTTTATATAAAATAATATTAAAGGAGTTATAATAATATGGTTCGAATAAAACGTGGAGTTACTGCAAAAGCAAGGCATAAAAAAATAATAAAACAAGCTAAGGGATATTATGGTGCAAGATCAAGATCCTATAGATCAGCCTTCCAAGCTGTTATAAAAGCAGGGCAATATTCATATAGAGATAGACGTCAACGTAAAAGAAAATTTCGTCAGTTATGGATCATGAAAATAAATGCAGCTGCACGTAGAGAACATCTTTCTTACAGTTGTTTTATACATAAGTTAAAGCAAAATCATATTGATATAAATAGAAAGCTTCTTGCTACAATAGCTACTTCTGACAAATTATCATTTACCAAATTAGTACAACTAACACAAAATTAACTATGGAAAATAATTTTTGTTTTTTTTACAAAATTTTTTTAATTCTTAATGTAAGTAAAATATATAATGCTGTGCCTTTCATAGAAAATGAGTTTAGATGCTTATGATATCTAATGATGATAACATAATAATTACTGTAAAAAAAGAAATTTGTAAAGTAAAAGATATTACTGAACTAAATTTATTAAAAGTTAAATATTTAGGTAAAAAAGGATATATTACTTTACAATTTTTGTTATTAAAAAAATTAAATATAAAAGATAGAATAAATAAAAGTGTTATTCTCAATAATCAAAAAAAACAAATAAAATTAATAATAAAAAAAAAATTAGAAGAATTAAAATTTAATAAAGTTAATAAACAATTTATAAAAAAACAAATAGATGTATCACTTCCTGGTAAATCAATTGAATTAGGTACTGAACATCCATTAAATAGTACTATTAATGAAATAGAAAGTTTTTTTATAAAATTAGGATTTAAAATAGTTGCGGGATATGAGATAGAAGATGTTTTTCATAATTTTGATGCATTAAATATTCCACAGAATCATCCTGCAAGAACACAACAAGATACTTTTTGGGTAAATAAAAATATTTTATTACGTACACAAACCTCTAATGTACAAATTAGAGTAATGGAGAAATTTAGTCCTCCTATATGCATATTAACTTCTGGAAAAGTGTATCGTAATGATTATGATCATAATCATACTCCTATGTTTCATCAAATTGAAGGTTTATTTATAGATAAACAAATTAGTTTTATTAATTTAAAAGAAACTTTATTATTATTTTTAAAATCATTTTTTAGTAAAAAATGTCAAATACGTTTTAGACCATCTTATTTCCCTTTTACAGAACCTTCATTGGAAATAGATATTATGAATAAAAAGAAAAAATGGATAGAAGTTTTAGGCGCAGGTATGATACATCCTAATGTTTTGAAATATGTTAATCTAGATTCTTCTATATATTCTGGATTTGCTTTTGGATTAGGTGTAGAAAGATTAGCTATGTTAAGATATAATCTCAATGATATTCGTCTATTTTTTGAAAATGATGTACGTTTTTTACAACAATTTAAATTAAATAACTTTATATGATGAAATTTAGTGAATCATGGTTACGAGAATGGGTAGATTTTAATCAAGATATTTATTCATTATCAGAAAAATTGACTATGTTAGGATTTGAAGTAGAAAAAGTTGATACTGCGCATATAAAAAAAAAATATGATAATATATATGTTGGTGAGGTAGTTTATTACTCTTTATATAAAAAAAATCCTAAAATATATAAATTAATAATAGATATTCATAGAGAAAAATTACTAAATATATTATCTTTTTTAAAAGTAAAATGTAAAATAAAAGTCATTATAGCTACAAAAAAATCTTTTTTATATCAAAAATTTATTAAAATTCCTAAATATAATTTTTTGTTTAAATCTGATGGATTATTATGTTCACAAAGAATATTTACTTTAGAAAATTTTGATTTTATTCAAGACAGTATAATAAAAGTACCTAGAAATGTATTAAATGGTATAGATGCAAACCAATTTTTAATTGATAAAATATTATCGATTAATATACCTTTTAATAGACCAGATTGTTTAAGTATTCTAGGTATTACTAGAGATTTAGCGTCAATAAAAAATATTCATTTTAAATTTCCTTATAAGAATACCTTGCTGAAAGAACAAAAAAAATACAAAATTAATATTAATTTTGATAAAGATATTGAAAATATATTGCATAATTATAAATATAGCATAATAAAAAATATTAATCTTAATCAAAAAATTCCAAATATAATTATAGAAAGATTGTTACATTCGAATTTTACAATTTCGACTAAAAATCCATTGCTGAATATTAAAAACTATATATTTTTAGAATTAGGATATCCTATACAATTTTATGATCTTAATAAAATTGAAGGAGATGTTTATATTAAAAATGGTAAAAAAAATACATTTTTTATTATTAATAGTAAAAATCAAAAAATTAATTTTAAAAATAATTGTTTATTAACAATTTTTGATAAAAACAAAATTTTGTCTATCCCTGGTTTAGTACAAAATAAATATATTTTAACTAATATAAAAACGGAAAATATTTTAATAGAATGTTTACTTTTAAATAAAAAATATATACAACAAAAAATATCTAATAAATATAATAAATTTCATAATTTTTCTTATATGTATGAAAAATATTTAGACCCATTAATGCAAAACCAAGTTTTAATTAGGACAATGAATTTATTACTACAAATATTTGGAGGTAATATTAGTAAAATTAATTCTTTTAATATAAAGAATATTAATTATATAAATAAAAAAATACAATTGAAATATCAAAAAGTAAATAAAATCCTAGGTTTTAAAATTTTACCAAAAAATATTATTGATATCTTAACTAGATTAGGTTTTTTAATTTCAAAACAGATAGTGTATAGTTGTGATGTAAAAATACCTAGTTGGCGACAAGATATTCATTGTGAAGAAGATTTAATAGAAGAAATCATACGTGTGTATGATTACAATAAAATTCCTAACAAAAATAAAAGCAATATATATTTAATTTGTAATAATTTAGATGAAGAAAATATATTGGAAACAAAATATATTAAATTTAATATAAAGAAAATTAAAAATATTTTAATTAATAAAGGATATAATGAAGTTATAAATTATAGTTTTATTAATCCTAAAATTCAATCTAAATTCTATCCTACAATAGAATCTATAAAAATTAATAATCCCATTACAACAGAAATGTCTGTAATGCGTAATTCTCTATTTTATGGATTAATAAAAAATATTGTTTATAATCAAAATCGACAACAAAAAAATTTACGTTTTTTTGAATATGGATTATGTTTTCATAAAAATTTAAGAAAAAAATTAGGAATATCTCAGAAATTAACATTAGGAGGAATAATAAATGGAAATTTATACGAAAATCATTGGGATTTAAAAAATAAAAAAGTAGATTTTTATGATATAAAAGGTGATATAGAATCTATCTTAAATCCTTTTAATGAAAAAAATACAATAAAATTTTGTCCTCAAAATAATGATAATAACAAAGAAATATTTAATCCTTATAAAAGCGCAATAATATATTTAAATAATATTTTAATTGGTTATATTGGAATGCTTAGTAATATCGTAATTAATCATTTTAATATTTCTAACGATACATTTTTTTTTGAGTTATTTTGTGATAAAATTACCACTAATAATTTTTTAAAAATCAAAGAAATTCCTAATTACCCAATAAATCGTAGAGAAATTTCTTTAATTATTAGTAATAATATTCGTTTTGTAGATATTTTAAATGAAATTAATAATTTAAAAATAAAAGAAATAATAAAAATAAAATTATTTGATATATACACAGGATCTAATATCCCAACAGAATATAAAAGTATTACAATAAGTTTATTTATACAAAATAAATTAAAAACATTAAACGAAGAAGAAATAAATAATATTTTATACAAATGTATAGATAAATTAAAATCTAAATTTAAAATTATCTTAAGAGATCAAAAATATAAATTTATATAAAAATTGGTATTTGTTTTTTTAAGGATAAGTTCTTAACTTAAAATTATATAAATATCTAAAATTTTAAAAAAATAAAGAATCTATTTTAGAGTAAAAAAATGTTTACTGGAATTATTAAATCTATAGGTAGAGTACATAATATAATAATAAAAAAAAATATTTATTTTCTTTTTATAAGAACATCAAAATATTTTTTAGCTGATTTAAATATAGGACAATCTATTTCAAGTAATGGTTGTTGTTTAACTATTACCAATTTATATAAAAATATTCTTGTTTTTAACATAATAATAAATACATTAAATATTACTACTTTTAAAAAAGTAAAAATTGGAGATTATTTAAATTTAGAAAAACCATTAAAAATACAAGATTTTATCGGTGGACATATAGTTACAGGACATATTACTGGTATTGCTATAATTAATAAAATTAGGAATTATATTTATTATCGAATTTTATGGATTAAACCATATGATATGCATTTAATGAATTATATTTTAGAAAAAGGATCTATATGTATAGATGGTGTTAGTCTAACAATAGATAAAAAGTTAACAAATAAATTTAGTGTTAATATAATACCAGAAACATTATTAAAAACAACTTTATCAAAAAAAAAAATAAATGATGATGTAAATCTTGAAGTTGATTTCTATACAAAAACTATAATTGAAACTGTTAAAATATTACATAAAAATAATAACAAATATACTTAAAAATATTTTAAAAGGATTATAGATGTTTAAAAAAAAAACAATAGATATCATAAAAAAACTAGAAGATCGGAATATTTTATATCAAATAACTAATAAAAATAAATTATATAAAATTTTAGAAAAAAAAAAAATTAATCTTTATTGTGGTTTTGACCTAACAGCTGATAGCCTACATATAGGACATCTTATACCATTAATTACATTAAAATATTTTCAAAATTTAGGACACAAACCAATAATTTTACTAGGAGGTGCTACTAGTTTAATTGGAGATCCTAGTTTTAAATTACAAGAAAGAAAAATTATCCCGATAAATACTATTAATAAATGGTTTAAAAAAATTAGTTTACAATTGCAAAATTTTTTGGATTTTAATTGTGGAATAAATAGTGCTGTCATAATAAATAATTATGAATGGTTTAAAAAAATGGATATCTTATTTTTTTTAAATAAAATAGGTCGTTATTTTTATATTAATCAAATGCTAAATAAAGATTTTATAAAAAAAAGGATGACTAATGAAAAAAATATTCAAGGAATATCTTTTACTGAATTTTCTTATAATTTATTACAATCTTATGATTTTGCTTATTTAAACAAAAATTTTGACGTGATACTCCAAATTGGAGGATCAGATCAATGGGGACATATTATATCTGGAATAGATCTTATAAAAAAAATTTATCAAAAAAAAGTATTTGGTATAACAACTAACTTAGTTATTAAAAATGATGGAACAAAATTTGGAAAAACAGAAAACCAAACAATATGGTTAGACGAAAAAAAAACTAGTCCATATGATTTTTTCCAATTTTGGTTAAATACACCTGATTCTACTGTATTTAATTTTTTAAATATGTTTACTAATTATGAAAAAAAAATAATTGATGATATCAAAAAAAAAAATAATAAAATAAAAACAGATAGCGCTCAATATATATTAGCTAAATATATTACTCAAATTACTCATGGTAAAAAATTATTATTAATTTCTCAAAAAATAACTAGTTTACTGTTTTTTCAAAAAATAGATAATTTATCACAAAATGATTTTAATTTCTTATTAAAAAATATAAATTCTATTAATTTAGAAAAAAAAGATTATACTTTACAAGATATTTTAGTATTAAGTAAGTTAGCACCTTCTCGCACTCAAGCATTTACTATAATAAAATCTAATGCAGTATATATTAATAGTAAAAATATATCTGATCCTTTATTTATTTGTACAAATAATTATAAAAAATTTAACCATTTTACCTTATTACGTAAGGGGAAAAAAACTTTTTGTTTAATTTTTTGGAAATAAGAAAAATAAGTATGAATTATACTTATATATTGTAATAATTTTTTTGGAAAATATGGAATTAAAAAAAAAGTCTTACATCTCCAATGTTAAGAAATTAAAATTAGATTTCATAATATTTATGCGTTCTAGAGGATTTGAACCTCTGACCCTCATTATGTCATAATGATACTCTACCTACTGAGCTAAGAACGCATATGATAATTAATAATCTTATCTTAACTATTAAGTTTTGATTATAACAGCATATCTTTTTTTTGTATATGGATAATACGCATTACGGTCAATATTGCAGCAATTGTAAATCCTATAATAAAACCTATCCAAAAACCTGCTGGTCCCATAGGTGATGATATCCAATCAGTAATTGATAAAATATATCCAATGGGTAAACCTAAAATCCAGTAAGAAAAAAATGTAATAAAAAAAATAGATTTGGTATCTTGATACCCTTTTAAAATACCACATCCTATAATTTGAATAGAATCAGATACCTGGTAAATAGATACCAATAGAATTAAATATGAAGATATATTAATAATATCTAGATTTAAATTATATATTGCAGCAATTTGTTTTCTAAAAATTATACTTATAAAACATATAAAAAAAGATATTATTATTCCTATCAATTGTGCAATCCAACTAACAAATTTTGCCTTATTTTTTAAACCTAAACCAAGATAATATCCAATTCTAATTGTAGTAGCAATACTTAAAGAAAATGGGATTACAAAAATTAATGAACTAAAACTTATACTTATTTGATGACTAATAGCTTCTTCTATACTCATATTTGATATGAGTAAGGCAACTATAGTAAAAAGTGTAATTTCAAAAAAAATAGTTAACCCGATAGGTATCCCTAATTTAAATAATTTAGTTAAAATTTTAATATTAGGTTTGTTAAAAATATTAAAAACTTTAATTTTTTTAGAATATGTAGATTTTGAAAGTAAAATTCCAGTTAAAAAGAACATAATCCAATATATTAAGACAGTAGATATAGCACATCCTATGCTTCCAAATTGAGGCACTAAATTATATCCATATGTAAAAATATAATTTATTGGTACATATAATAAAATTCCTAAAAAACTAATCATCATTTCTAATGAAATTAATAATAAACTTTCACAAACACAACGTAAGATTTGTAAAAATAAATATCCTGGGATACTATATAAAATAATATTTAAGTATAACTTTAGTTTTGTAACTAAATATAAGTTTTTATTTATAAATAATGGAATTAAATAAGTTATTTCATGTAAAACAAACATTGTAATAGAAGACATAATTATGGTTAATACATATGCTTGTTTTATATATTCATTTATATTTTTTTTGTTATTAATTACGTTAAATTCAGAAATAAGAGGAATTAAAGGTAATAATATCCCATGACTAAATAATATTATTGGTAACCATATTGATGTACCCATTGATATTACAACTGCATCTATCTTACTAAAATGACCTGACATCACTATATTAACTAATCCTATTAAAATATATACTATTTGTGTAAAAAGAATCGGAATAGCAATTCTAAATAATTTTTTAATTTCTATGAAATATTTATGCACATATATCCTTTTTTTTATTTTAATACTTTTTATAAAAATACTATTTTATTATAAAAAAATATAAAAATTCAATATATAATAAATACATCTATGTTTTTAAAAATTAAAAAATTAATAAAATTAAAATAATAATATGATGATATTTAAAAAAATTAAAAAACAAATAAACGATAATCCTATAATTTTATATATGAAGGGTTCTCCTAAACATCCTAAGTGTGGTTTTTCAGATAAAGCTGTTAAAATTATAATTTTATATAAAATAAAATTTACTTATATAGATGTTTTGAAAAATCCTGATATTCGAAAATTTTTACCAAAATATGCTAATTGGCCTACGTTTCCTCAATTATGGATAAATAATAAATTAATTGGGGGGTTTGATATATTATATACGTTACATAAATGTAAGAAATTAAAAAATATTTTGAAACTTAAAAAATAAGAAAATTTTGTAAATTAGGGAGGCCATCCACCTAATTTTTTCCATTTATTTACTAATTTACAAAATAATTCAGCAGTACGATTTGTATCATATAACGCAGAATGTGCTTGAGTACAGTCAAAAGGGATGTTTAAAGCATAACAAGCTTTTGCTAAAACAGTTTGTCCTAAGATTAATCCACTTATTGAAGCTGTATCAAATGTTACAAAAGAATGAAATGGATTATTTTTTTCCATTTTTATACGTTTTACAGCTTCCATTATAAAACTATGATCAAAATTAGCATTATGTGCAACTACGACTGCTTTTTTACATTTATTTTTTTGGATATCTGCAAAAATTTTTTTAAAAATTATCTTAAATGCTTTATTTTCAGATATAGCTCCTCTTAATAAGGAATTAATATTAATGCCATTAAAAGCTAATGCTTCAGAAGAAATACAAGATCCTTTAAATGGAATAATATGAAAATGTAACATTTCATTTTTTTCTAACCAACCATTTGTCATTTTTAATGTTATTAAACTTATTTCTAATATTGCATGACGATGAGAATTAAATCCAGAAGTTTCAATATCAATAACTACAGGATATAATCCTCTAAATCTATAATGTAACAAATCTAATTTAGATAAATTCTTCATTAATTTCAAAATTATTTTTAAAAATTTTATATTAATATACATAAACAAATTATACTTTTCTTTAAAAGATTACAAGTAAAAGATATTTTTTATACATTTAAATAAACTATTTTTTATTTATATAATAATTATTTAATTAATATAATTAGGGAAAAATATAGTTTTTACTACAAAATTTTTTCTAAAATATAAATATAAATAAAACATCAACCCATTATAATAGAATTATATATATATAAATAATTTTACAAAAAAATATATAATAATGTTTTATGTTTTCTACCGCTTTTCCCTTTAAAAGAAAATAAATATATTAATAGTAAAATATATATTTATAATTTTATAAAAAAAAAGATTAAATATAATAAATATTATAAGTATAATTTCTTTTTTAAAAAAGAAATAAAATTAATCATTAAGTTAATTGTTAATATATAGATAATTATCATAATTAGTAATTAATATTTTTTATGAAATATTTACAATATAATATTTAATATTATTTTTATATCTAAAAAATTGAAATTTAATAAAATTTTGTTATGAAATTTTTATTTTAAAATAAAAATTCTAAATCAGTATTTCAGAATAATATTCTATAAAATATATAGACTAATATATTTTACTAAATTATATACAACAATATTTTTAAAAATATAATAATCATTCAAAATTATATTTGAATTTTACAAATTTTTAATAAAAAAACTTCTTATTTATTTTAATCTTTATTTACAAAAATTGTAATCGTATTGTATATTCATATTTTTAAATAGTATTTTTCATATAATTAATTTTATAATTTTTATTTATTTTTTTCTTATTAATTATCATATTATTTATAATATGTATAATTTCTTCTGAGGAATTAGATATTTTTTGTAGAAAAAATATTTTTAAATCTTTATTTAATAATTTTTTTATATTTTGTTTTAAATCTTGATTTGTATCTGATAATAATACCCACTCCCCTCTTAATACAGAAATTTTATTTAAAAAATTATTATTATTTAATATACATTCAGTATTTTTACCAATCCATAACCCTTTTATATTTTTTTTATATAATGCAAAATAAATATGATTTTTATCACATTTTATTGTAGTTATAATATTTTTAATCCCTGTTTTTTTCCATGATTTTTCAGCTAAAATCATTAAATGTGATATTCCTATTTTAGGAATATTAAATACATAAGATATTGTTTCTATTAACGCTATGCCTATTCTCATACTAGAAAAATTTCCTGGACCCAAATTATATCCTAATAAATGTATATCTGATAAAAAAATATTCTGCCTTTTTAAAATTTTTTTTATTAAAAATAATAAATATTTTGTATGTGAATAAGGACAATAATAAACTATATTACAAATATGTTTTTTCTTTTGTAAAGTTATTAAACAATATTGTTTTGAGGTATCGATTGCTAAAATATTTTTATACATAAAATATCAATTAGAAAATAGATTAAATATAAACTTATTGTTTTAAATTTTAATTATGTTATAATTTTATTGTTTTAAAAAAATTTTTATTTAAATTTAAAACAATGCAGATTATTTATAGTACAAAAAAGTATTGAATTTGGATACTAGATATTAGTATAACATACTAATTAATATATCGCACTACCATTTTTTATTATATATAATTTTACTAGAAATAAAAATGATAATTTGAATTTTTTTATTATAAAATAAAAAATAAATGATGACTGAGGAATAATTCATGACAACAATAGTCAGTGTAAGAAAGAATGGAGATGTAGTAATTGGTGGTGACGGACAAGCAACACTGGGTAATATTATCATGAAAGGTAATGTTAAAAAAATTCGTAAGTTATATAATAATAAAGTTATTGCAGGTTTTGCTGGTGGTACAGCAGATGCATTTACTTTATTTGAATTATTTGAACAAAAATTAGAAACATATCAAGGTAACTTAATAAAATCAGCTGTTGAATTAGCAAAAGATTGGCGAACAGATCGTATTTTACGTAAACTAGAAGCATTATTAGTAATTGCAGATAAAATGACTTCGTTAATAATTACAGGTAGTGGTGATGTAATTCAACCTGAAAATAATATAGTAACTATTGGTTCTGGTGGACCATATGCTCAAGCATCAGCACGTGCTTTATTTGAAAATACTAATTTAAGTGCATATGAAATAGTAAAAAAATCGTTAAATATAGCAGGTGATATTTGCATATATACTAATCATAATTTTACTATTGAAAAATTATCATCTAAGTAAGCATGAGGAAAATGCTAATTATGTCTGAAATGACCCCACGAGAAATTGTTAATGAATTAGATAAATTTATTATTGGACAAGAAAGTGCAAAAAAAGCGGTAGCCATAGCATTAAGAAATCGTTGGCGTCGTATGCAACTTGATGAAACTTTAAGACAAGAAGTAACACCAAAAAATATCTTAATGATAGGCCCTACCGGAGTTGGTAAAACTGAAATTGCTCGTCGTTTAGCAAAATTAGCTAATGCTCCTTTTATAAAAGTAGAAGCTACTAAATTTACTGAGATTGGTTATGTTGGGAAAGAAGTAGACTCCATTATTCGTGATCTAACGGATGTAGCTATAAAAATGATACGTATCCAAGCTTTTAAAAAAAATTGCTATAAAGCAAGAGAAATGGCAGAAGAAAGAATTTTAAATGTTTTAGTTCCTAATAAAAATAATTGGGATCAAAATTCAAATATAGAATCTATTCGTGACCAATTAAAAATAAAACTTCAACAAGGAAAATTAGATAATCAAGAAATAGAAATTAATGTTTCAAGCACTCCAATGGGAATTGAAATTATGGCTCCTCCAGGAATGGAAGAGATGACAAGTCAATTACAGTCATTATTTCAAAATTTAGGGGGTAACAAACAAAAAAAACGTAAATTAAAAATCAAAGATGCTATTAGATTATTAATAGACGAAGAAGCACATAAATTAGTGAATAATGAAGATATTAAACAAAAAGCAATAGAAGCAGTAGAACAGAATGGTATTGTGTTTTTAGATGAAATAGATAAAATTTGTAGAAGAAGTAATAATATATCTTCTGATATTTCTAGGGAAGGAGTACAACGTGATTTACTACCATTAGTAGAAGGATGTACAGTTTCGACCAAACATGGAATGGTTAAGACAGATCATATATTATTTATAGCATCGGGGTCTTTTCAAATTTCCAAACCTTCAGATTTAATTCCAGAGTTACAAGGTAGATTACCTATTAGAGTAGAATTAAAAGCTCTTTCTAGCAAAGATTTTGAAAGAATTCTAACAGAACCAAATGCATCTATAACTGTACAATATAAATCTTTATTAGCAACAGAAAAAGTCAATATTATCTTTACAAAAGATGGGATTAAAAAAATAGCTGAGTCTGCTTGGAAAGTAAATGAGACAACAGAAAATATAGGAGCTAGAAGATTACATACTGTACTTGAACATCTTATGTCAGATATTTCTTATGATGCCAGTGAATATAATAATAAATCAATTATTATTGATGAAAATTATGTAAGCGAACATCTTGATTCATTAATTTTAAATGAAGACATAAGTAGATATATTTTATAATCTATTGTTTTGTAAAAAATAATAATCCACAAATAAGAAACTTTTTATTTATAAATATTTAATTTAAAAATTAAGAAGTGAGTGTTATTCTTTTAAAGAATTTTTAAAATTTCTTTCTTTCAAAATTTGAATAACATTATCAAAATTAATATTTTGTTTTTGTAAAAGAACTAATAAATGGTAGAATAAATCTGCTGTTTCTTCAATAGTTTCTTTTTTATTGTTATGATTAGCAGCAATAATAGTTTCTACAGCTTCTTCTCCTACTTTTTGAGATATTCTTTTTAAACCACTTTGATATAAATCAAAAGTATAAGAATATTGTTTAGGATGTGTTTTACATTTTTTTAAAAATTTTTCTAATAAATATAAAAAGGTATAATCTGCTATTGCATAATTAAAACAACTATATTTGTTCAAATGACATGTTTTTTTAATTGATTCAACTAAAATAAGCAAAGTATCTTTGTCACAATCAGAAACAATATTTTTTACATAAAGATAATTTCCTGTAGTTTCACCTTTAGTCCATAATTTATTTCTAACTCTAGAAAAAAATGTTACTTTTTTAGTCATTAAAGTTATTTTCAAAGATTCTTTATTCATAAAAGCGTGCATTAACACTTGTCCAGAAATCTTATGTTGTATAATAACTGGAATTAATCCATTAATTTTATTCCAATTTAATTTATTTATATCATTTATTAACATATTCTTATCTCTATATTTTTTTTATATAAAAAATTTTTTAATATTTTAATATTAATAATATTTTTATGAAATATTGAAGCAGCTAATGCCCCATCAATATTTACTTCATTACTTAAAATATCATAAAAATGTTTTACAGATCCTGCTCCCCCAGAAGCAATTAAAGGAACTTTGCAAATCTTCCTTATTTTCTTTAATTGTACTAAATCATACCCATTACATAAACCATCTTGGTTCATCATATTTAATACTATTTCACCAGCTCCTAATTCTTGTACTTTTTTTACCCATTCATGGGTTTCCCATTTAGTGATTTTTTTATGTTTTATATTGCCAGTGTATTGATATACATAATATTTTTTAGTTTTTTCATCATACCAAGAATCAATACCTACCACTACACACTGTTTACCAAAAAATTTAGATAATTTTGTAATTAAATCAGGATTTTCTAATGCTGGAGAATTTATAGATATTTTTTCCGCTCCTAGCTGTAATATTGTAGCTGCATCTCTTATTGATTTAATACCTCCCGCTACACAAAATGGGATATTTATTACATCAGCAATTTTAGATATCCATTTTTTATCAACTAATCTATCATCAATAGATGCCATTATATCGTAAAAAACTAATTCATCCGCACCATCTTCATAATATTTAGAAGCTAAAGTGATAATATCACCAACAATTTTATGATTTTGAAATTGTTTTCCTTTTACAACTTTATTTTTATAAACATCTAAACATGGTATTATTCTTTTTGTTAACATAAAAAAGCCTCTTGAAGAGTAAATTTTTTTTCTAAAAAAGCTCTTCCTATAATTATATCTTTTATACCGATATTTTTTAAATTTTTAATATCTTCTAATGTAGATATTCCTCCAGATGCTTGGCAGTTTATTTGAGGATATTTACTAATTATTTCATCATATAAAGCTATATTAGGTCCATTAAACGTACCATCTCTAGAAATATCTGTACATAAAATATTTTTTAAACCTATATTTAAAATTTTTTTTATTATATCTTCAAAAATTATAATACTTTTTTTTTGCCATCCATTTATAAAAACAATTTTATTATTATTTTTATCTAGTTTGATATCTAACGCTACAATAAAAGAATTAGGATTATAAAAGTTAAGCCAATATTTTACAAATTTAAAATTTGATATAATTATAGATCCTAATATGATTTTGATATTAGAATTTAATTTAAATATTAAATCTATATCTTTTTTAAATCGGAATCCTCCTCCTATCTGTATGGAAATAGAAGTATTTTTAATAACATTTTTTAATAAAAATATTTGTTTATTCTTAGGATTTTTAGCACCATCTAAATCCACTAAATGTATTTTTTTTGCTCCTTGTTGAATATATTTTTGTATATAAAATGATGGGTCGTATAAATATTTGCGTTTTAAATTAAATTTTCCTTGGTGTAATCTTACTACTTGTCCTTTAATGAGATCAATTGCTGGAATAATCATATATAAATTTTATATTTCCAAAAAATTTTTAATTAGTTGAATACCATTAATTCCTGATTTTTCTGGATGAAATTGTACTCCAAAAAAATTTTCTTTTTGTATAACAGCACTAAATAATTTACCATAAAAACTTGTACTTATGGTATAATTATTTACATTAACAGCATAACTATGAGAAAAATAAAAATAAGAATTGTCATTAATATTTTTAAATAATGGAGATTTTTGTACATTTTGTACTTTATTCCAACCCATATGAGGAATAGTAAGATGTTGATTTTTAATTAAATATGTTGAATAATCTAAAATTCCTAATGTCTTGTTTCCTTCATTTTCTTCACTATATTTTCCTAAAATCTGCATTCCTAAACATATACCTAAAATATCTTTCTTACAGTTTTTAATTAATTTAATTAAGTTATCATATTTTAATTTTTTCATTATAGATTGAACAGACCCTACTCCTGGTAAAAATATTTTATTGGCATTTAAAATATTATTTGGATTATTCGTAATTTTTGAATCAAATCCTATTTTTTTAATTGTAGATTTTAAAGAATAAAGATTACCACAAGATGTATCTAAAATAATAATTTTCAATTTAATACTCCTTTAGAACTAGGAATAATATTATTTGTAAGAGAAATTGCTTGTTTTAAAGAACATCCAAATACTTTAAACAAACTTTCAATTTTATGATGATCATTATCTCCGATAACTTTTAAATAAATATTACAAGCCATTGAATATGATAAAGAATAAAAAAAATGTTTAACCATTTCAGTACTTAAATCACCAATTTTTTGATATTTAAATTTAGCATAATATTGCAAATATGGTCTTCCTGAAAGATCTAAAGCGCATTCAGCTAATGAATCATCCATAGGTAATAAAAAACCAAATCTATTAATCCCTTTTTTATCTCCTATTGCTTTTGATAAAGCATTACCTAAAACTATAGCCACATCTTCTACAGTATGATGATCATCAACATTTAAATCTCCTTGAACAATAATATTAATAATAAACCCTCCATGTATTGCTATTTGTTCTATCATATGATTTAAAAAATCAATCCCAGTTTTAATTATATTTTTACCTATTTTATCTAAAAATAGCTCTATTTTAATTTTAGTTTCTTTTGTTTTTCTTTCAACTATAGCATATCTTTTTGTTGGTGTTAATTTTGTTAAAATATCTAACCAATTACATGTTACTTTATTATATAATATCCCTTTAATACCAATATTTTTTGCTAATTCCATATCTGTTAAACGATCACCTATAACATAGCTATTATGTTTATCTAATTTGTTATTTAGATATGATTTTAACATTGTAATATTTGGTTTTCGACAGAGACAATTATCATTTAAATAATGCGGACATATTAAAATATCAGCAAATTTTATATTTTGCGATTTAAAAATATTAATCATAAAATTATGAGGTATATCAAAAGATTGTTGAGAAAAAGATTTAGTACCTAACCCGTCTTGATTAGTAATCATAACAAATATATAAGAAAATTTTCTTAATTCAAATAAAGTAGTAATTACATTTTCTTCAAAAAATAATTTACCAATATTATCAATTTGATAATTTTGTGGTTCAGATATTAAAGTTCCATCTCTATCAATAAAAAGTATTTTATTTAACATATGAAATATCCTATTATGAATTTATATAATTTTAATAAGATAATTTATGTAATTCAAAAATTAATTTTTTACACTCATAATAAGTTCCTATTGTAATTCTCAAACAATTTTGTAGTGTAAGTTCATGACTTTGATCTCTAATAATAATTCCCTTTTCAGATAATTTTTTTAAAACATAACTAGCATTAAAAAATCTAACTAAAATATAATTTGTTGTACTATGAAATATATCTTCAACAAGATTACATTTTTTTAAATGTAAAATTAACCATCTTTTATTGTACATTATTGTTTTAATATTATTTTTAATAATAATTAAATTATTAGGTGATAAAGCTTGTATTGCTATATCTATAACAGGAGTAGGAATAGGATAAGGAGCAATAACTTTTATTAATAAGTTAATAATATTTTTATTGGATAAAATAAAACCACAACGTAATCCTGCAAGAGAAAATGCTTTAGACAAAGTTCTTAATATAATTAAATTATGATATTTATTTATTAAATTAATTGATGTTTGTTTTGAACAAAACTCAATATATGCTTCGTCAATAACTAATATTGATTTATTTTTTGTAATCTTTAATAGTTCTATTATATCTTTTTGTCTAATTATATTACCAGTAGGATTATTAGGATTACAAATATAAATAATTTTAACATTATCTATGTTTTTTTTAATTTCATTTATATTTAAATTCCAATTTTTTAAACTAGCAACCTTAATATATTTTATATCTAAAATTTTTGCAGTAATTAAATACATACCATATGTAGGTGGACAAAATAAAATTTTATCATATTTAACATTACAGAATGTACGCATAATTAAGTCAATACCTTCATCTGCTCCTCTACTTATTAAAATATTATTTGAATTTAATTTTACATATTTACTATATAAATAAATTAATTTTTTAGATTGAGGTTCAGGATATCTATTAAATATCTTCTTTTTTAAAGAAAATATAGAAATAATTGGTGATTCATTAGCATTAAGTAAAATTTTATTATTTAATGTATTTTTATCTAATAATCTTGCTGATTGATATGGTATTAAATTAATAATATTTTTTCTAACAATTTTATTTATATAATTTTCTTTATTTGATAAAATTTGTTTGATTAAATCTTTTCTTATAGTAATGGAATTTTTATGACCAAGTAAATTTTCTGTTTTTGACATAATTTCTACTGTACGTGAAATTTTCAATAGACCTCGTTTTGTTAATTTTTGTACGGATATACGTTTTTGAAAATCATATACTCCTAAACAGGAGTGTGTTGATGCGTATCCGTAAGTTGGTAAAACATGATTAGTTCCTGAAGCATAATCTCCTACAGATTCAGGAGCCCAATGTCCTAAAAAAATAGACCCTGCATTAAAAATTTTTGATAAAATTTTTTTATAATTATTACATTGAATAATGAGGTGTTCAGGAGCATACTGATTAGCTATTTCTATACATTTTTCAATATTTTTAGTTACTATAATATAACTATTATTAAGAGCCGCTTCTGCTATCTTTCTTCTTGGTAGTTTTTTTAATTGATCAAAAATACCTTTTTTTACTAATTTTGCTATTTTTATTTCTGGTGTCAGTAAAATAACTTGTGAATCAGAACCATGTTCTGCTTGTGATAATAAATCAGCTATAATAAAATTATAGTTGGAAGTTCTATCAGCTATTATCATTAATTCTGATGGTCCGGCAGGCATATCTATAGAAATGTTTTTTCCCATTTCATCTTGTCTAGTTATTTGTTTTTTTGCTTCAGTAACAAAAAAATTTCCTGGACCAAAGATTTTATCTACTTTTTTTATAGATTCGGTACCAAAAGCCATTGCTGCTATCGCTTGGGCTCCTCCTATTTGAAAAATATTTTTTATACCACATAAATAAGATGAGTATAATATTTCATTAGATATTGGAGGTGGGGAACATATTATAATATTTGGACATAGTGCTAGTTGCGCAGGAATTCCTAACATTAATACAGTAGAAAATAATGATGATGTTCCGCCAGGGATATATAAACCTACAGAATTAATGGGTCTGTAGATTTGTTGACAAAAAACACCAGAAATAATTTCAATTTCTTTTTTATTTAATAATTGATATGAATGAAATTTATGTATATTTTTATATGCATATTTAATAGATTTTTTTATATCTTTATTAAGATTAAGTTTCGCCTTTTTAATTTTATCAACATCAATCTTAATTTGATTAATTTTAATTTTATCAAATAAAAAATTATATTTTTTTAAAGCGATATCACCATCTTTTTTTACTTGATTTAAAATATTTGTTACAGCTTTTGTTGTTTTTTTATCTATTGAAAATATTGGCCTAGATAATATTTTTTGTTTTTCTTTTTTATCATAATTATCCCAATAAATAATATTATTTAAAATATTCATGCTTACTCCATTATTTTTTCAATAGGTAAAACTAAAATAGAACTTGCTCCTAATAATTTTAATTTTTCCATTGTTTCCCAAAATAGTGTTTCACTACTTACCATATGCATGGCTACTTTTTTTTTATCATTAGCTAATGGTAATATAGTAGGATATTCTGCTCCAGGTAATAAAGAAATTACTTCTTTTAATTTTTTATTTGGAACATGTAGCATAATATATTTGGATTCTCTAGCTTTAATAACTCCTTGAATTCTTGTTAGTAATTTATTTATTAATTTTTGTTTTATATCTAAAATTTTTCCACATCTTTGTATTAAGCATGCTTTAGATTTATATATAGTTTCAACTTCTTTAATACCATTTGCTTCTAATGAAGCACCAGTAGAAACTAAGTCACAAATAGCATCTGCTAAACCTACTCGAGGTGCTAATTCTACAGAACCATTTAACATACAAGATTTAAATATAATATTATATTTATCAAGATATTTTTTTAAAAGATTAGGATAAGAAGTTGCAATTCTTGTATTTTGTAAAGATTTCAAACCTTTATAATTCTTATTGATAGGTACTGCTATAGATAATCTACATGAACCAAAATCTAATCTACGTAATGTTAAATAATTAGCATTCTCTCCTCGAGACAACCGATTTAAAACTTCTTCTTCCAAAACATTTTCACCTATAATACCTAAATCAATAACTTCTTCCATTATAAGTCCAGGAATATCATCATCTCGTACCATTAAAATATCAATTGGCATATTTTCTGCAAAAGCTATTAATTTTTGTTGTTGCAAATTAATCTTAATACCACATTTTTTTAATAGTTCAGTAGAATCATCGCTTAAACGACCAGATTTTTGCATAGCTATACGTAAACGACTATTATCTAGCATAATTTCTCCTTATATTAAAAGATATACAAAAATTTTAAATTTAAATTTTTGAATATTTATTTATAAAATTAAAATAATTAATATTTCTTTATTTAAAACTAAACAACTTATTAAAAAATAACAACTATTTTTTAAATATTATTTAAAACACTAAATTTATATTTATAATGTCAATAATAAAATTAAAAATAAATTATATATATTTTTAAAAAAAGTAAATAATTAATAATTTCTTGTTAATTTATATCCTATATCTTGACTAGTAGGATTTTTGGCTGAATTATAGGCTAATTTATCACATCTATTATTATTTTGTTCATTTGAATGTCCTTTAACCCAATTCCAATTAATATTATGATTTTTTAAAGCCAAATCTAATCTTTTCCATAGATCAATATTTTTAACTGATTTTTTATTATTTCGTCGTAACCATTTATATTTTTTCCAATTTTTTATCCATATAGTAATTCCTTCTTTTAAATACCGACTATCAGTAGAAACACAAACATTACAATTTTCTTTTAATGATTCTAATGCAATAATAGGAGCCATTAATTCCATTCTATTATTGGTTGTTAAAAAAAAACCTTGAGTTAAAATTTTTTCGTATTTATTATATTGTAGAATAGCAGCATATCCTCCTGGACCAGGATTATATATACAAGAACCATCGGTAAAAATGTTTATATTTTTATACATGTTATTTTTATTTTAACTCTTATTAATTATAAAAAAATATTAATATTATGATTAAACGTCAAATAGTTTTAGATACAGAAACAACAGGGATGAATTCCTCCCCTCCTTATTATATAGGACACAGGATTATTGAAATAGGAATTGTTGAAATTATTAATCGAAACATTACTAATAATAATTTTCATATATATTTAAATCCACAACAAAATATAAGTTTAGATGCTTTTAATATTCATGGACTTTCTAATCAATTTTTATCTGATAAACCATTTTTTTCTAAAATTGCAAATAATTTGCTAAAATATATAAAAGGTTCTGAATTAATTATTCATAATGCTCAGTTTGATATTGATTTTTTAAATTATGAATTATCATTATTAAAAAATAATTTACCTAATATTGAAAATATTTGTAAAGTAAAAGACACTTTGAAAATAGCTAGAAATTTATTTCCAGGAAAAAGAAATTCATTAAATTCTTTATGTAAAAGATTTAATATAAATAAAAGTAAACGTAATCTTCATGGAGCATTACTAGATGCAAGACTTTTAGCTAATGTTTTTTTATCAATGACTACTTGTCAAAATACATTTAAACTAGAATGCTTAAGAATAAAAAATTCTAGTATTAAAAATACTTCATTATTTAATAAAAAAAATAAAAATAAAAATCCGTTAATAATTCTTTCCTCTCAGGAAGAATTGGAATTACATAAATTACAATTACGTTTAATTAAAAAAAAATGTGGATTTCATTTATGGAAATAAATAAAATTATATAAAAATGTTGACGATTTATAATATAAACTATACTATGACTAGTATCTTAGGTGCGATAGTTCAGTTGGTTAGAATACCGGCCTGTCACGCCGGGGGTCGCGGGTTCAAGTCCCGTTCGCACCGTAGATATTATATAAACCATATTTTAATCATTATTAATCCATAATACACAAGATTTTTTATATAATTCTAAATTTTTTTTTAAAATATCAATTAAATCTGAACAAATTTCCTTTTTATTTATAAAATCATTAATCCAAAAAAATACAGTAAAATTTATAGAATTATTAGTAATTTCATCTAAAATTACATTAACAATAGAATTTTTTATAATTCTATTGTTAACTGACACTGTATCTAATAATATTTTTTTTATAGTATTTATGTCTGTTTGTATTAATTCACGTGATATGCCTAAAGTAATTTTATTACGATATTCGTTTGATTTGGAAAAATTTACTATATTTTCTGTAAGAATTTTACTATTGGGAACTGATATTATGCTTCCATTAAATGTTTTAAAAAGGGTACAAAAAATTTCCACATTAGTTATTTTACCAGTAATATTACCAATATTGATATAATCTCCTACTTTAAAAATACGAAAAGTAATAATTAATAATCCTGATGCCAAATTAGATAATGCATTTTGCCATGCTAGACCTATTACTAATCCTATAGTACCAAATGCAGCAAATATTGATGATGTTTGTAATCCAATACTACTTAAAGCACTTACTATAACAAATATTGTTAGACTATATTTTAGTATATTAGCAAGAAAACCAATTGTTATTGGATCTATTTGTTTAATAGCAAAAATATTTTTTGTAGTTTTAGTAACAAATCTTACACCCCATAATCCAAAAAATAAGATGATTCCTGCTAAAATGAAATGTTCAAATTGATAAAAAATAAAATTTTTATTATTAAAAATCCAATATTTTATAAAATCAAATACACTAATAAATTTATTCATGTTCTAATAATCCATTATGTGAAATAATTTGTATTTTTTTTATGATTAAAAAAATATATGATTTATTATTTTATAATATATTAACTGCATTTAATTCTTTGAATGTTTTTTCTAAACGTTTTTTTATAGATTTTTGTGACATTCTAATCCATGCTCTTGGATCATAATATTTTTTGTTGGGTTTTGTATCACCTTCAGGATTACCTAATTGTTTTTGTAAATATTTTTGATTTTTTGTATAATATTCTAATATTCCATTCCATGCTGCCCATTGTATATCAGTATCAATGTTCATTTTTACAACACCATAATTTATGGATTCTTGCATTTCCAATTCACTAGAACCAGATCCTCCATGGAAAACAAAATTTAGAGGATTTTTAATAAGTCTATGCTTTTTACTAACAAAATTTTGAGAATATTTTAATATTTTTGGTAATAATTTTACATTACCTGATTTATACACCCCGTGTACATTACCAAAAGAAGCAGCAATAGTAAATTGCGAACTAATTGAATTTAAATTTTCATAAGCATAATTCACATCATAAGGATCCGTATATAATAATTTTTTTGTCAAATTACTATTATCTATTCCATCTTCTTCACCACCTGTACATCCTAATTCTATTTCTAAAGTCATATTAATTTTTGACATTCTTTTTAAATATTTACTGCATATATTAATATTTTCCTGAATAGATTCTTTTGATAAATCTATCATATGAGAAGAAAATAAAGTTTTTCCATATAATAAAAAATATTTTTCACTTTCTTCTAATAAACTATCAATCCAAGGTAATGTTTTTTTTGTACAATGATCAGTATGCAAAATAACTGGAATACCATAGTGTTTAGCAATTTCATGAACATGCTTTGCACCTGAGATCGCTCCTATTATAGATGCCAATAAAGGATTTTTATTTTGTAATCCTTTACCAGCAATAAAAGATGCACCTCCATAAGAAAATTGAATAATTACCGGGGATCTTACTTTAGCTGCAGTTTCAAGAACAATATTTATAGAGTCAGTTCCTATACAATTAACAGCAGGTAAAGCAAAATTATTTTCTTTTGCTATTTTAAATATAGTTTGTACATCATAACTAACAACAACACCAGGTTTTATATAATTTAAAATTTTAGACATATATGTACCTTATTAGAAATTTTTCATTAAATATTAATTATTTTATTTTTTATAGTCTTAAATATTAAATTATGTATTATTTTCTAATATAGAAATTACAGGTAATGTATTACCTTCTATAAATTTTAAAAAAGCCCCACCTCCTGTAGAAATATAAGAAATTTTATTTAATGCATGAAATAAGTTTACTGCGGCTAAAGTATCTCCCCCTCCAATAATTGAAAATATATTATTATTACTTATAATAGTATTAATTATTGCTTCTGTTCCTTTTCTAAATTTTTTAAATTCAAAAACGCCAACAGGTCCGTTCCATAATATAGTCGCTGCTTTTTGTAACTGTTGTACAATAATTTTTATTGTTTCATCACCAATATCAAGAATTTTTTCATTTTTTAATATATTATTTACTTTTTTTATTTTTACTAATGAATCATTAGAAAGTGATTCACTTACTCTACAATCTACAGGAACAATAATATTTTTATATTTTTGTATTAATTTTTTAGCTAAATGAATAGCGTTTGATTCATATAACGAGTTTCCAATATCGTTATTTAATGATAAAATTGTATTTGCAATACCTCCTCCTACAATTACTTTATCCGATAAATTAGCTAATTTATTTAAAACATTAAATTTAGTAGATATTTTTGCCCCCCCTACAATAGAAATTAAAGGTTTTTTAGGTTTTTTTAGAAATTTTTTTAAATGATTTATTTCATTAATTAATAATAGTCCAGCACAAGATTGTTTAGCAAAATGTATAACTCCATAAGTAGACGCGTGTATACGATGTGATGTTGCGAATGCATCCATTACAAAAACATCACATAAAGAAGCATATTTTTTTGATAAAATTTCATCATTATTTTTTTCACCAAGATTAAAACGTACATTTTCTAAAAGTATTATTTCATTTTTTTTGAAAATTAATTTATTATTTAAATAGTCTTTTTTCAAAATTACTTTACGCTTTAAAATTTTTTCTAAATATATAGCAATATTTTTTAAAGAATATTGTGGGTTATATTCACCTTCATTTGGTCTACCTAAATGTGATGATATAATAATTTTTGCATTCTTTTCTAAAGCATATTTTATAGTAGGTAATGATAATTGAATTCTAATATCAGAAGAAATATTACCATATTGATCTATTGGAACATTTAAATCAGATCTAATTAATAATATTTTATTTTTTATATTAATATCTAAAATACTGATCATAAATACATCCTTCAGTTAAATATTTTTGTGTTTAAATTTTATTAAAAAAATTCTGAATTTTTAAAACAATACTTTTTACAGTAAAACCAAATTTTTTAAATAATTCTTCAGCAGGAGCTGAATAACCAAAAGTATTCATTCCTATTATAATTCCTTTTAAACCAACATATTTATACCAAAAATCTTTAGATCCCGCTTCAATTGCTATTTTTAATTTAATATTTTCAGGTAAAACATAATTTTTGTATTCTTTAGATTGCTGATCAAAAACATCAGTAGAAGGCATAGATACTACTCTAGTTTTATAATTTAATAGTGATAGTTTTTTAGCTACTTTAATTGCCAAAGATACTTCTGAGCCAGTGGCTATTACGATAATATCAGGATTTTTATCTAAACAATCTTGTAATACATAAGCACCACGGGAAATTAATAATATTTTATCATCATTTCTTTTTTGAGTAGGTAAAATTTGTCTTGATAAGATCAGTGCTGTTGGTTTATTTATATTTTCAATTGCATGTTTCCATGCTACTATTGTTTCAATTTTATCACATGGTCTCCATACACTTAAATTAGGAATTAATCTTAAACTAGATAATTGTTCAATTGGTTGATGTGTAGGACCATCTTCTCCTATACCAATAGAATCATGAGTATAAATCATTATACTTCTAATTTTCATTAAAGCAGCCATACGTACTGCATTTCGACAGTAATCCATGAAAACTAAAAAAGTTGCTATGTATGGAATAAACCCTTGATATAAAGAAATTCCATTAGCAATTGCTGCCATACCAAATTCTCTTACTCCATAATAGATATAATTTCCATCCTTAAATTTATTTATAGGTCTAGAACTTTTTAATAAAGTTAAATTACTATGAGCTAAATCTGCAGATCCTCCTAAAAATTCTGGAAATAATTTTGATAATTTTTGTAATGAAAATTGTGATGCTTCTCTTGTTGAGAGATTAGCAATATTAGCATTTAATTTTTTAATAAAAGTATTAATTTCATTTTCCCAATTATCAGGTAAAATATTATTTATTCTTCTTTTTAATTCTTTGGAAAGTTCTGGAAATATATTACAATAATCTCTAAATTGTTTTTTCCATATTTGTTCTTTTTTATCACCTATTTTTCTTGCATCCCATTTTTTATAAATAGGTAATGGAATTTCAAAAGGTTTATAATTCCAATTTAACTGTTTTCTTGTTAATTCTACTTCTTTTTCTCCTAAAGGAGATCCATGTGCAATATTTTTTCCCGATTTATTAGGTGAACCAAAAGCAATTGTCGTTTTACAAATCAATAAAGATGGTTTATCTAATGTTAAAGATTTTGCATTATTAATTGCTTTATTTATTTCTTTATAATTATGTCCATCTATGTTTGATATAACATTCCATCCATATGATTCAAATCTTTTTTTAGTGTCATCATCAAACCATTCTTTTACATTACCATCAATGGAAATACCATTATCATCATAAAAAACTATTAATTTTTTTAATTTTAATTTTCCTGCTAATGAACAAACTTCATGCGAAATTCCTTCCATTAAACAACCATCACCTACAAAAACGTAAATATAATGATCAATGATATTAAAATTTGTTCTGTTAAATTGTGCTGATAATGTTTTTTCTGCTATAGCCATCCCTACAGCATTTGCTAAACCTTGTCCTAATGGTCCAGTACTTGTTTCAATATTTGGAGTACATCTAAATTCTGGATGTCCTGGAGTTTTAGAATTTAATTTTCTAAAATTTTTTAAATCTGATATTGTTAAATTATATCCAGTTAAATGTAATAAACTATAAATTAACATAGAACAATGCCCATTTGATAAAATAAATCTATCACGATTTATCCATAATGGATTATTAGGATTATGATTAAGATAATTACGCCAAAGTACTTCAGCCACATCCGCCATTCCCATAGGAGCTCCAGGATGTCCAGAATTAGAATTTTGTATTGCATCTATACTTAAAAATCGAATAGCATTAGCTAAATCTCTTTTGGAAGGCATTATTTAAATACTCCTAGATATTAAAAAAAATTTTATAAAAAATTATATTCTTTATATAAAGAAATATATACGTAAAATGTTTGAAAATCTATTTATTATATTTTTTAAATTATTTAAGATAATTATTTATATTAAATATATTATTTTTGTATATATTTTTTTTTAAAAAATATATAATTTAAAGGGTATATTATTTTTCTTTACAAATTTTATGGGAAATGTTTATTAATGGCGGAATATTTTTTTACTTCAGAATCAGTTTCAGAAGGACATCCTGATAAAATAGCAGATCAAATTTCTGATGCTATATTAGATAATATAATTATTCAAGATATTGAATCACGCGTTGCTTGTGAAACATACGTAAAAAATAGTATGGTATTAATTGGTGGAGAAATAACTACTAATGCAAAAATAAATATAGAAAAAATAGTTAGACAAACTATAAAAGAAATAGGGTATAATGATCCTAATTTTTCATTTAATGCTAACACATGTACAGTATTAAATGTCATAAGTGAACAATCAAAAGATATAAATAAAGGAATATCTAATATAAATAAATATAATCAAGGTGCGGGAGATCAAGGATTAATATTTGGATATGCTACTAATGAAACAGATGTTTTTATGCCTGCTCCTATTATATATGCTCATAAATTGGTATATCAACAAGCCAAAATTAGAAAAATGGGTATTTTACCTTGGTTAAAACCCGATGCCAAAAGTCAAATAACTTTTAAATATCAAGATGATAAAATTATAGGTATAGATTCTGTTGTATTATCTACTCAAGTTTCTGAAGAAATATCACATAAAAATATACAAGAACCTATTATGGAAGAAATTATAAAACCAGTTTTACCAAAAAAATGGATAGATAAAAAAACTAAATTTTTTATTAATCCTGCTGGACGTTTTGTAATAGGTGGGCCTCTAAGTGATTGTGGTTTAACAGGAAGAAAGATTGTAGTAGATACTTATGGTGGTATGGCCCGACATGGGGGGGGTGCTTTTTCAGGTAAAGATCCATCTAAAGTAGATAGATCTGCTGCATATGCAGCACGTTATATAGCAAAAAATATAGTAGCAGCATCTTTAGCATCGAAATGTGAAATTCAAATTGCTTATATTATTGGAATAGCTAGACCCATATCTATTATGGTAGAAACATTTGGAACTGGTAAAGTATCTAATAAAAAACTAGCTTTATTTGTAAAAGAGATTTTTGATTTAAGACCTTTTAATTTAATTAAAATGTTAGATTTATTAAAACCAATATATAAAAAGACAGCTTCTTATGGTCATTTTGGGAGAAATATTTTCACATGGGAAAATATAGACAAAAAAGAGCAGTTGAAGGAGATATCTAAAATTATTAAATAAACTTAATTACTACATTATTTTCAATATTTGTAGGTATTAATATATATTATATTTAGAATATAATTAAAATTTATTTTTTAATTATTTTTTGTAATCCGATAACTTTTTCATTAAAATTAGTTTTAATTATTACTACTCCTGTAGTATTACGTCCAACTAAAGAAATTTCAGATATATTAATACGTATTAATATTCCTTTATTTGTAATAATAATTACTTGATCATTTTTTTCTACTTCCAAAGCTCCTATTACTTTCCCATTTCTTTTATTTGTTTTTATAGAAATTACACCTTTTGTTGCTCTAGATCTTAAAGGATAAAAACTATTATTAGTACATTTGCCATATCCATTTTGAGTAATAGTAAAAATATTTTTTTTATTATTATCTTTAGTAACTATTAAAGAAATTACATTATCTATTTCAGATAATAGTTTCATCCCTTTTACACCTATTGTATTTCTTCCTGTAAGTCTTATTTGAGATTCGTTAAATTTTACAACTTTACCTAAATAAGAAAATAACATAATTTTATCATTTTTACTGACAATAGCAACATCAATTAAACTATCATTTTGTTTTAATTTTATTGCAATAATGCCTCTAAACCTAGGATGATTGAATTTTTTTAAACTAGTTTTTTTAACATTTCCTTTCGCAGTTACCATAAATAAACTTAAATTTCTTTCATATTTATTAACTATAAGTAGATTTGTAATTATTTCGTTATTTTTTAATGGTAAAATATTTATAATGGGTCTACCTTTTGCATATCTTTGAGCTTCTGGGATATTATATACTTTTAACCAATATAAATATCCTTTATTAGAAAAACATAAAATATTATCATGAGTATTAGCTATTAATATTTTATTAATAAAATCATTTTCTTTAATTTTTACAGCTAATTTTCCTTTTCCTCCTCTATGTTGTACATTATACTCTGAAAGTTTTTGATATTTAATGTATCCTTTATAAGATAAAGTAATTATGACTTCTTCATTATTGATTAAATCTTTGGTTTTTATAATAGAATTGTCATAAATAATTTCTGTTTTTCTATTATCTCCAAATTCTTCTTTTATTGATATTAATTCATTACATATTACATGCATCAAACATTTATTATCATTTACAATTTTATTTAATTCTGATATTTTATATATTAATTTTTGATATTCTATACATAATTTTTGGTGTTCTAAGGTAGTTAATTTGTGTAATTTAAGATCTAAAATAGCTTGAATTTGCTTATAACTAAAACGATAATTATTATTAAACTTAATTAAATTAGAATTTGTTAAAAAAACATTTAATTCTTTTTTTTCTTGTAAATTTAGTATTTCAATAATATTAGGTATTTTCCAGAATTTAGAATAAATTATATTTTTTATATTATTATTAATATTAGTAGAGCGTATAATAATTATGATTTTTTGGATATTTAACAAAGCTACTATTAACCCCTCTAATATATGAGCTTTATCACGAGCTTTTTTTATTTCATAAATAGTTCTTCTAGTAACTATTTCACGACGGTGAGAAATAAATGCTTTGATAATCTCTTTTAATGTCATTACTGTAGGTATTCCTTTATATAAAGAAACCATATTTATGGTAAAAGAAATTTGCAAAGGAGTTAATGAATATAAATTATTTAAAATAACATTAGCTGATATATTTCTTTTTATTCTTATTATAATTCTTATGCCATCTTTATCAGATTCATCTCTTAAAGTTTTTATACCTTGTATTCTTTTTTCTTTTATTAAATCAGCTATTTTTTTAATTAATTTTGCTTTATTAACTTGATAAGGTAATTCATAAATAATAATCGTTTTATATTTATCTTTATTCTCAATTATTTTACTACGTCCTCTAATAAAAATTTTTCCTTTTCCAGTTTTATATGCATTTCTAATACCATTATTATCATTTATGGTTCCAGCCGTCGGAAAATCAGGGCCTGGAACATATCTCATTAATTCTTTTATAGAAATTGTATTATTATTAATATAAGCTAAACATGCGTTAATGATTTCTGTAATATTATGTGGAGGTATGTTAGTTGTCATGCCTACCGCTATACCAGAAGAGCCATTTATTAATAAAGTAGGTATTTTTGTGGGCATTACTTCTGGTATTTTTTCTGTTCCATCATAATTAGGTAAAAAATCTACTGTATTTTTTTCTAGATCATTAATTATTTCCTGAGCTATCTTTGTCATTTTTATTTCAGTGTAACGCATAGCTGCAGCTGAATCTCCATCAATTGAGCCAAAATTACCTTGCCCATTTATTAATGTATATCTTAAAGAAAACGATTGAGCTAATCTGACAATAGTGTCATAAACAGCAGTATCTCCATGAGGATGATATTTACCTATTACATCTCCAACTATTCTTGCTGATTTTTTATAAGATTTATTCCATGTATTACCTAATATATACATAGCATATAATATACGTCTATGTACTGGTTTTAAACCATCTCTTACATCTGGTAATGCTCTTCCAACAATTACAGACATAGCATAATCCAAATAAGAATTTTTTAATTCTTCTTCAATATTAATTGATTTTATTTCTTTCGCAAAAGAATTCATGTAAATAATTATCCTTTACAACTTAATATATGAGTGAAATTAGTTTCAATATAAAATAAAATTTTGTAAATAAACATACAAATCTTTTCTGACATAACAAAAACAACAGTATTATTATATATTTATAAAATAACTTTCTTGAAAAAATAAATTTAAAATGTACTATATTTTTCTAATTGTTTAATTTTTTTTTTAGCTTTATCAATAACTTCAATAGGTATTCCTGCTAAAGATGCGACAAATAAACCATAGTTTTTATTAATTGAACCATTTTTAAGAGTATATAAAAAGACAATGGAATTATTTAATTCTCTTGCATCAAAATATACATTTTTTATACATTTATTTGTAATCGATAAATTAGTTAATTCAATATAATTTGTGGCAAATAAAGTGAGTGATTTATTTTTTTTAGCAATATTTTCAGCACATGCCCATGCAATTGATAATCCATCATATGTAGATGTCCCCCGTCCTATTTCATCCATTAGTACAAGACTATTTTTTGTTGCATTATGTAAAATATTAGCTGTTTCTGTCATTTCTACCATAAAAGTAGATAATCCTGCTGAAATATCATCTGTTGCTCCAATTCTAGTAAAAATACGATCTATTGGGCCTATAATAGCTTTATCTGCAGGAACATAACTACCTATATATGCCATTATAACAATTAATGCTATTTGACGCATATATGTGCTTTTACCTCCCATATTGGGTCCTGTTATAATTAACATATAATTATTTTTTGTTAACAATAAATTATTAGGTATAAAGGGTCTTTTTAAGATATGTTCAACAGTAGGATGTCTAGAATTAATTAAAAAAATTCCTTTAGTTTTCTTGATTATAGGACGAGTATAATTTAAAGTTATAGATCTTTCTGCTAAATTACATAATACATCTAGTTCTGATAGAAATAATGTTATTTTTTGTAAATTTTTTAAAAAAGGATTAATATAATTAAATAATTCATTATATAAATATTTTTCTAAATTTAATAATTTTTCTTTAGAATGTATGATATTTTCTTGATATTTTTTTAATTCAGGAATTATATATCTGTGAAAATTTTTTAAAGTTTGAATTTGTATATATTTTTTTGGTAGATGGATACAATGTTTTTTACTAATTTGTATATAATAGCCATAAATTGTATTAAATCCTATTTTTAATTTTTCTAACTTTAATAAATTACGTTCTTTTTGTTCGATAAGTGCTAAATATTTTATAGAATTCTTAGAAATTTTTCTTAACTTATCTAATGACTTATTATATCCTTTTGCTATAACATTACCTTCTTTTAATGATAGAGAAGGATTTGCCTCAATAGCAGTTTCTAATAAATTTGTTAATTTTGAAAATAATCCTATTTTAAAAATTTTAGATTTTATTTCACAATCTTTTATTTTTAAAAATAAATTATGTATATTTGGTAATAATTTTAATGTTTTTCTTAAAATTACTAAATCATTGGGTTTAGCAGTACGTAAAGATAATCGTGCTATTATTCTTTCAATATCTCCTATTTTAAATAATATTTTTTTAAAATGTAAATAATATTTTTGTAAAATAGATATATTATTCTGTCTACTTAAAATAATTTTTATATCACGTATAGGAGAATTTAACCATCTTTTTAAGAGACGACTACCCATAGATGTAGATGTATAATCTAAAACTTTAATTAAGGTATTATCTTTATTGTTTGAAATACTGTTAATAATTTCTAAATTTTTACGAGTATTTTCATCCATAATAATTTCATTATGATTACTTTCTAGTATTATATTATTAATATGCGGCAATGAGACTCGCTGTGTATCTTTAACATATTGTATTAAACAACCTGCTGCTCTAATAGCCATTAAAGATTTTTCAACACCAAAACTTTTTAAATTTTTGGTTCCGAATTGATTATTTAATTGTTGTAAAGCAGTATCAATATCAAATTCCCATATTGGCCTACATCTTAGACAATGTCTTTTTTCTATTAATTTCATATCATGAAAATTTTCAGGATATAGTAATTCTCTAGGATTTGTTTTTTGTAATATACCAGCCATTATATCATAATTTTTATCTTCCATAATTTTAAAATCACCAGAACAAATATTTAGTGTGGCGTAACCAAACCCATTTTTTTTATCTTGCCATATAGCTGCTAATAAATTATCTATATTATTATTAAGTAATATATCATCACTCACTGTCCCTGGAGTGATAATACGTACTATTTTCCTTTCTAGGATCTTAATTTTAGATAATTTATTTTTATTAAATATTTGTTCACAAATTGCTACAGATTCTCCTAACTTAATTAATTTTAATAAATAATTTTCTACACTATGAATAGGAATTCCTGCCATAGGAATAGGTTTGCCATTTAGTTTACCTCTTTTTGTTAAAACAATATTTAGTAGTTTAGATGCTTTTTTTGCATCATCATAAAACATTTCATAAAAATCTCCTAATCGATAAAATAATAGTATTGTAGGATATTGTTTTTTTAATTGAAAATATTGCTTCATCATTGGTGTAAGGATTTTTTGATTCATATTTATTATTATTTTTGTATATATACTGAATACTGATTTAATGAAATTCATTAAATTTTTACAAAAATTTAATGAATTTAAAATCTTACATTTTGCAATAAATAAAAAAATGTAAATGTTAAAATATATTTTTTAATCATCATCATTATTATTATTACCAATTAATTGCAATAATGTAAAAAATAAATTAATATAATCTAAATATAACATTAGTGCTCCCATAATAGCATATCTTCTTAGATTATCACTATCATTAATGTTAGTACTAATTTTTTTTGAAATATATTTTAATTTTTGTGTATCAAAAGCAATAAGTATTGTAAATAAAAGTACGCCTATGTAATTTATTATAGATGTTAATGTGTTATTTTTAAACCAGATATTAATACATGAACTAAAAATAATTCCTAATAATCCCATTGTAATAATACTTCCTAAACTACTTAAATCCCTTTTAGTATTGTATCCCCAAATACACATAGTAAGAAAAGTAATTGATGTTGTAATAAATGCAGTAAAAATAGCATTCTGATTATATATAGAAAACATACCTGCCATTGTTATCCCTGTTAAAGTTGAGTATAACATAAATAAGGTAGTTAATATTTTCCCTGATAATCTATTTAATGAATGTGAAATACCAAAAATTAGTAAAAATTGGAAAAAACATAAAAAAAATAAAAAAAGTTTATTACTTAATAAAAAATTTGTAATTTGTATTGTATTTGATATATACCAAGCAACAAATGCAGTTAAAATTAATCCACAAGACATCCAACCATATACTTGTTTTAAATATACCCGCATGTAATATTTTTCTTGTAAAAATATACTATTTCTATAATTTGAATATTCTATCATAAATAAGTATCCTTTTATAAAAAAACAAATTATTATAAAATTTTAAATAAAATATAATTAATAATTATATTATTTTTAATATAAAAATGAAATAAATATTAGTAAAATATTTATTTAATTAAATTAAACAATTTTTTTATTAAAAAAACAATATATGAATCATATTCCTGTTTTATTGAAAGAATCCATCAAAAATTTAAATATTAAAAATAATGGAACATATATAGATGCAACTTATGGTTGTGGAGGACATACAAAATTAATTTTATCTAAACTAAATAATGATGGACGTATTTTTGCTATAGATTGTGATAATCAAACAATAATAATGAATAAAATTATAGATAAAAGAATTTTTTATATTAATGAAAAATTTTCTAACTTAGAATATATTATAAATAAAAAATTTATAGGTAAAATAGACGGAATCCTATTTGATTTAGGCATTTCTTCATTTCAATTAAATAATCCTTTAAGAGGATTTTCTTTTATGAATAATGGACCATTAGATATGCGCATGAACCAAAATAGTAAACTTACTGCTTACGATTTATTAAAAATAACAAGTGAAATAAAATTATCTTGTATACTAAAAAAATATGGGGAAGAAAAATTTCATAAAAAAATAGCATTTAACATAAAAAAATATATATTAAATAATAAATTAAGTAGTACACAGGATTTATCAAATTTAATTTGTTCTATCATACCTAAAAAAAATAGATTTAAACATCCTGCAACTAGATCCTTCCAAGCAATAAGAATTTTTCTTAATAAAGAACTAGATGAACTAAAAACAGCTTTACATGTTTCGTTAAAGTTATTAAAAAAAGGAGGTATTTTATGTGTAATTAGTTTTCACTCATTAGAAGATAGAATTGTTAAACATTTTATAAAAAAATATAGTTCATATAATATATATAGTAATTTACCATTAACTGAAACAGAAATAAATAATTTATATTATATAAATAATAAATTTAGATTGAAAATAGTGAATAGAATATTTCCTTCTCAAAAAGAAATTTTTAATAATCCAAGATCAAGAAGTGCAATACTACGTGTTGCAAAAAAAATATAAAAATAAAAAATATTTTTGCAAATGTCAAAATATTTATATATAAAAAAATATAATTTTGTTTTTAAACATAAATACATATTAATATAAAATTTTATTAAAAAAAAATTAATAAAAACAATTAAAAGGTTTTACATATTGAATATAAATAAGATAACTTTACAAAAATTATTGAAGAATTATATAAATCATAATTTAATAAAACATATTTTTATAAATAAAATTGTTTTAGATAGTAGACATATAAAAGGAAAAAATTGCTTATTTATAGCTATAAAGGGTCATAAAAATGATGGTAGAAATTTCATAGATGATGCTATCAATAATGGTGCTGCTGCTGTATTAACATATACGACTAGTAATTTATTATCTTATAATATAATTTTTAAAAATTTTATTCCGATAATTTTTTTTCCAAATTTACATAAATATATTTCATATTTTGCTGATATATTATATGATCATCCTAGTAAAAAAATACCTGTTGTAGGTGTAACGGGTACGAATGGTAAAACCAGCGTAACAAATTTTTTAATGCAATGGACTCATATTTTAGGGAAAAATCCAGCGATCTTAAGTACTATAGGCAATGGTTTTTATAAAAAATTAAAATTAACTAATAATACAACTGATTCTGCTGTAGAAATACAATCTACATTAAAATATTTTGTGGATAAAAAATCAGATATTGTTTTTATGGAAGTATCTTCACATGGATTAGATCAATTTAGAGTTGCTAATGTAATATTTTCTACTGGAATATTTACAAATTTAAGCAGAGATCATTTAGACTATCATTTAAATATGAAAAATTATGAGTTAACTAAATGGAAATTTTTTTCTGATCATCAAATTAAAACAAAGATTATTAATATTGATGATAATGTAGGTTTAAAATGGTTTAAAAGATTATCTACTAGTAGTATCCCTGTAATGACTAAAAAAATTTCATATAAATCAAATTTATTTTTTCAAGTTAAAAATATAAATTTTTTAAAAAATAAAACTATTATCACTTTTAATTCTAGTTGGGGGCATGGTAAAATAAACACTGTTCTTTTAGGATATTTTAATGTTATTAATGTTATTTTAAGTATGACAACATTGTTAAGTTTAAATTTTTCCTTAAAAGAATTACTAAAAACATCATATGAATTAAAACCAATTATAGGTCGTATGGAAAAAATATCATTAGGAAAAATGAGATACCCCACAATTATAATTGATTATGCTCATACTCCTGACGCTTTAAAAAATATATTATTAACTATTCAATTATATTGTCAAGGTAAAATATGGTGTATATTTGGATGTGGTGGTGAAAGAGATATTGGGAAACGTCATATAATGGGTTATATAGCTAATAAATTTTCAGATTATACTATTATTACAAGTGATAATTCAAGAACAGAAAATACGGCTGATATTATTAAAGATATTCTTAAGGGATGTTATAAATTAAATAACACTTGTGTTATTTTAAATAGAACTAAAGCAATATATTATGCAATATTTAACGCATATAAAGAAGATACTATTTTAATAGCGGGTAAGGGACACGAAAATTATCAAATTATTGGGAATAAAATTTTTCATTATTCTGATCATCAAATTATAAAAAATATTTTAGAAAAAATATAATATGAATGAATTAATTAGTTTAAAAAAAATATCTAAAATCACAAATGGTCATTTAATAGGATTAAATCTTAAAATAAAAAATTTTTCAATAAATAGTAAAAAAATTAAAGATCATTGTATATTTATCGCAATTAATGGAAAAATTTTTGATGGTCATAATTTTATTAATAATGCTATTAGCAATGGGGCTATTGCTTTATTAGTAAATAAATTTGTGAGAATTAATAATATTCCACAAATAATTGTTGAAAATACTATTTTAGCTTTAGGAAAAATAAGTTTATGGAAAAGGAAAAAATTTAAATATAATGTAATTGGTATTACTGGATCTACTGGAAAAACATCAGTAAAAGAAATGACAGTATCTATATTAAAAAAAAAATATAATACTATTTTTACATTTCATAATATGAATAATCATATAGGTGTGCCGTTAACATTATTAAAACTATATAATAAGTATAGATGTGCAATAATTGAAATAGGAGGTAATAAAATAAATGATATTAAATATCTTGGTAATCTAGTGCAACCTAATATAGCAATAATTAATAATATATCAGAATCACATATTGAAGGTTTTAAATCATTAAAAAATATTATTAGAGAAAAAAGTAGTATTTTTAATTATTTAAAAGAGGATGGTATTGCGATTTTTAATAGTGACGATAAAAATCAAAAAGAAATTTTTAAAAAAATAAGTATTAGTAAGAAATTTTTTACTTTTTCTGTTTATAATAAAAATACAAATTTTTTTGCTAGTAATATAAAAATTTTTCAAGATAAAATCTTATTTAATTTAAATACTCCTCTTGGAGTAAGAATTGTTACACTATTTCTTTTTGGAGGTATACATAACATCAGCAACGCATTAGCGTCTAGCGCTTTATCTTTTGCAATGGGAGCATCTTTAGATGAAATAGTCAATGGATTAGAATGTTTTAAACCTATACAAGGTAGAATATATCCTATAAAAATAGGAGATAAAAAATTAATTCTAAATGATGCATATAATGCAAATCCTAACTCTGTTAAAGTTGCTATAAAAGTTCTTCAAAATTTTTCTGGAGTTAAAATTTTAGTTATAGGAACTATGTTAGAATTAGGTACTCGTACTATATTTTTTCATAAAAAAGTTAGAGACATAATTTTACAATCTAATATTAATTATACTTTTAGTATTGGAAATTATGGTAAGTATATTACTCAAAATAATAAAAAAGCTAAACATTTTAATAGTAAAGAAGATTTAATAAACAATCTATTTTCATTAATAATGAGATTAGATAATTATACTATTTTATTCAAAGGATCACGCAAAAATAATATGGAAATGTTAATTAATATCTTATTGGAGAAAATACAATGATACTAATATTATTTCAATATTTGAAATATTATATTATATCTTTGAATTATTTTTTTTTTAGTTTAAAATTTCGTTCTATTATGACTTTTTTAACATCTTTTTGTATTACATTTTTTTATACTCCATATTTTATTTTTTTTTTAAAAAAAAATAAAATTTCGCAAATAATTAGAAATGAAGGACCTATAACTCATTTAAAAAAAAAAAATACCCCTACTATGGGTGGTATAATTATATTAGTATCTGTTTTTATATCTGTATTTTTTTGGGCACAATTATCTAATAAATATATATTCTATATATTAACTACAATTGTATTATATTCCATAATCGGGTTTTTAGATGATTATTATAAAATAATCTTAAAAAATTCAAAAGGTTTAATACCTCTTCAAAAAATTTTACTACAGTCTATCATAATCATGATAACATTAATATATATGTTTTTCAATGATACTAAAAATTTATATATACAATTAATTATTCCATTTGTTGAGAAAATTGAATTAAATTTAAATTTTACTTCATATTTAATTATATCTTATTTTATTATTTTAGGAATAAGTAATTCTGTAAACTTAACAGATGGATTAGATGGTTTAGTTATAATGCCAATAATTTTTATTTCTATAGGATTAGGATTATTAGCATATTTTACGGGAGATATTAATCTTTCTAGATATTTTAATATTAATTATATAAAAAATACAAAGGAACTTATTATTATATGTTTAGCTATTGTGGGTTCTGGATTAGGTTTTTTATGGTTTAATACGTATCCAGCAAAAATTTTTATGGGAGATGTAGGATCTTTGACTCTTGGATATATTATATCTATAATAGCTATTTTAATAAAGCAAGAATTTTTATTCCTTATAATGTCTAGTATTTTTATAATAGAATTTATATCTGTAATAATTCAAGTATTAAGATTTAAATATAGTAAAAAACGTTTTTTTTTAATGGCTCCTTTACATCATCATTTTGAATTAAAAGGATTAAAAGAATCTTGTGTTGTAGTTAGGTTTTGGATTATATCATTTATATTAGTTTTAATATCTTTAATAATTTTATAAAAACATATAAAATAATGAATAAAAAAATAGTAGTTATTGGTTTAGGAATAACAGGTATATCATGCATAAATTTTCTTTTCAAAAGAAATCTTATTCCATATGTAATGGATGAATGTAAAAATCCAAAATTTTTAAAAAAAATACCATTAATAGTTCCGTGTCATTTAGGATCTTTAAATAAAAAATGGATATTAGAAGCTGATTTAATTATCTTAAGTCCTGGTATTTCGATATTTCATCCCTATTTAGTAGAAGCAACTAATAAAGGAATTGAAATAATAGGAGATATAGAATTATTTAATCGTTATAATAAAACTCCTGTTATAGCTATAACAGGTACTAATGGAAAAAGTACTGTAACAGATATGATTGTTAAAGTTATGGAAAAAAATAACTTTAATATTGGTTTTGGAGGTAATATAGGCTATCCAGTATTAGATTTATTATCTTTTAAAAGAGATTTTTATATTTTAGAAATATCTAGTTTCCAATTAGAAACTGTAAAAAATTTAAATATATATATAGCTATTATTTTAAATATTTCTGAAGATCATATGGATCGTTATCCTTTAGGTCTTGAACAATATCGTAATTTTAAATTGCGTATCTTTAAACAAGCTTCTATTTGTATTTATAATGCAGATGATTTGTTAACATATCCTAATATTTTTCATAAAAAAAAAAAATATATAACTTTTGGAAGATATCATGGAAAATATCATTTATTGTATGAAAAACAAAATTTTTTTTTAAAAATGGATGATAAAATAATTTTAAATTTTAATAAAACAAAGTTAATAGGAATACACAATTATTTAAATTCTTTAGCTGTTTTAGCGGTCACAGATATATTAAAAATTCCTCAAAAAAAAGCTCTAAAAGAGATAAGTAATTATATAAATATAGATAATATATTACAAATTATACATGAAGAAAACAATGTTATTTGGATTAATGATTCAAAATCTACTAATGTAGATAGTACAAAAGTTGCTTTAAAATACTTTTCCAAGAAAAAAAACATTTGGTTATTATTAGGAGGATATGATAAAAAATGTAAATTATTTCCTTTGGAAAAATATTTAAAAAAAAAAAATATATATATTTATTGTTTTGGTTTGGCAAAAAAACAAATATTATCTTTTTGTTCAAAAGCAGTACCAGTAGATACTATATCTCAAGCAGTACAACAAATAATAAAATTAGTACAACCCGGTGATGTGGTATTACTATCTCCCGCTTGTTCTAGTATTGATCAATTTAAAAATTTTAAACATCGTGGCAAAGAATTTATTAAAATAGTAAAAAATTTTTATAAAAATTAATTAATTTTTAAGAATAAAATGAATAAAAAAATTATTATAGTAGCTGGAGGTACAGGAGGACATATCAATCCAGCTTTAAACATTGCAAATGAATTAATAAAAAAAGGATGGGAAGTACGTTGGTTAGGTACATTTAACAGAATGGAAGCTAAAATAATTCCTAAAAAAGGTATATATATATATTTAATAAAATTTTTTAGATTTAAAAGTAGAAATATTTTTTTAAAATTTATTACTATATTAAAATTATTAACTTCTGTTTATAAATCAATTATTATTTATAAAAAATATAAACCAGATATAGTTTTAACAATGGGAAGTTATATTTCAGGTCCTAGTGGACTTGCTGCATGGTTATGTAGAATTCCATTAGTGATACATGAACAAAATAGCATCCCAGGATTTACTAATAAAATTTTGTCTAAAATAGCAACTAAGATATTACAAGGGTATCCTAATACATTAAAAAATGCAATTTGGGTCGGTAATCCAATTAATGAAAAAATTATTGAATTATCTTCGTATAAAAGATCTGTTATTAAATTTCATAAACCAATTCATTTACTAATTACAGGAGGTAGTCAAGGAGCACAAGTAATAAATTTTATAGGTGTGAAGTTGTCAAAAATATTAAAAAATAAAATATTAATTTTACATCAAGTAGGTAAAGGAAATTTAAAAAAAATACTAAATGAATATAAAAAAAATAAGGAAAATAATTTTCTTTTAAAAGAATATATATATGATATTCATGAGGCATATAAATGGGCTGATATTATTATTACTAGGTCAGGAGCAATAACTGTAAGTGAAATTAAAATCATAGGATTGCCTGCTATTTTTATACCTTACCCACATAAAGATCATCAACAATATTTTAATGCAATACATTTAGAAAAAATAGGAATTGCAAAAATATTTAAACAAAATAATTTAAATATTAATAATATTATTAATGTTATACTATCTTGGAATAAAAAAAAGTTAATAAAAATTTATAAAAAATTTAAAAATACACCTATAAAAAATTCGACAAAATTAATTTATAAAGAACTAAATGAAATTAATAGTTATTAACTATAATAATTAATATTTTGAAATTAAAATTATATGATACATAAAAATATAAATAGTAATATTTCTTTACGAGAAATATTAAAAATAAACAATATAAATCACATATATTTTATTGGCATTGGTGGTTCGGGTATGGGAGGTCTTGCCACTATTTTAGTAAAATTAGGATATAAAGTTAGTGGATCAGATTTAGTATCTAATTTTATTACAAAAAAATTAATTCTATTAAATGTAAAAATATATTCAAAACATGATGGAAATAATCTTAAAAATGTAGATTTAGTTGTTGTTTCTACGGCAATAAAAAATGATAATCCTGAATTAATTATTGCAAAAAAGTTAAATATTATAATTATTAGCAGAGCACAAATGTTAGCTGAATTAATGAGATTTAATTATGGAATTACTATTACAGGAACACATGGTAAAACAACTACAACAGCAATGATTTATGAAATATTTAAATCATCAGGATTAGATCCAACATTTGTTAATGGAGGAATTATAAAATCATCAGGATTATATGCTGACTTAGGATTAAGTAAATATTTTATTGCAGAAGCAGATGAAAGTGACAAATCTTTTTTAAAATTAAATCCAATAATTAATATTGTTACTAATATTGAAAATGAACATTTAGAATATTATGATAATAATATTGAAATATTAAAAAGCACTTTTTTAAATTTTTTAAAAAAAATTCCATTCTATGGATGTATTATTATTTGTATAGATAATAAAAATAATTTTGATTTATTTAATAAATATAAACATATTTTAAAATGTAAAATAATTACGTATGGATTTAATAATAATGCAGATATTAAAATATCTAACTATAGACAAAAAAGATATCAAAGTAAATTTAATTTATTAAAAACTAAAGAAAATACTAATTTAAAAATAGAATTAACAATTCCTGGTCTTCATAATGCATTAAATGCAACTGCTTCATTTGCATTATCATCCTATATAGGATTAAAAGATTCAAATATTTTGAAATCTTTAAAAAATTTTGGAGGCGTAAAAAGAAGGTTAGATATTTTAGGTACTTTTATTTTAAAAAAAAAATTTCAAGGAAATGTTATTGTGATTGATGATTATGGACATCATCCTACTGAAATTAATATGACGATTCACACTATAAAAAATAATTGGCCTAATAAAAATTTAATAATGGTTTTCCAACCACATAAATATACTAGAACTAAAAATTTATTGGAAGAATTCGTGAAAACATTATCTAATGTTAATTTATTATTTTTATTAAAAGTATATTCAGCTAGAGAAAATTATATTAAAAATGCTAACAGTAAAACACTATATAGAAAAATAAAAAAATTAGAAAAAACTCATCCTATTTTAATACGATCTAATAAATACAATGATATTGCATCAGAAATATATTTAAAATTAACAGGAAATGATGTATTAGTATTTCAGGGTGCTGGTGATATTAATAATATTTCAGCTTTCTTTATTAAAAATAAATTAAAACAATAGAGATGTTTTATAAAAAATATTATGACTAAGAAAATAGCTGTTTTACTTGGTGGAAATTCATCAGAAAGAGAAATTTCCTTAATGTCAGGTAAAGCAATTTTAAATGCATTAAAAAAATCTAATATTAATGCTTTTGGAATAGATCCATTGCAATTCCCATTATTATATTTAAAAAAATATGGTTTTACAAAAATTTTTATAGCTTTACATGGGAAGGGAGGAGAAGATGGAATTTTACAAGGAGTACTTGAATACTTAAATATTCCTTATACCGGGAGCGGTGTTTTAGCTTCATCAATAACTATGAATAAATTTATAACAAAAAATATATGGAAAGAAAATAATTTACCTGTATGTCCTCATTATTTATTAAGAAAAAAAGATTTTATAAAAAAAAATCATGCAAAAATTAAACAACAAATTCTAAAATTAAATTTACCCATTTTTATAAAACCTAACTGTACTGGATCTAGTTTAGGTATTTCTAAAGTTAATAATATTAATTATATATTTGATGCAATAGAAAAAGCCTTTATATATGATACAAGTGTTTTATTTGAAAAATATATTGAAGGAACAGAATTTACAGTAGGAATATTACATAATAAAGTATTACCCCCTATTAGGGTGGAACCAATAAATTCGTTTTATAATTATCAAGCCAAATATTATTCTAATTCTACTCAATTTTTTTGTCCTAGCGGACTAGATTATAAAAAAGAAAAAGAACTATCAAAAATAGCTTTAGATGCATGGAATATAGTAGAATGTAGTGGGTGGGGACGTATTGATGTTATTTTAGATACAAAAGATCATTTTCAATTATTAGAAATAAATACTGTCCCCGGGATGACATCACATAGTTTGTATCCTATGGCTGCGAAGAAAATTGGATTATCTTTTCAGGATTTAGTTCTTAAAATTTTGAATTTAACAGATAAATAATTTTTTTATATAAAAAGATAATATTTAAAAAAATATAACTTTAATTTTCAATAATATTTCAAGTTTTTATAAAAAATAATATTTCTTCTTATTAATAACATATACAATCTAAGAAATATTTTATATTTAATGTTTAGATGCTGATTTTGCAAATCTTTCTATTATATAACGTAATTTTATAGGACTTTTTCGTGCTAAATTTAATAATAAATTAGCACTATATTTACTCAAAATATTTTTTTTATATGTATTTTTTTCATTTGGTATAATAATATTTTTTTTTATATAAAATGCAGGATTAATTTGAATATTAATATCTATTAACGACGGGATAAGATTTTTTTTTAAAAAAAATATAATATTAGTTTTTTCATATAAAAATCTAGTCATAGAACTAGCATTACATGTTTCTATAATTAGAATACCATCTTTAAAATTTTTGATATTATACCAATTATGTAATTCAACAGGTATATATTTTTTGATAAATGTATTAATTTTTATTAAAATATTTGTATGTAAATATATTTTAAATAAAATTTTTCTATAAGAAGAATAATAATAATTTTTTTGAAAAATTTGTTTAATTGATAATAATTTATTATGACGCATAAAATTTATCCTTTTATAAATTTAATAAAAATATTATATATATTTTTTTATAAAAAGAATCATGAAATAAAAATTATTTAATTGAAACTATTTATTTTATTAAGAGTGTATATATGTTTATAAAATTTTTAACAAAAATTTTTGGTAATCATAACGATTATGTTTTACGACGTATTCAAAAAATAGTTAATACTATTAATAGCATGGAAAAATATTTTGAAAAATTAACTGATATAGAACTAAAAAATAAAACTTTATATTTTAAAAATAAATTAAAAAATAATTTTTCTTTAAAAGATATTTTACCGGAAGCTTATGCTACAGTGCGAGAAGCAAGTAAAAGAATATTTGGTATGAGACATTTTGATGTTCAATTAATGGGAGGTATTGTATTAAATAATAATTGTATAGCAGAAATGAGAACAGGAGAAGGAAAAACATTAACATCAACATTATCAGCATATTTAAATGCTCTTAGTGATAAAGGGGTACATATAGTTACTGTTAACGATTATTTAGCAAAAAGAGATGCTATAAATAATAAGTCTCTATTTGAATTTTTAGGATTGACTGTTGGTATTAATTTATCTGGCATGTCATTAAACGAAAAAAGAATAGCTTATAAAGCAGATATTACTTACGGAACTAATAATGAATATGGATTTGATTATTTAAGAGATAATATGGTTTTTAACTATAATGAAAAAGTACAACGTTCTTTAAATTATGCTATTATAGACGAGGTGGATTCTATACTTATTGATGAAGCACGTACTCCTTTAATCATATCAGGAACAGCAGAAGATAGTTCAAAACTATATATTAGTATAAATAGAATTATTCCTAAATTAATATATCAATCCGAAGAAGATTCAGATACCTTTCAAGGTAAAGGACATTTTTTTATAGATGAAAAAACGCGTCAAGCATATTTAACTGAAAAAGGTTTAATTTTTTTAGAAAAAATACTAGAAAAACAAAATATAATCAAAAAGGGTGAATCTTTATATTCTAGTAATAATCTTATTATTTTACATCATGTACTTGAAGGATTAAGAGCACATAAATTATTTAAGAAAAATGTTGATTATATATTAAAAAATAATCAAATTATTATTGTAGATGAACATACTGGAAGATTAATGAAGGGTAGAAGATGGTCTGAAGGATTACATCAAGCAATAGAAGCAAAAGAAGGTGTTAATATTAATGATGAAAATCAAACTTTAGCATCTATTACATTTCAAAATTATTTTAGATTATATAAAAAACTATCAGGAATGACAGGAACTGCAAGTACAGAAGCTTCTGAATTTAAAGAAATTTATAAATTAGATACAATTGTGATTCCCACAAATAAGCCAATGATAAGAAAAGATTTACCAGATTTAATATATTTAACAGAAAAAGAAAAGATAAAAGCTATTATAAAAGATATAAAAAATAAAAATCTTACAGGACAACCTGTATTAGTAGGTACTGTTTCTATAGAAAAATCTGAATTAATTTCAAAAAAATTAAGAAAATTAAAAATAAAACATAATGTTTTAAATGCAAAATTTCATGCTAAAGAAGCTGAAATAATAGCACAAGCAGGTAAAAAAAATTCAGTAACTATTGCCACTAATATGGCAGGAAGGGGTACAGATATTGTTTTGGGTGGTATTTTCACATTAGATGCTGCAAATTGTAATATAGATAAAACTCATACATTAAAACTAATTTGGGAAAAAAAACATAATGAAGTAGTTCAATTAGGAGGTTTATATGTTATTGGAACGGAAAGGCATGAATCTAGAAGAATAGATAATCAGTTAAGAGGAAGATCAGGACGTCAAGGTGATAGTGGTTCGTCAAGATTTTATTTATCAATGGAAGATTCTCTAATGCGTATTTTTGCATCAAAAAATATATCTAATTTAATGACTAAATTAGGTATGAAGCATAATGAGTCTATTACTCATCCTTGGATAACTAAAGCAATATCTAACGCACAAAAAAAAGTGGAACATTATAATTTTGATATACGTAAACAATTACTTGAATATGATGATGTAATTAATGATCAACGTTTAGCAATATATTCACAGAGAAATAAATTATTAAAATCACGTAATATTAATCAAATAATAAAAGATTTTAGAATATATGTTTTTGAGAAAAAAGTAAATGATTTTATAGAATTTGATGACTTTATAGAAGAAGAATTTAATTTTAAAAGTTTTAAAAATTATTTTATGAAAGTATTTAATTTAAAAATACCTATTCAAGAATGGATTAATTCATATAAAGAAAATAATAAAGAAATTTTTAATAAAAAAAAACTTTTAAAAAAAATTATTGATTTTGCAGAAAGAGAATATGTAAAAAAAACGGAAAAGCTTAATGAAGAAAAACTAAATGACTTTGAAAAAAATATTATATTAAAAACTTTAGATAATTTGTGGAAAGAACATCTTTCTGCTATAGAATATTTAAAACAGGGTATACATTTAAGAGGATATGCTCAACAAGATCCTAAACAAGAATATAAACGTGAATCTTTTCATATGTTTAATTTAATGTTAAATACTTTAAAAAAAGAAGTAATAATTAATTTAAGCAAAATAGATATGAGTACAATATTTAGTAATCATAGTAATTTTGTTTTTTCATTGTTAGAAAAAAATTTTTTAAATGAAAATGTGTTAAAAACAAGCAATTTAAAAATTTTAAAAAAAATATCGGATACTTCTATAAAAAAAGAAATAAATAAGATAAATTTTTTTAATCAAAAAATAGGTAGAAATAAAAAATGTCCTTGTCTTTCTGGGAAAAAATATAAATTTTGTCATGGTTTAATAATAAAATAATTTTTTTAATAATAGAGGGTATAAAAAATAAATCTATTTTTTATACCCTCTATTATTAAAATTAATTTTTGATTACGTAAAAAAAACGATTAATATTATCCAAAAATTTTTTTAATTTAGGATTATTTCTAGCATCAGAAAACTCATTAAAACTTTGTCTCAAATTATATAATATTTTCTGTTGTTTATCATTCAAATTAATTGGGGTCTCTATTACTATTTTACAAAATAAATCTCCAATATCATTATCTCTAATAGATTTTACCCCCTTTTTAGGTATTCTTAATATTTTACCTGTTTGAGTTCCAGGTGGGATTTTTATTTTTACATATCCATCCAATACAGGAATATTTATACTTCCACCTAATGCTGCTGTAACAAAATTAACAGGTAAATTACAATATAAATTATTGCCTTCTCTCTTAAAAAGAGAATGTTTTTTAATTTTAATTTCTATATATAAATCACCAGATTTTGCACCATTATTTCCTGTTTCTCCTTCTCCAGTTAATCGAATGCGGTCTCCAGTATCAACGCCATTTGGTATTTTAACTGATAAAGTTTTATAAACTTCTAATTTTCCTTTGCCTTTACAATAAACACAAGGATTTTTAATAAAATATCCTTCACCATGACATCTAGGACATGTTTGTTGAACGGTAAAAAATCCTTGACTCATTTGAATTTGTCCATGTCCATTACATGTATAACATTTTTGTAGTGGTTTTTGTGAACCTGTTCCTTTACAATAATTACAATTTTTTAATACAGGAATTTTTATTTGTTTTGTTATACCTTTAATTGCTTCTTCCAAAGAAAGAGTTATTAGATATTTTAAATCTGAACCTCTTTTTTTATTTTTATTAGTTCTAGAATTTCCAAAAATATCCCCAAAAACATCTCCAAATATATCACTAAAATCAGTTGTATTACTTACATTTTCTTGTTCAAAAGCAGAATGCCCATATTGATCATAAGCAGCTCGTTTTTTTGAATCACTTAAAATCTCATAAGCTTGTTTTATTTCTTTAAATTTATTTTCAGCATTTCTATTTCCGGGATTACGATCTGGATGAAACTTCATAGCCAAACGTTTATATGCTTTTTTAATTTCACGATCTTCAGCCGTTTTAGTAACGCCTAAAATATCATAATAATCTTTTTTTACCATAATAAATTACTGTCCTAATCTAATCCCATAATTTTATTTAATACCGATTTCTATATTAATAAATATTCTGATAGATAAACGGTATTAATATTTTTTAAAAATTTGTTTAAAAGATAAATAAAAAAATAACAATTATTTCTTATTATCTTTTATTTCTTCAAATTCTGCATCTACAACATCATTATCTTTATTTTGAGATGAATCATTATTATCTTTTTTTTGTTTTGTGTCATTATTATTTGGTGTTAAATTCATTATTTTATCAGACACATCAATTAATTTTTGTATTTTTTGTTGTATATCAATTTTGTTTTCTGTTTTTAAAGATGTATCTAACTCATTAATAGCGTTATTAATTTTTATTTTATCTTCTTCTATAATTTGTGTATTTACCTCATTAATTTTTTTCTTAGTTCTATGTATAAGTTGATCTCCTTCATTACGTATTTTAACTAATTCTTCAAAATGACGATCAGCTTCCATATTAGCTTCTGCATCTCTTATCATTTTTTCTACTTCTTTTTCATTTAAACCCGATGAGGCTTTTATTGTAATATTTTGTTCTTTCCCACTCTTTTTATCTTTTGCGGAAACATGTAAAATACCATCAGCATCTATATCAAATGTGACCTCTATTTGAGGTATACCTCTAGGAGCAGGACTAATACCATCTAAATTAAATTGGCCTAAAGATTTATTATCTCTTGCTCTTTTACGCTCTCCTTGTACAATATGAATTGTTACTGCTGATTGATTATCTTCAGCTGTTGAAAAAATTTGACTATGTTTTGTAGGAATAGTCGTATTTTTATTTATTAATGGTGTCATTACTCCGCCTATAGTTTCTATTCCTAAAGATAAAGGAGTAACATCTAATAATAGTACATCTTTAACATCTCCAGCTAAAACACCTCCTTGTACTGCAGCACCAATAGCGACTGCTTCATCTGGATTAACATCTTTTCTTGGTTCTTTCCCGAAAAATTTTGCCACTTTATTTTGAACCATAGGCATACGAGTTTGCCCACCAACTAAAATTACATCATTAATGTCTGTAACAGCTAGATTAGCATCTTTTAAAGCCATTTTTAATGGATTTATCGAATTATCTATTAAATCTTCTACTAAAGATTCTAATTTAGCTCTTGTTAATTTAATATTTAGATGTTTTGGTCCAGTGGCATCAGCTGTAATATAAGGTAAATTGACATCAGTTTGTTGTGCAGATGATAATTCAATTTTAGCTTTTTCTGCTGTTTCCTTAAGTCTTTGCATAGCTAAAGGATCATTTTTTAAATCTATTCCCTGAGATTTTTTGAATTCTTCAACTAAATAATTAATTACACTACTATCAAAATCTTCTCCACCTAGATGAGTATCACCATTTGTTGCTAAAACTTCGAAAGTTTTTTCCCCATCAACATCGTCTATTTCAATTATAGAAATATCAAATGTACCTCCACCTAAATCATATACAGCTATAATACGATTCCCTTTTCCTTTATCTAATCCATATGCTAATGCAGCAGCTGTTGGTTCGTTGATAATTCTTTTAACTTCTAATCCAGCAATACGCCCCGCATCTTTAGTTGCTTGACGTTGTGCATCATTAAAATATGCTGGTACTGTAATGACAGCTTCATTTACTTTTATTCCTAAAAAATCTTCAGCTGTTTTTTTCATTTTTTTTAATACTTCAGCTGAAATTTGTGGAGGGGCCATCTTTTTCCCTTTAATATCTATCCAAGCATCTCCATTACTAGATTCTACTATTTTATAAGGCATAATTTTTATATCACGTTGCACTTCCTTATCATTAAATCTACGTCCAATTAATCTTTTAATAGCAAAAAGAGTATTTTTTGGATTAGTAATTGCTTGGCGTTTAGCTGGTTGACCAACTAAAATTTCTCCATCTTGTGTATAAGCAATCACAGATGGAGTAGTTCTCTCTCCTTCTGCATTTTCTAAAACTCTAGCTTTTGTCCCATCTATAACTGCTACACAAGAATTAGTTGTTCCTAAGTCAATACCGATTATTTTACCCATCTAAACAACTCCTATAAATTTATTAAAATTTTTGCAAAAATAAAATTTACTATATAGATATGTATAATATAATGAATACACATATTTTCTAAAAATTATAATCCCTGATGAAAGGGAAATGGGGCCACATCTGTAAGCATCAAGGGTAAAGTATAAAAATTTTTCTAAAATTAGAATTTTTATTTAAAAATAAAAAAACTATTGTTATATAATTATTTATTCTAAATATACTATAATAATAGTATTTATACATTATATCCATATTTTATAAATAATTTTAAATTTTTTATAAGATATCTTCAATATAAATAATATTAGGATATTTGATTTTAATTAATTTTATTAAATATATTTTGGAGCTTTTAAGTGAAATATATAGCAGAAAGAATAACATTTTCTAAAAAAACATCAATAGATTGTATTGTTGTACCTGTTTTCGCAGAATTCAAATTATCTGCAATAGTAAAAAAAATAAATATTTTATCAAATAATTATATATTAGAGATTTTAAAAAAAAATAATTTTAAAGGTAAAATAAAACAAAGTTTACTTTTATATCAAGTTCCTAATTTTCCTTCTAAGAAATTTTTAATTATAGGATGTGGTATTAAGGATACATTAAATAGAAAACAAAATAAATTAATTGTTAATTATACTATTAATCTTTTAAAAAAATACGAAATTCAAGAAATTATTTGGTTTTTAACTGATTTAAAAATAAAAGATTGTAATACGTATTGGCAAATACGTGATACTATTAACATTATTGAAGAGAATATTTATATTTTTAATAAATTTAAAAAAATTGCATTATATCATCTATTAAAAATAAAATTTAATATAGTTAAGAATAATGAAATTATCTATCATAATGCTATAAAACATGCACAAGCAATTAATTTAGGAATTGAAAAAGCCAAAAATATTGCTAATTTACCACCTAATATATGTAATCCAAAGTATTTGTCAATTAAAGCAATAAACTTATCAAAAAAATATAATAATATTTTTACAGAAATAATTGACGAAAAAACTATGGAAAAAATGAGCATGAATGCCTATCTAGCAGTAAGTAAAGGATCTAAAAATAAGCCTTTTATGTCTATTTTAAAGTATATGAATAATATTACGGATAAATCTCAACCTATAGTATTATTAGGTAAGGGAGTTACTTTTGATTCAGGTGGAATTTCATTAAAACCTAGTAAAAATATGGAAGATATGAAATATGATATGTGTGGTGCTGCTGCTGTATATGGAACGATATATGCAATAGCTAAATTAAAATTACCTTTAAATGTAATTGGTGTTATTGCAGGTTGTGAAAATATGCTAGATAGTAATTCATTTAGACCTAGTGATATTATAAAAACAATGTCAGGAACAACAGTAGAAATTATTAATACTGATGCTGAAGGTCGTTTAATTTTATGTGATACATTAACATATATAAAAAAATTTAATCCTAGATATGTAATTGATATTGCTACATTAACAGGAGCATGTATTGTAGCATTAGGTGATAATATTAGTGGTTTAATGTCTAATGATAAAAAATTATCAGATTATCTTATTCAAGCTTCATTAGAAACAGATGATCGTGTTTGGAAATTACCCATTGATGATAAAAGTTATTATGATCAATTAAAGTCTAATATTGCTGACTTAACTAATAGTAGTAATAGTAATTCAGGAGGAGCTATTACAGCTGCTTGTTTTTTATCAAAATTTACTAAATTATATAAATGGGCTCATATAGATATAGCAGGTACAGCATCAAAATATGTAGAACAAAAAATAAGTGCTACTGGTAGACCTATTAATATGTTATGCCAATTTTTGATAAATATCACATATAATTCAAATAATAAATTATAATTTTATAAAAATTATATTGAAATATAGGATCTTATTATCTAATGGATAAAATATACAATCCAAATATTTTTGAAAAAAAAATTTATAATTTTTGGGAAAAAAACGAATATTTTAAAAATAAATTAAATAATTCTGAAAAATATTTTTCTATTATGGTGCCTCCTCCTAATATTACTGGAGAATTACATATGGGGCATGCATTACAATATACTCTTATAGATATTTTAATTCGTTATCAACGTATGTTAGGAAAAAATGTATTATGTCAAGTAGGAATAGATCATGCGGGAATTGCAACCCAAAGTCTAATAGAACAAAAAATATTTTTAGAAACAGGGAAAACAAAAAATGATTACAGTAGAGAATTTTTTTTAAAAATTATTTCAAAATGGAAAAATAAATATTGTGGTATTATTTATAATCAAATGAAATGTTTAGGATTGTCTGCAGATTGGGATAGGAAAAGATTTACTATGGACAGTGAATTTTCAAAATCTGTTAAAAATATATTTATTCAACTCTATGAAGATGGATTAATATATAAGAAAAAAAGATTAATTAATTGGGATTTTAAACTTAAAACTGTTATTTCAGATCTAGAAATAGATCATAAAAAAATCAAAACTAATATTTGGTATATTAATTATTTATTAAAAAATGGAATAAAAACTTTTGATAATAAAAATTATTTAACTGTAGCAACTACTCGTCCTGAAACAATATTAGCTGATAGTGCAATAGCTATTAATCCATTAGATACAAGATATAATAATTTAATTGGTAAATTTGTAATAATTCCATTAATTAATCGTATAATTCCTATTATAGCTGATAATTACGCTAAAATTAAAAAGGGTACAGGATGTGTGAAAATTAGTCCCGCACATGATTTTAATGATTATCAAGTTGCTATAAGACATAATTTACCATTAATTAATATATTTGATTTACAAGGCAATATTTTAGAAAAATATCAAATTTTTAATAAAAAAGGACATCAAATAGATATTTTTTTAGAAAATATACCTAAAATATTTCGTAATGTAAATTACTTAAAAGTAAGAAATATTATTGTTAATAAAATAAAAAAAGTTGGATTATTAGATTCATATAAGACAAAATATAAATTTATCCCATATAGTACAAGGAGTGATACTATTGTACTCCCTATGTTAACAAGTCAATGGTATTTAAATACAAAAATTTTATCTAAACAGGCAATAGATGCTGTTAAAAATGAACAAATAAAATTTTTCCCTAAACAATATAAAAATATGTTTTATTCTTGGATGTCTAATATTCAAGATTGGTGTATATCTCGACAATTATGGTGGGGACACCAAATACCAGTTTGGTATGATAATAAAAATAATATCTACGTAGGCAGAAATATAGAAGAGATTAAAAAAAAATATAATTTAAAAAAAAATATTCATTTAGAACAAGATCCAGATGTTTTAGATACTTGGTTTTCTTCTAGTTTATGGACTTTTATTACTTTAGATTGGCCTAAAAATAAAAAAGATTTTTTCCTTTTTCATCCTACTAGTGTTATTATAAGCGGTTTTGATATTATATTCTTTTGGATATCAAGAATGATAATGATGACTATGTATTTTGTTAAAGATAAAAATAATATACCTCAAATTCCTTTTAAAGATATTTTAATGACAGGATTAATTAGGGATAACAAAGGAAATAAAATGTCTAAATCTAGAGGAAATGTTATTAATCCCATAAATCTAATTGAAGGTCATTTATCTAAAAATATTTTAGATATAAATAAAAAAAATAATAAAAAATATAATTTTTTAAATAAAAATTATGGAACTGATGCCTTAAGATTTACATTAGCAGCATTATCGTCCACAGGACGTGATATATATTGGGATATGACTAGATTAGAGGGTTATCGTAACTTTTGTAATAAAATTTGGCATGCAGCTATATTTATTTTAAAAAATATAAAATTTAATTTTGTTAATAATAAAGAAAAATTATCTATTTTTGATAAATGGATTTGGTCTGAATATAATCTAATAATATTATCTTATTCAAGAGCATTACATAGATATCGTTTTGATCAAGCAGCAAATATTTTATATAATTTTATATGGAATAAATTTTGTGATTGGTATTTAGAATATAGTAAATTAGTTTTTCAAGAAAAAAATCAGCTTCAATACACTGGCACTTATTACACATTATATAATCTTTTTGAATCATTGTTAAGATTATCGCATCCGATTATTCCATTTATAACAGAAATTATATGGCAAAAAATTCAAATAAACAAAAATAATACTTATAGAAAAAGCATTCTAGCACAATCATTTCCAAAATCTAATAAATTGGATATTGATAAACAATCAATAAGTATCATTAATACATTTATAAATATAGTAACATTTATTCGTAATTATAAAGCAGAAATGATGATAAATAAAAACGAAGAAATTGATTTATATATAAATGATATAAATCATAAATTTATTATTTTTTTAAAAAAAAATATAAACATATTAAAAAAATTATTAAATCTTAAAAAAATTATATTTGTTGGTAATAATTTTGAATTTCCTAAAAAATCATTAATACAGAAAATAGATAATATTAAATTTGCCATATTATTAAGTATTAAAATTATTAATCAACAATTATTATTAAATATAATTAATAAAAAAATATATAATAATCAAAAAATAATAAGTACATTAAATAAAAATATTAAAAATCCAAAATTTTTATCTAAAGCACCTCAACAAATTATAAAAAAATTTTTAGAAAAAATAAAACGTCATAAAGTATTACAAAAAGAATTATTAGAAAAATATTTGCTAATAAAAAATTTATAATATTGCATTTTTTAATATATTTATAGTGAGTAAAATTATGAACAATTTTTATCAAAATAATTTTTTAAAATTATCAGATTTCTCAAAAGAAGATATTTATAAATTAATTAGAATTTCTAAAAAATTAAAATATGATAAAAAAAATTCTAAGGAAAAAAAAAAGTTATCTAATAAAAATATTATTTTAATTTTTGAAAAAAATTCTACTAGAACCAGATGTTCTTTTGAAATAGCATGTTTCGATCAAGGTGCTCATGTTACTTTCTTAAGTATTAAAGATAGTCATATGATTTATAAAGAGTCATTAAAAGATTCTGCTCGTATATTAGGACAAATGTATGATGGTATCCAATATAGAGGTAATTATCAAAAAGATATAGAAATCATTGCAAAATACGCTGGAGTACCAGTTTGGAATGGGTTAACAAATGAATTCCACCCTACTCAAATATTAGCAGATTTATTAACTATAACGGAATTTCTTGAAAATAAAAAATTAGATCAAATAAAAATATCATATATTGGAGATATAAATAATAATATTTCTTTTAGCTTAATAGAAGCTGCAATAATAATAGGTTTTAAATTATATTTAATTTCCCCTAAAAAAATTAAATCAAATAATATATATTATCAAAATATAATAAGAAAAATTAAAAATATAGAAAATATCCATATAACTAAAAATATAAGTGAAGGAATAAAAAATACTGATTTTATTTATACTGATATTTGGATATCTATGGGTGTAACAGAATCTTTACAAATGTGGGAAAAAAAAATTGAAGAATTATATAATTATCAAGTAAATAAATCATTATTATTAAAAAGTAAAAATAAAAATGTAAAAGTTATGCATTGCTTACCTGCTTTACATTTGTATGAACATTATAAGTATCTTCTAAATAAAGATATTATATCTAAATATAATTTATATAATGGGATAGAAATTACTGATGAAATTTTTGAATCTAATTATAGCATTATTTTTAAACAAGCAAAAAATAAAATACATACTATTAAAGCAATTATAATTTCTACTTTATTAAAAGAATTATATTAGTTTTAAAAAAATAAATTTTAAGTAAGAAACATTAATTATAAAAAATTAATTTATAAAATTTATAATTATATTTTTTATAAAAGAATAAAGATTAAGAGATAATTATTATGAAGAATATTATTTTTACTATAAAAGCTCCTATTCCATTAGGAGCTTATTCACAAGGAATTTTATTTAATAATATTATTTTTATTTCTGGACAAATACCAATACATCCAGTTACAGGAATAATTCATTCTAAAATTAGTGAACAAACATTACAAGTTTTGACAAATATAGAATCTATTCTAATAGAAGTTAAATGTGATATTAGTAATATAATTAAAACAACAGTTTTTTTAACAAACTTGGATGATTATAATAAAATGAATATCGTATACAGAAATTTTTTTTTAAAAAAAAAATTATCGTATCCTGCTAGATCTTGCATAGAAGTATCTCGATTACCTAAAGATGTGAAAATAGAGATTGAAGCTATTGCTGTAAAAAATAAAAAATATTAATAATAAATAAAATCATAAGGTTGAGTTATAATGGTTTTCTTTTTAAGATTTGTATGTCCTATTGTTATATTTATTTTATCTGTAATAGGAAAAAATTTAAAAGCAGAAACTTTACCACAAAAAACTATTTTATTTTATAATTGGACAGAATATGTTCCAGAAGGATTATTAGAAAAATTTACAAAAGAAACAGGAATTAAAGTAATTTATTCAACATATGAATCAAATGAAAGTATGTATACAAAATTAAAAACTTATACGAAGCAATCATATGATTTAGTAGTTCCTTCTGCTTATTTTGTTGTTAAAATGAAAAATGAAGGTATGTTACAAAAAATAAATAAAAAAAAGTTAACTAATTTTTCGAATCTAGATCCAAAATTTTTAAATAAATCTTTTGACCCGAATAATGAATATTCTATTCCATATATATGGGGTGCAACAGCTATTGGAATTAATACAGATATAATAGATTCAAAATCTATAAATAGTTGGTCTGATTTATGGAATCCTAAATTTCAAAAATCAATATCTTTGATTGATGATGCAAAAGAAGTATTTCAAATAGCTTTAATGAAATTAGGTTATTCAGGAAATACTACTAATTTAAAACATATAAAAAAAGCATTTATAGAACTTAAAAAATTAATGCCTAATGTTATTGCTTTTAATTCAGATAATCCTGGTTATCCTTTTATAGAAGGAGCGGTAAATATAGGGATGATATGGAATGGTTCTGCATATGCTGTAAAAAAATTAGGTATTCCTTTAAAATTCATTTGGCCAAAAGAAGGAGGTATTTTTTGGATGGATAATTTTGTTATTCCTGCTAATGCACAAAATGTAGACGGAGCTTTAAAATTAATTAATTTTTTATTAAGGCCAGAAATTGCCGCTCAAGTTGCAAAAATAACAGGATATTCTACTCCTAACTTACAAGCTAAAAAATTACTACCATCAAATATGGTTAATGATAACACATTATATCCTAATGATAAAATTATAAAAAAAGGAATATGGCAAAATGAAGTAAGTATTGATAATATAAGTAAAGAATATGAAATGGATTTTCAAAAATTAAAAAATTTATAACTTTGTCAACTAAATTACAATTAAATATTTAGATTTAAACATAAAATTTATTAATTTTTTGTAATTTAATAAAAAATTATTATATAAATTTCTTGACATATAATTTATATTTATAATATATTATTTTGTGATAGACATGTTTAATCCTCTGTAGTTCAGTTGGTAGAACGGCGGACTGTTAATCCGTATGTCACTGGTTCGATCCCAGTCAGGGGAGGATGAAATATTCATATTTTTATATCATAGAGGATATTTTTATAAAAATTATTTTAAATAATATTTTATTATAGGATAATATGTTGTATGATAATAAAGATAAAAGACATCCTCACTAAAGATGTTATTCATGAATTTTCATCAATTCAAGATATAGTACGATGGATGACAAGTTGTTTTAGTATTTCTAATTTATGGTATGGTCATGGAAATAATAATCCATGGGATGAAGCAATTCAATTAACTCTATCACTTCTTGGTTTACCTCCATATTTATGGGATAATGTATATAAAGCCAAACTATCTATTAAAGAGCGTGAATTACTTTATACAAAAGTTTGTGCAAGAATACATAAGAAAATTCCTGTTGCTTATTTAACAAATAAAGTTTGGTTTTGTGGACATGAATTATATATTGATAAAAGAGTGTTAATACCTAGATCACCTATTTCTGAATTAATTAATAATAAATTTAAATCAATTTTATCTAAAAATCAAAAACCAAAATATATACTTGATTTATGTACTGGAAGTGGATGTATTGCAATTTCTTGTGCATATCTTTTTCCCAATGCAATTATAGATGCTGTAGATATTTCTATAGATGCAATTAACGTTCTTGAATATAATATTCAATTACATGGCTTAGAACATCGTGTTATTCCAATTTGTAGTAATTTATTTAATAAATTAAAAAAATCTACTTATGATTTAATCATAACTAACCCTCCATATGTTAATAAAGATGAAATTAGATATTTACCCAAAGAATATTCATATGAACCTAAAATTGGTTTATTATCCGATGATAATGGAATGGAAATTATTAACAAAATAATATCAAAATCATTTTTATATCTTAAAAAAAATGGTATTTTAATTTGTGAAGTAGGTAATAGAATGTTAAATGTTATAGAAAAGTATCCAACAATAAATTTCCAGTGGATAAATATAAAAAATGGAGGTATAGGTATTTTTAAAATAACAAAATAGTAATTCTTTAAAAAAATTTTATTTTAAATTTTTTTTTATATAAAAGAGGTATATATGTCTGGTAATACTTTTGGAAAATTATTTAAGATAACAACTTTTGGTGAATCTCACGGAAAATATTTAGGTTGTATAGTTGATGGTGTGCCACCTCAAATACCTTTAGATGAAAATGATTTACAAAAAGATTTAGATAGACGTAAACCAGGATCATCAAAATATATTTCTCCACGTCAAGAATTAGATAAAGTTGAAATTTTGTCTGGTGTATTTAATGGTGTAACCACAGGAACAAGTATTGGTTTAATAATTAAAAATACCGATTGTAGAACTAAAGATTATAATAATATTAAAAACCTTTTTCGTCCTGGGCATGCAGATTATACATATGAAAAAAAATATGGGATACGAGATTATAGAGGAGGAGGACGTTCTTCAGCTAGAGAGACAACTATGCGTGTGGCTGCTGGAGCTATTGCTAAAAAATATTTATCAATAAAATATAATCTAAAAATTAGAGGATATTTATCCCAAATGGGAGATATTTTTTGTAAATTTAATTCTTGGGAAGAAGTAAATAATAATCCTTTTTTTTGTCCAAATATTAATCAAGTACAAAAACTAAAAAATAAAATAAGTAGTTTAAAAAAATTAGGAGATTCTATAGGAGCTAAAGTTACTATTATTGCAGAAAATGTTCCAATAGGTTTAGGAGAACCTGTATTTGATAAACTAAATGCTGAATTAGCTCATGCTATAATGAGCATTAATGCTGTAAAAGGGGTAGAAATAGGTGATGGATTTAATGTAATTAATCAATTAGGAAGTATTTATCGTGATGAGATTAGAAAAAATGGATTTCAAAGTAATAATTCAGGAGGTATTTTAGGAGGTATTAGTACAGGACAAGAAATTATTATACATTTTGCAGTTAAGCCTACTTCTAGTATTTCTATACCAGGAAAAACAATTAATATTCTTGAACAAGAATTAGATTGCATAACACAAGGACGTCATGATCCTTGTGTTGGTATTAGAGCAGTCCCGATAGGAGAAGCTATGGTGGCTATAACATTAATGGATCATTTATTACGTTATCGTGCCCAATGCGCTGACCATATATATAAATAAAAAATTAATACAATTCATTTATACTATTAGATAAATAATTAATAATTCCTGTAGGAGTAGGTGTTATGCTTTTTTTACCTTTAATCCATTGTGCAGGACAAACATCACCATGTTTTTCATGATGTTCTAAAGCATCAATCATACGTATCATTTCATTTACATTTCTTCCAAATGGTAAATCATTCACTAATTGGTGTCTAACAATTCCTTTTTTATCAATTAAGAAAGATGCTCTTAATGCAATAGTTAACTCAGGATGTTCAACTCCATAGGATTTTTGTATACTTTTTGTTATATCAGATACCATTACAAATTTTATATTTCCAATACCTCCTAAAGTAATCGGAGTATTACGCCATGCATTATGAACAAATTGTGAATCGCAAGATATTCCTAAAATTTTTACGTTTCTTTTTTTAAAATCATCATAATGATTATTAAATGAAATTATTTCTGACGGACAAACAAAAGTAAAATCTAATGGCCAAAAAAATACTACAGTAACTGTATTTTTAGAATATTTATAAAAATTAAAATTATCAATCATAGAACCATCAGCAAGTACAGCAGATGCGTTAAAATCAGGTGCTTTCTTGGTTATTAAAGTCATATTTTCCTCTAAAATTTTGTTTGATAAATCATATTTATATATGATATCATATATAAATTTTTTATTTATATATAATATTTTACATAAAAAATAAAAATTTATCTTAATTTTAAATATATAAGGTATTTTACATTTATGAGTTTTTTAATTTCTCATGTATCAGCTTCTAATATTAATGAAATTCATTCAAAAGATAATATAATTTCTTTAATTATAATAATTTTAATCTTCGTTTGTTTTTGTTATTTTATAATAATAATTCCTCAAAATAAAAGAATAAAAGAACATTCTGATTTAATAAATTCTATTTCCATAGGAGATGAAATTTTAACAAAAGGAGGTATTATAGGAGAAGTGATAAAGATTTTAAATGATAATTATGTATTAATTTTGACAAATGATAATAAAATTTTCATGAAAAAACATTTTATTATTAGTGTTTTTCCTAAAGGAACAATCAAAAACATATTATTGTAAATATAATTTTGAATTTTTTATTAATGATTATTGGATTGCTATTGTGTTAAATAAATATAGTTTTAAACAATATATTTTCTTACTTATTTTGATTATAACAAGTATTATATATACTTTACCAAATATATATAAAAAGATACCTGTTATTCAAATTAATTTTATAAAAGAAAAAAATTTTAATATAAAATTTTTAAAAAAAATTGATAAAATTTTAAAAAAACATAATATTTTTTATGTAAAAACTTTTTTTAATAAAAAAAATATAAATTTTATTTTTAATAATGTAGAAGATCAAATAGAAGCATATAAAATTATTAAAAATAACTTAAATAAACAAAATTATATTATTTCAGCAAAATTAAAATCTTCTGTACCTAAATGGTTTTCTTATATTAAAGCAACTCCAATTAAACTTGGTTTAGATTTAAGAGGGGGAGTGTATTTTTTATTAAAAGTCAATAGCGATTATGTTTTACAAAAATTTAAAGAACAAAATATTTCAGATATAACAACATTTATAAATAAAAAAAATATAAATTTTATAAAAAAAAACAGTAAAAAAAATAAATTTAACTATCAAATTTTTTTTAAAAATATAAATATTAGAAATAAAGTTTTTTATTATTTTACAAAAAAAAACAATAGTTTTATTAATTACAAAATGATAAGTAATAAAGGAATATTTATCTATTTAGGTAATGAAGTATTAAATAGATTAAAAAATTCAATTATAGATAATAATATTAATGTATTACGTAATAGAGTTAATGAAATTGGTATTACAGATTCTGTTGTTCAAAGAAAAGGTATAGATTCAATAATTATCGAATTACCTGGAATTCAAAATATTAAGGAGGCAAAAAAAATAATAGGAAGTACAGCAACTTTAGAATTTCATTTAATTACTAATTATTATGAAAATATTAATAAAAAAAATTTTTATAGAATGTTCTGGAAAAATAAAATTCCTGTTTATGTAGAAAAGAAAATTATAATAGATGGAACACATATAATAGATGCTACTTATAATAGAGATGAATATAATAATCCTCAAGTTAATGTTTTTTTAAATAAAAAAGGTGGATATATTTTATCTGAATTTTCCAAAAATCATATAGGAGATAATATAGCATCATTACTTATCAGTTATATAAATAGTAAAAAAAAAGATAATAGTAATATTCTTTCTGATAAAAAAGTAGAAATCATTAATATTGCTACTATTCAATCTCAATTAGGTGATTCTTTTAGAATTACGGGGATACAAAATATTGAAGAAGCAAAAAAAATATCTATTTTATTAAAATCAGGAATTTTAAGTTCGCCTATAAAAATAGTACAAGAAGAAATTATAGGACCTACTGTAGGAAAACAAAATATTAAACAAGGAATAAAAGCTTGTATTATAGGTATAATATTTTGTATAACATTTATGTTATTATACTATAATGTTTTCGGCATGATTGCTATCTTTGCTTTATTTATAAATATACTTTTTATTATTAGTTTATTTTCATTATTACCTGGTTTAACTTTAACTATGTCAGGAATAGCTGGAATAGTTCTAACATTAGCAATTGCAATAGATGCAAATGTTTTAATAAACGAAAGAATTAAAGAAGAATTACAAGAAAACAAACCAATTCAAAAAGCTATTTTTTATGGATATAAAAGAGCTTTTTCAAGCATTTTTGATTCAAATATATTAACGATAATAAATTCCTTTATTTTATATATTTTTGGTTCAAGAGAAATTCAAGGTTTTGCGATTACTACTTGTATTGGAGTATTAACATCATTTTTTACATCAGTATTTATTACTCATGCTATTATAAATATTATTTATGGAAATAAGAAAATAAAAACATTACCTATTAAATTTTAATTTATTAAATAAAAAATATATTATTATAGTAATTTTTATTATAAAAGCATAATTTATTCATGAAGGATTTATACAATATGTATTATATTTTAAATATAATAATAAATTTTTTTAAAAACAAAAAAAATAAGTTTTATGATTTTATGAAATGGAATAATTACGCGTTTATTATTTTATTTATTTTAATTATTTTTTCTTTAATAACAATATTTTATAATAAATTTAACTGGGGGATAGACTTTACGGGAGGGACAGTAATTGAATTATATTTTAAAAAACCAATAACTAATATTAATTATGTTAAATCATTAATACAAAACAAATATTCTTCTAATATTAACATTATGTCTTTTAATAATCATAATTATTTTATAAAAATAGCAAAAAAACAACCTATTATAAAAAATAATGTTTCTATTAATTATGAAGAAATATTAGATATTTTATCTAAACAATTAAAACAAAGATATACAATAAAAAATATAGAATCTATAGGTCCTAGTATAGATAATAATTTAATATTGTCTGGTATTTCAGCTATAATATTAACTTTATTCGGAGTAGGATTATTTATTGGATTACGTTTTGGATGGAATCCAGCATTAAGTACGATTTTATCTTTATTACATGATTTAATTATTACTTTAGGATTAATTTCTTTACTAAATATTGAAGTAGATATCACTATAATAGCATCTTTAATATCAATAATTAGTTATTCATTAAATGATAGTATTGTTACTTTAGATAGAATAAGAGAAAATTCTTATAAATTAAAAAACTATAATATAAATATGTATCAAATTATTAATTTATCTATAAATCAGACGATTAAAAGAAGTATTATTACTTCTTGTATAATATTAATAATGACTTTAAATTTATATTTTTTTGGTGGTATTTTGTTAAAAAATTTTGCTCTTATTATGATAATAGGGGTCTTTGTTGGTACAATATCATCAATATACGTTGTTTCTGCGTTTTCATTAAGAATGAAAACTCAAAATAATAGCTTATATTAAATAAAAGACTAATAAAAAAATAGGCATGTAAATTTTAATGTAAAAAATTTTTTATTAGGATATGATACTTTTTTTTTACAAAAAGTAACTTATTTTGTTTATTAATCTTCTTTAAAAGAAATATTATTTATTTTTTATACTGTATACAGAAAAGTTTTTATTTCTACATATAATACAGAATTTATACATTAATTTTGTAAAAATCTTAGAGTATGATACTGAATTATTAGTTACAAAACGAAATTCTCCATTATATTTAAGATATTTTTTTATACTTTTTAGTATTTTATAAATTACTTTTAATGAAATTTTTTTTCCATCATGGATTGGAGGATTAGATATAATAAAATCAAATTTTTCATTAATATTAGAAAAAACATCACTAGAGATTACATAACTATTTTGTATATTATTTTTATGTAATGTTTTTTTAGTTGAATTTATTGCTTTATAATCAATATCTGTTGATAAAATAACATTTTTCCCATTATTTAATATATTTTCTCTTCCTATTACAGTAGAAATTACCCCTGCACCGCATCCTAAATCTAATATTTTTCCTTTAACTTTAAAATCAAGAGTTGAAATTAATAATTTACTACCATTATCTAATTTATTACCACTAAAAACTCCAGGTAAATTATATATTTTATAATTTTTATAAAAATAAAAATTCCAATAATTTTCTTTATTAAAAATAATATTTTTTTTATAAAAAGAATGGAAAATTATACTTTTTCTTGCACAAATAATTTTATTAAAAACAATATCTAACTCTATTATATTATTAATTTGTTTTATACCACTATTATTCTCACCTATAATAAATATATCACTATTTAATGTTAAAATAGATAATATATTTTTTAAGAGAAAAACAGATTCACGTTTGTTTTTTAACCAAAAAAAGATAAGAACATTAAAGTTATAATTTTTAAAATTACTATTTAATAAACCATAATATATTTTTTCTCCAATTATTTTTTTTAACCATAAATAATAATCATACTTATGAGTATTAACAAAACTTGTTAAGGTATTTAAATATATTGGTATTTTATCATTAATATTTCCAGCAAAAATGACTTTGCGATTTATAAATTTATTCTTAAATTTACACAAAAAATATTTATTTATTGGTAATAATTTATACATTTTTAAAAATTTTACAATCCTCACTATAAAATTTTTTATTTTCCCAAGAAAATATAGTTAATTGATTACCCCAACAACAACCTGTATCTAATCCTATAATATTTTTTGGGGTATATTGTCCTCCTTGTAAATCAGACCAATGACCAAAAAATATTGTATATTTTTTATATATAATATTAGGCATCCAAAACCATGGTTGTAATTTTTTAGAAGAAATATCATTAGGAGCTTTTTTAGTTAACATTTCTAATGTACCATCTGGATAACAGTATCTCATTTTTGTTAATGCATTAACAATAAAACTTAATCGTTTTAGTCCTATTAATGTATTATTTTTCCAATCATTTTGTTGACTAATTTGGTTACTTATATATTTGAAAAATATTTCACTATTTTTACCAGAAATAATATTTCTTACTTCATTTGATACTGATAAAATTAAATTAATATTATTCCATTGAGGTGGGATACCTGCATGAGACATTAAAATTTTTTTTTTTTCATCAAATTGGACTAAAGGTTGGTATTTTAACCAAGAATGTATTATTTTTATAATTTTTGCATCCTTTAATAATTGTAAAATTTTATCATCGTGAACATTTTTAGGATCATTAAATCCTAATACTAACGATAATAAATATAAATCATGATTCCCTAATACTAATTTTATTGATTCTTTTATAGAATATAAATAATATAAAACATTGATAGAATCTGGACCTCGTGCTATTAAATCTCCTGTTATCCATAACTGATCTTTTTTGTGATTAAAATTAATTTTTTTTAATAAGGAAATAAATTCATTATAATAACCATGAATATCTCCAATCATATAAGTAGTCATATTTTTATAATATTAATGAATATAAGTTTTAATTGCTAAACGAAAAACTGGAATATCTACATGATAAACATTATTATTTTCATCTATCATAATATAATGTCCCTGCATTGTTCCAATAGGAGTTTCTAAAACAGCTCCACTAGTATAGTGGAAATTATTTCCTGGTTTAATATATGGTTTTTTACCTACTACACCTTCGCCATGTATTTGAGTTGTTTTACCATTACCATTTGTTATTATCCAATAACGACTAATTAATTGTAGTAATTTTTCACCTATATTATTGATTGTAATAGTATAAGCAAAAACATAACGATTAGCTTCAGGTATAGATTGTGATTCTATATAAACACTACGTACTTTTATATGAATCTGAGATAATATTTGCATAGAAGTTTATATCCTTTTTCTATTTAATTCTAACCATTTAGCTAATTGACAATATTCTAATATAGAAACATTTTCAGCGCGAATTTTGTAATCAATACCTAAATAATCCAATTCTTCTATAGAAAATAAATTACTTAAACTATTACGTAAAATTTTTCTTCTCATACTAAAAGCTTGTTTAACTATTTTACTTAAAAAATAAATATTCTTTAATGTATAAGAATTATTAATATGGGGTCTTAAACAGACCATATTAGAAATTATTTTAGGTATAGGGAAAAAAGAATTAGGACTAATTTCCATTAATAATTTAATTCTACAAAATAATTGCGTCATTATACTTAAACATCCATAATTTTTTCCCCCAGGATTAGCAATTAAACGATTTGCAACTTCTTTTTGTAGTATAAAATTCATATCTTTAATATTATTTAAAAAATTAAATAAATTAAATATTACTGCAGTAGATATATTATACGGTAAACTACCAAATATACGTATTCTTTTTTTTAATTTTTTCATCAAAATAAGATAATTAAAACTTAAAGCATTATTTAAAATAATATCTACATTAGAATGTAACAAAATTTTATTATTTTTTAAAATATTCACAAAATTTTTATCAATTTCGATAACAGAAATATTTTTGCTATACTTAGTCATTGGAACAGTTAAAGCTCCTAATCCAGGACCTATTTCTATAAAATGATGATGATGCTTTGGATTTATTAAAAATATAATGTTATTAATAATGTGTAAATTTTTTAATAAATGTTGCCCATATTTTTTTTTAAAAAAAATTTTCATAAAATGATATATTGTTGTCTAAATCTTTATTTTTTATATAAATTAATGTAATTGTTACATATTAAATATTATCTATTATTACAATAAATATTTGTTTGTGAAGACAAAAAATTTTTTATATATATTCTATTCATATATTCAGATATAAAATTATCTGCTCCTTTATTAAAATTTGCTTGAAGAATTAAATTATAAGCTTTCTTTTTAAAGAAAGACATCTTGGGAAAATTATCTTTTTTCCCTAATAATTGTATTATATAAAAACCATCTGGACCTTCAATAGGAAGGCTAATTTGATTTATTTTTAATTTTTTTATAATTTTTTGAAATTTTGGATTAAAATACTCTAAAGGAGTCCATCTAATGTTATTTTTAAATTTAATTACATCATTATCTTCTGAGAAAAAATTCATTGCTTTATAAAAAGACATTCTTTTTTTTAAAATATTAAAATAAATATTTTTTATTTTTTTCAAAGGAATTTTTTTATTTAAAGAATTTTTTTTAATAAAAATAAATCTTATTAAAATTTTTTTGTTTTTAACATTTTCTTTTATGAAAGTATCATTTATTTTTAAAAGATATAATTTTGAATTTAAATATATAGGACCTATAACATCATCTTTTTTAGATGAATTTAAGTAATTAATAAGTATTTGCGGAAATCGATCATTCCATCTTAAATTTACTTTTATAATTTTTTTCTCATAAATCCATAAATTTTCTTGTTTTTTTCTTAAATTACTACTAATATTTTTATTTGTTAAAATATTGCTTAATTTTTTTAATAAATTTAATTTATAGTTAAAATCATTATCTAAAGAAAATTTATTTATTGGAATATAGAATATAGAAATGTCATATTTTATTAATTTTTTATACTTTAAATATAATTGTTTAGCTAATGAATTTACTTCTTCACTAAGAACACTTAATTTTTGTTTATTTATTAAACTTTTCAAAATATATATCATTAAATTTTGTCGCATTATTTGACGATATTGATCATAATTAATATTATTTTTTATAAGATTATCTTTTAGATCTTGTAAAGAAATATTATTTTCTTTGTGTACATTTAGTATAAAATCATCTAAATTTTTTTCTGAAACAAAAATATTATTATTTTTACTAATTTGTAAAAAAATGTTATTTTTTATGAAGTCCTGGATTATATGATTATTTATAGTTTGCTGTTGAAAATATTTGTCTTTGTCACTATTCATATTAAATGCATTAAAGAGATTACAAATATCGTTTTTAGAAATCATATCATGATCAATAATAATTGCAATATTATCAATATTTTTTACTGATGCAAAAACATAATTCCATATAGAAAAGGACATAACTATTAAAAATACTATTTTTTTTATTGTCATTATAATTCCATATTAAATAAATTTAATTTATAATATTAAAATATATTTAATATTTTAATTTTTTTCGAATTTAATTAAAATATTTAATTTTATTTTTTATTAGTTAGTTGTTTTTATAAAAATACTTAAAGATTAATTTATTATTTAATTATAATATATAATGCATAGATTAATAAAGTATGTTTTGAATATATTTACTTGAGGAATATATGTTTTTTTACTGGGTAAACTTATTTGGATTATTAATTAACTTATTAAGTAATAATAATATTATCAATACATTATTTATAATATTTATTATTTATCTAATTAATAAAATAAATACATTTTATACTAATAAAAATTACAAACATTATCAATGTCATATAAAAAAAACTTTTATTAAAACTACTTTTGAAGTTATGGGTTATATAAGTAAATCTAAGGGTTTTGTTACTCAAAATGATATTAATATGGTAACAAAATTAATAAGAGAAATGAATTTAAATAAGAAAGACACAATTTTTGTTCAAAATGCATTTAATAATGGTAAAAAATATAATTATCCTTTAGTTTACAAATTAAATAATTTATATTATTTAATTTATAATCAAAATAATTTAATAAATCAATTTGTAAGTATCCAAATACAGTTATCTTATGCTAATAATTATTTAGATAATAAAACTAAAAAAATATTACATATTATATTTCAAGAATTAAATTTATCTATGCATAATATTATCATGATTGTAAATAATCTAAATAACGTAAATATTAATATTAGAGATTTATTTACACAAAATTTCTACGAAAAAAACACAAAACAAAAAAACTATAATAGTTATGATAATCATACATATGAAAATAGAAATCATTATAAATCTGATATAGATAAAGCATATGAATTATTAAATGTAAAACATAGTGATAATTTAGTCACAATTAAAAGAGCATATCATAAATTAATTAGTAAATATCACCCGGATAAACTAATATCAAAAGGTTATTCACCCAAGCAGTTAGAAATTGCGAAAATTAAAACACAAGAAATACATAAGGCATATCATTTGATAAAAAAAGAGAGACAAAAAACTATATAGTTAAAACACACGTATTATGTAATTTTATACATCATAATTTACGCTTTTTCAATTATAACTATTGCGCAAGTATATTTTTTTTCGTCTGATAAAGAAACATGTATTTTACAATTATTTTTTTTTTTTAAAATTTTAAATGCTTGATTATAAAATCTTAATTTAGGTTTTCCTTTTTTATTATGTAATAATTCTATTTGATTAAAAAATATTCCACAAGTAAAACCAGTATTTAAAGCTTTCACTGCAGCTTCTTTTACTACAAAATATTTTGCTAAAAAATTGATTTTATTGTTTGAATTTGTTTGATATATTACTAATTCATTCTTAGTTAGAATTTTATATGCAAAAAGATCTCCAAAATGTATAAACACTTTTTTTATTCTTTTTATCTCTATAATATCAATTCCAATACCCACAATACTCATAAAAAAATCTCTAATATCAAAAAACTTTATTTATTATTGTACTTTAACCCATAATTTTAAATTAACTATTTTTTTTAATATTTCTTCTATATTTTTTTTTGATTTATGTGTAATTAATTTAATTATTTTAGCATTTTTGCCTATTAAAATTTTTTTTTGATTAAGAGTTTTTACAAAAAGAAAAATTTTTATTTCTTTTTGTTTATTTATTTCTTCTATAATAAAAGAATCTACTGTAATTTTTATTAAATAAGGAATTTCTTTATGTATATACTTCATTATATTTTCTCTTATAATTTCTTTCACAAAAAACTCTTTTGTTTGATCAGTAATAATATTATCTGGATAATGGTGTTTACTTTTTAATAAATTATTACATATGAAATTATTGATAATATTAGTATGTAATTTATATTTTGCTGAAATAATAAATAAGTAAACAAATTTAATTTTTTTTTGAAGAAAATCAATATGTGGTAGTAATATTTTTTTATCAGAAATTTTATCAATTTTATTAATTATAATAATTATTGGAATATTAATATTATTTAAAATTTTAATGATTTTTTTTTCTGCATATCCCCATTTATTTCGATCTAAAATAAATAAAACATAATTTAATTTATTATGATATAACACGTTGTGAATGTGACTTTGGTTGTATATAATACCTGGAGTATCAATATACTTTATTTGATAAGATTTATAATTATATATTCCTGTTATATTACAATAAGTAGTATTAATTTTATGGGAAGTAATAGATATTTTTTCTCCTATTAATGTATTTAATAAAGTAGATTTACCAACATTAGATCTACCTAAGATTAATACACAGCCATAATAAGAATTTTTTCTTTCCAAATATATTCCTCTCTTTTTACATAAAAAATAATTAGATTTGGATACCTAATTTTTTTAATGCTTGTTCTGCAGCAGATTGTTCTGCTTTACGTCGACTAGACCCAATCCCAGTAATAATTTCAGACATACCACTAATTTTACATTGTATTGTAAATTTTTGATTGTGTACTTCTCCATTAATTTGTAGAATAAAATAATATGGTAATGGAAGATGAAATCTTTGTAAATATTCCTGTAATCTAGTTTTGGGATCTTTCTGATTATTACCTGGTAATATTTTACCTAATCTAAATTGATACCAAATTAATATTATTTTTTCTACTATTTTTATATTACTATCTAAACATATGCTTCCAATTAGCGCTTCCATTGTATCTGCCAGTATAGATTCTCTATTATATCCTCCATTTTTAAATTCTCCGGGTCCTAAAAATAAATATTTTCCTAATTTAAATTCTCTTGCTATACTAGCCAAAGTATTACCTCTAACTAAAGTAGCACGCATACGACTCATATTACCTTCATTAACACCAGGAAATTTATTATATAATGCTTTAGCTATTATATAACTCAGTATTGAATCTCCTAAAAATTCTAATCTTTCATTATGGTTACTACTAGCACTACGATGTGTTAAAGCCTGATATAATAAATTCTGATGATTAAAAACATAACCTAATCTTTGTTGTAATCTATTAATCATAATAAAATTCATATAATTGTATTTTAAATTTTTAACTTTTTATATAAAATATATAATATTTATTTAATTAATTAATTAATCCAATGTATTCTATTAAATCTAATTTTTGGTAAATGATTTATTTTTTTATCAATGCTCAACCAAATAAATACAGCCTTACCTAACAAATATTTTTTATCAACAAATCCCCAATATCTACTATCATAACTATCATCACGATTATCTCCCATAACAAAATAAGATTCTTTCGGTACAATCCAAGTATATATGGACTGATTTTTTTGTCGATATATTTTTAATGATTCGTTAATAATTTCTGGTAAGAAAATAATTTTATGAGATAATTGATCTATTTTTTCTATATATTCAAAAAACCTTAACCCACCAAAAAAAGAACTTTTTATGGATTTTTGGTAGAAATTATTTCCTGATATTTTATTTAATATTTGAAAAGTTTGAATAAAAGAACTTTTTTTTAATTTGCTATATTTAATACTTGTTTTATTTATATTTTTCTTATTATTTTTTTTAACAATTAATATAATTTGCTTGTTTTTTATATTATAAATAATTTTATCTCCTGGCAATCCAATAATTCTTTTAATAAAATTAACTTTTATATTCTTAGGATATTGAAATACTACTACATCACCTCTTTTAGGTAATTTATTATCAATAATAATTTTATTATTTATAGGATTTTTAATTCCATAAATAAATTTGTTTACTAATATAAAATCTCCAATTAATAAAGTAGGCATCATCGACCCAGATGGTATATAAAATGGTTCATATAAAAATGACCGAACTAAAAAAATTAATAATATAAAAGGAAATAAAGAACTTATTTCTTCTTTCCAAGAATTTTTTTCTTTTATAGAAAAGTTTTTGTAATATAAATTATTTATTTTTTTATTCAAAATAAAATTATTTAATATTCGGATTTTATAAAAAAACCATAAACACCCTGTTATAAAAATACATAAAATTAATATTTTTGTATATATATTATTCATATTTTGTTTTAAAAATTTATTTTTTTATTTTTAACATTGCTACAAAAACAGAAGATGGTAATAAGATATTACCAATTTTTTTCATCCGTTTTTTGCCTTCTTTTTGTTTTTCAATTAATTTTTTTTTCCTACTAACATCTCCACCATAACATTTAGCAATAACATTTTTACGTAGTTGCTTTATATTTGCACTAGCAATAATTTTTTTCCCATTTGTTGCTTGTATAATAATATCAAATTGTTGTCTAGGAATAAGATTTTTAATTTTTTCTACCAAAATGCGACTATAAGAATAAATTTTATTTTTATAAGTAACTGATGTTAATGCATCTATACACTTTTTATTAATTACAATATTAATGCAAGTTAAATTAGATTTTTTAAATTTAAGAAAGTTATAATCTAAAGACGCATATCCTTTAGTTAAAGATTTTAACTTATCAAAAAAATCAATAATTACTTCAATCATAGGTATTTCATAAATTAATATAACTTGATTACTATGATATATCATGTTTATTTGTGTACCATTTTTTTCTGAACATAGTTTAATTATTTTACCTATATATTTTATAGGAGATAAAATTTTACATTTTACTATGGGTTCTTTAAACTCTTTAATAAGATGTAGGGGTGGAAATTTAGAAGGATTATCTTCATATAAAATATTTTTATTAATTGTTTTTATTTTATATTTAACTGTAGGCATAGTTGTGATAACATTAATACTATATTCGGTTAATAAACGTTGTTGTACAATCTCCATATGTAATAAACCTAGAAAACCACATCTAAATCCAAAACCTAATATATTAGAATTTTCAGGTTCAAAAACTAATGAAGAATCATTTAAACTTAATTTTTTTAATGCATTATCAAAATTTTTATATTGATCTGATGTTGTAGGAAATAAACCAGCAAAAACTTTTGGGGTACTTTTTTTAAACCCAGGTAAAGTTATTTTGGAAGGATTAATATATGATGTGATTGTCACTCCTATTGGAATTTCGTTAATATTTTTTATTCTTAATACTATCCAACCTACATCACCACACTGTAAAATATCTACATCTACTTTTTTGGGTGTAAAAATACCAATTTTTTCTACAAAATAACTTTTTTTTGTATTCATAATAATAATTTTCATCCCTTTATAAATTTTACCATTTTTTATACAAATTAAAGCTATTACTCCTAAGTATTTATCAAACCATGAATCTATAATTAGAGCTTGTAAAGGATTGTTAATATCTCCTGAAGGAAAAGGAATATTTTGTACTAAATATTCAATTATTTCTTTAATTCCTTCACCTGTTTTTGCAGAACATTTTAAACATTTTGTAGATTGCAGCCCTATAATTTCTTTTATTTCTTGTTCTACTTTATTAACATTAGCGGTTAATAAATCAATTTTATTTATAACTGGTAATACTTTTAATCCCATAGAAATTGCAGTATGACAGTTGGATAGAGTTTGAGCTTCTATACCTTGACATGCGTCTATTAATAGTAATGCTCCTTCACAAGCATATAATGATCTAGAAACTTCATAAGAAAAATCTACGTGTCCTGGTGTGTCAATAAAATTTAATTTATAAAAATTATTTTTATTTGATCTATAATATAGAGTAACACTTTGTGCTTTGATTGTAATTCCTCTTTCTTTTTCTAAATCCATACTATCTAAAACTTGTGATGTCATTTCTCTTTGTGACAAACCATTACATAATTCTATTAATCTATCAGCAAAAGTTGATTTACCGTGATCAATATGAGCAATAATCGAAAAATTTCTAATATTTTTCATAAAATAATATTTTTTATCAAATTTTTATTTATAAATATAATAATTCCCGTAAATATTTTATATTTAATCTATTATTTATGGACTAATACCTCTTTGTATGAGTAAAGAATTACTATCTAATTCTCTACCTCTGAATTTTTTAAATAAAGTTAAAATATCTTGAGAATTTCCTAAAGATAAAAGATTGTTAAAAAATTTTTGACCTATTTTTCTATTAAATAATCCATTTTGTTTAAAAAAATAAAAAGAATCTGCGGCTAATTGTTCCGACCATAAATAACTATAATACCCTGCTGCATATCCTCCTCCAAAAATATGATTAAAAATATTTATATATTTATTCCAAGTAGGCGTCGGTACTACGGTTATGATATCTTTTCTAATTTCGTTTATTAAATCAAATATTTGAATATCTTTTTTTTGTAAATTAAATTCATAATGAATTCTTATATCAAATAAACTTAATTCAATTTGTCGCATTATAGATAAAGCAGCATTATATTTTTTTGATGCAACTAAATTTTTTACTAATTTTTCAGGAATATGGTTATTATATTTATAATGTTTAGAAATTAAATGTAATACTTTGGGTTCCCAACACCAATATTCCATGAATTGACTTGGATATTCTATCATATCTAAAGGGATACCATTAATACCAGATATATTAGGTATGTTTATTGTAGAAACAATATGATGTAAAGCGTGTCCAAATTCATGAAATAAAGTTAATACTTCATTATGATTAAGTAAAGAAGTATTATTGCTTGAAGGAGTGAAATTACAATTAACATAAGCTACAGGATATTGTAATTTATTATTAGATTTTATCATTCTTGTTTGACATATATCCATCCAAGCACCATTTCTTTTTTCAGAACGTATATATAAGTCAAAATAAATACTTCCGTATAAATTATTATTTTTATCAAAAACATCAAAGAAAAGAACATTGTCATTCCATACTTGGACTTTTTGTTTTTGAAATTTTAACCCATATATTTTTTTGACAATTTGAAACATACCATTCATAACAATGGACATTGGGAAATAAGAACGAATTAAATTATCATTTATTCCATATAAATAATATTTATATTTTTCTGCAAAAAATGAAACATCCCAAGGATTAATATCTATTATATTATATTTTTTTTTAACGAATTTTTTTAAACTATTTGCTTCTTTTTGAGCTTGTTTTTTAGCAATTTGCATTAATTTTTTTAAAAAACATAAAACATTATCTATTTTTTTTGCTGATTTTGTATCTAAAGATTGTTCAGTATACGAATTATATCCTAATAAATGTGATAATTTTAAACGTAATGATAATTCTTCTAATAAAATAGGATAATTATTCCATTTTTTATTTTTATTTAAATCTGTTGCTCTTGTAGCATAAGCATAATATATTTTTTTTCTTAAATGGATATTATTACAATACGTTATTATAGATAAATAGATTGGCAAGTCTAAAGATATTAAATATCCTTTTTTATTTTTTATAGACGCAGTTTTAGCCATTATATTTATAATATATTCAGGAATCCCATCTAATTCTTTTTTATCTGTAATATTAAGTGTCCAATTTAAAGTACTATCTAATATATTATTATTAAATATGGTTTCTAATTTTAACAAACGATCAATTATATTAGAATATATTTTTTGTTTCCTTTTAGTTAATAAAATACCTGATAATTTAAAATCATGTATTATATCATTAATTGATTTTAATTGTAATTTATCAATACATAATAAATTTTGATTTTTTTTTATTTGAATATAGGCATCATAAATATTTTGATTTTGTTTAATCCATAAATTATAATTAGTTATTAATTTAATAATTATTTCATAAATTTTTCTTAATTTCTTATCGTTACAAACATAATTTAAATGACTTATTGGAGAAAAAATACGATATAAATTTTCATCTAATTCTAATATTGGTTGACAAAAATTTTTCCAATTATAATTATTTTTATTCTCTTTTAAAATATAACTAATTTGTTTCTTACAATTTTTTATTGTGATTTCTATTGCAGAAATCATACAATCATTAGTTATTTTATTAAAGGGGGGTAATTTAAAATTGGATAATAAAGGATTATTCATAATATAGTCTCGATTTATATGTAAAAAATAATGTATATAAAATATTTTATTTTTTTTATTTATACAATTAACAAAATTATTTTAATTTTTTATGTATAAAATAATTTTGTCTCATTATTTCAAATAAAAAGATTCCTGTTGCTACAGAAATATTTAAAGAATTTACATTATTAAACATTGGAATAGCAAATAATTCATCGCAATTTTTTTTAATAATTGGACTTATTCCCTTATCTTCTGAACCCATAATTAAACATATTGGATAATCTAATTTATAATTAAAAATTATATTTTTTTTTTTATTATCACCACCAATAACATATATTTTATAAATTTTTAATAAATTAATAACTTTTATTAAATTTTTTACAAAAATTATAGGTATATTTTCTGATGTGCCACAAGATATTTTTTTTACTGTTGCATTTATTTTAGCTGAACGATTTTTTGGTAAAATAATCATATTTACTTTAGCGGCTACAGCACTTCTTATACAAGCTCCAAGATTATGTGGATCAGTTATATGATCCAAAATAAGAATCAATGGTTTTTTAAACTTTTTAATTAAATGATTTATATCTTTTTCATTAAAAGGTTTTATTATATCTATAATGCCCATTATTCCTTGATGTATACTATTATTAGTTTTTTTATCTAACCATTTTTTATCAACTTTATATAAAAGAACATTATACTTTTTTATATAAAAAAATAACTCTTTAATTTTATTAGATATTTTTTTGCTATTTAATATAAAAATTTTTTTTACTAATAATGGATTAGTTTTTAAAATATTCAGTATAGTATGTATACCAAAAATAACGTCTTTCATATTATATAAATAAATTATTTTTAATAAAAATAAATATATCATAAAATATGATATAGTATTTGAATATATAGAATATTAATGTAAATTTGTTTATGTTTGAATAAAATCAATTATTTTTCTTATTAATTTACTATATGCTTTATTGATATTATCACTATTTAACCAATATATATCCTTCCAATTACGAAGCCAAGTTAATTGTTTTTTTGCTAAATGACGAGTAGCAATTATAGTTTGATTAATCATTTCATGATAATTAATTTCATTCGAAATATATGAAAACATTTGTTTATAACCGATACAACGCATAGAAGGAAAATGTTTTTGTAAATATTTTTGATTAATAAGATTTCTTACTTCATTTTCAAAACCCAATTCTAACATTTTAAAAATTCTTTTTTTAATAGTTCTATATAATTTTTCTCGATCATAATATGTTAATCCAAATTGATATATTTTATAAGGAATTTTTTTACCTGGAATTTTTATTAATTCACTTAAAGTTTTCCCAGTTAAGAAGAATACTTCTAAAGCTCTTAAGATTCTTTGATTATCATTATAATGTATTCTTTTCGAAGAAAAAACATCAACATTTTTCAGCATATCATAATATGACTTGTATATTTTTTTATTTATTTTTTCTTTAATCATATTACGTATTTTAATACTTTTTGATGGTAATGGAGACATAGTGTTTATTAATTGATGATAATAAAACATACTACCTCCAACTAAAAATGGTATTTTTCCTCGTTTAGTAATATCATCCATAATTTTTAAAACATCATTATAAAATTCAAAAACGGAATAATATTGGTGCGGTTCTTTAATATCAATTAACCAATGTTTTGCATAAAATAAATCAGTTTTTTGAGGTTTATCTGTTCCTATATCCATTTTTTTATATATTAAAGAAGAATCAACACTAATTAATTCTATGGGTAAAATTTTTTCCAATCGAATAGCTAAATAAGTTTTTTTAGATGCTGTTGTACCCATTAAAAAAATTGCTATTGGTAATTTATTGTTTATTTTTTCCATTTTTCTCTATATTTATTAAAAAAAATAATTTTTTAAAACAAAAAGTTTTATGTTCTAATTTAAATAACTCTAATTCCATTAATAAATCAACTATATTATTATAGTTCCATATTCTAGACATTTTACTCATATAATCAATAATCAATATAAAAATATTTTTTACAGAATTTTTATGTATATTAAAATTGTATTTTAGTAAATTTAAAAAGAATATTTTTATATCATAAAATGATAAAAACAAAGGTATTAGTTTTATATGTATAATTTTTTTTTTAGATAATATAAAATCAAAACCTAACTTTAGTAAAATTCTTTTAATTTTGCAAAAATTAAAATATTCCTCTTTTGTTATTTTTAATTTTAAATTTAGTTTAATTTGTTGCAGGTCATATTTTTTTTCAAAATATAATTCAAATTTTTTTTTTAATAAAAAAAATACTATTTCTTTTATTGAGAGAAAATATAATTTTTCTTTTTTTTCAACAATAATATGAGAATTTTTTAAAACTATTAAAAATTTTCCAAAATGTTTAAAATGGAAAATTGGCATTTTGTGCAAATACACTAATTTTTTTTTTTGTATATTATTAAATAATAGTTCTGTTTCTTGAGAAAAATTATTTTTAATAAAAAGAGAGTTTATTTTATTTAAACTTAAAAAATTATTATTTAATTTAGTTGGATGTTTTTCTTTATTGCTATTTAAATTAGATATAGGATAATGTAATATTTTCACTATACTTTGATGGATAAAATCATATAATATTTTTGCTTGGTAAAAAAAAATATCTTTTTTCCTCGGATGTATATTTATATCAATTTGCTTTTGCTCTATTTCTAAAAATATTAAAAAAGAATATTTAAATTCATGACAAAATTTATTTTGTAATATTTCTTTAAGAATACGATTAATAAAATTATTATTTATAATACGATTATTAACATAAAAATATTTAAACGAATTCTTTAACTGATATTCAGATATTAATATCCATCCACGTAATTTTAATTTTTTATATGTTGAATTTATCTTTAATGCATTTTTTATAAAATTCGTCCCACAAATAGATTTTATTCTATTTAGATAAGAAAAATTATCTGTAACTTGTTCAAAATTATAAATAATTTTATTGTTATACTGAAATTTAATACTTATATTAAATTTCATTAAAATAATTAATTTAATAATTTTTTTAATATAAATAAATTCTATATTTTCATTAGAAATATATTTTCTTCTAGCAGGGAAAGTATAAAAAAGATCAGTTAAAATGATAGTAGTGCCAGTAGGGTGTGCTGTGGGTTTTAAATAGATTATTTTTTCCTCTAATCCTTCCGTATACATCTGCCAAGCAATAGTTTGTTTAAGTGTTTTAGATATTATAGTCATTCTAGAAATTGATTTAATACTTGTTAATGCTTCTCCACGAAACCCAAAACTTTTGAATGAATCTAAATCATCTAAATTAGTAATTTTGCTAGTAGCATGTTTTTTTATACATAAAACTAAACTTTTTTTGTTCATTCCGATACCATTATCATTTATATTAATATATTTTAAACCTCCTTTTTTTATGTGTATTGTAATTTTAGATGCTTTTGCATCAATACTATTTTCAATTAATTCTTTAATAATAGATGCAGGTCTATCTATTACTTCCCCAGCTGCTATTCTTTTTATAACGTTTTTAGGTAATATTTTAATAGACATTTATTTATATTATTATTTTTTAGAACATAATTTATTTAATATTATTAATAATTTAAGCGGGAAACGAGACTCGAACTCGCGACCCCAACCATGGCAAGGTTGTACTCTACCAAACTGAGCTATTCCCGCAAAAAATCTTAAGACTATAAAACCATAAAAAATAACAAACTTAATAATATATAATATAAATTTTATTTGTCAATATTTTTTTAAAAAATATTTTTTTTGAATAAAGTATTTTTATAAAATTTTAATTCTGATAACGATTCATATATATCTTTAATAGCACTATGATTATTTTTTTTTTTTAATTTCGCAAAAATATCTGGATTCCAAATTTTCACTAATTCTTTGATAGAACTTACATCTATATTCCGGTAGTGAAAATATTTTTCTAAATTAGGCATATAATTATATAAAAAAATTCTATCTTTATAAATACTATTACCACACATAGGAGAATGTTTAAATTGAACCCATAATTTTAAAAATTTTAAAATATATGTTTCTGCTTTTTTTTCATTAAATTGACTATTAATAACTTTGTTAATTAAACCATTGTCTTTATGAATTTTTTTATTCCATGAATTCATAGAATTTAAAATTTTTTTAGATTGATGTATTTGTATAACTGGACATGTAGCTATAATTTTAAGATTTAAATTTGTTATAATAATTGCAATTTCAAGTATACGGTCAGAATTAGGATCTAATCCTGTCATTTCTAAGTCAAGCCATATTAAATTATTATTTTTTATCATAAAAATTTTCTCTATAAAAAAATTTCAAAATAATTTTTATATTTTAAAAAAAATGATATGCTTTTATATTAAAATATAAATATAAAAAATTTATTGTGAAATGAATATTTATAAAATAAAAAGAAAAATATACTTATATACACAATATTTTTTACCAAAATTATTAATTACAAAATTTTTTGGTTATATAGCCAAGAAAAAACTTAAGATAGTAACTACTATATTAATATATATATTTATTAAAATTTATAAAATAAACATAAAGGATGCCAAACATTCTAATATTTTTTATTATAAAACTTTTAATCATTTTTTTACTAGAAAAATAAATATGAATAGTCGTTTTTTTTACAAAAAGGATTATCATATTATACAAAATACCGATGGTATTATTAACCAAATTGGTTTTATTAAAAAAAATAAAATTTTTCAATTCAAAGGTTGTAAATATTCACTTGATGCTTTAGTTGGAAATTTTTTAAATATAAGTAAAATTTTTAAAAATGGTAATTTTATTAATATTTATTTATCACCAAAAGAATATCATCGTGTTCATATGTCTTACGATGGTTTTTTATTAAAAATAATATACATACCAGGAAAATTATTCCCCGTTAATGAAATAATATCTCAAAATTTATGTAATTTATTTGTACTAAATGAAAGAGTTATTTTTTTATTTAAAACATCATTTGGATTTATGGCGCAAATTTTAATTGGAGCACAAATAGTAGGAAGTATTAATACATCATGGTCTGGGAATATAATTCCATTTAGAAAAAAAATGATGAAATGTTGGAATTGGCCTTATATAGAGAATTATTCTCAAAAAGATTCTATTTTTTTAAAAAAAGGAGAAGAAATGGGTTATTTTAATATTGGTTCAACTGTGATTACTTTATTTCCTCCAAAAACAATTATTTTTAATAAAGATTTAAAAAAAGGAATTAAAACAAAAATAGGAGAATTATTAGCTACTACTATTATATCTAAAAAAAAATGATATTTTGTTTAAAATTTATCAGTTGAAAAACTAATTATATCATAAATAGACTTTTTATTTAATAAAAACATAATAAATCTATTTAATCCAATAGCTATCCCAGAATAATTAGGTATTTCCCCATGTTTTATTGTATTTGATAAAAAAATATCTATTTTTTATTCTTATAAACCAATTAATTTTCTTTTTTTATTATCTTTTTCAAATTTATTTTTTTGTTCATTACTATTTTTTAATTCATGAAAATCATTACCTAATTCCACACCTTTAAAAAATACTTCAAATCTATTAGCTATATATTTGTATTTTTTATTAATAGTTTCTGTAGTTTTTTATGATTCAGGAAAATCGTATATTAAAATAGGTTTTTTAAAACTTATTTTAGGAAAAATATATAAATCAAATAGTATTTGTATATAATCATCAAAATTATTTTTCTTTTTAATATTTATAAAATATAATTTGCTGACTACAGAAGACAATTTTTTCTTATTTATATTAAAAGGATTGATTTTTAAATATTTTAAAAAAATATTTTTATACGAAACTTTCTCTAATTTTTTAAATCCAAATACCATGAAAAAATTATTTACTTCATATATTAGTTTATTTAAATTATAATTTTGATTTTAATATTCTAAAATAATAAATTCAGGATTATGATATTTACCAAACTCTTTATTACGAAAACTATGACATATTTAGTAAATTAGTTTTTTTATTTTGGATGATAATACTCTTTTCATATGATATTCAGGACTAATAAATAAGACATAATTTTTGTTGATTTTTATTACTAATAAATTTTGTATAAAATTATCTTAAATAAATACTAATATTCACAAATTAAGTTAATATTGGAGTTTCTACTTCAATAAAGTATTTTTTATCAAAAAATTTCCTAATTTTTTTTATTATAAAAAAACGTTTTATTAAATCAGAAATGTTTTCATTTAGGTACCCATTTTTTTTTATTCATATAATTATTTTTCACGAGAAACATATTTTTTCTTTCTCACATCTATTTTCACTATATCACCAATTTGAATAAAAGAAGGAACTTTTATTTTTTCTCCATTACTTACAATAGCATGTTTATTATTACTATTTATAGTCTCACTTTTTAATTTTAAATTTGTATCAAGTACCTTTAATTTAATAAAATTAGGTAAAGTTAAAAATATAGGTTTTTGGTTCCAAAAAGTTATATTATATTTATAATTAGGTATTAGCCACTTACTTTTCTGTTTAAGAATTTTGTTATTAACTATAATTTGTTCAAAATTATTTTTATACATAAAGTAATAAAAAATATTATTTTCATGATATAAGTAAATTAGTTTTTTTTCAAAAATTTCTGCAGTATCTAAATTTTCAGTAGATTTAAAAGTTTTATCAATTAATTTTTCTGTAATTAAATTACGCATTTTTACTCTTACAAAAGCTTGCCCTTTACCAGGTTTTATAAAATTACTATATTCTATAATATATGGTTGATTTAAAAATATAAATTTCATCCCTACTTTAAAATGATTACTAAAATAACTTACCATTGTCATTTTACCTTTTTTAAAAAAAATTTAATTTATAATAATTTATTTAAATAAATAAATATTCTTATGAAAGAATTATAGTTACAATAACTAATAAATAATATTGATAATAATTATGATCTTTTAAAATTATTAAATTTTAATGTACAAAGAAAAAAATATAAAGATTTTTATATAAAAAACAGAAATCTTTTTTAACGTAAAAATACCCAAAATTTTTATTACAAAAACAGAAAAAGAAAATATTTTAGATCCAATTTTATTACAATTTTTATTAAATAAAAATGAATTAGTATATTATAAAAAATATAATAGTAATCCTTTAAACGAAAAATCTATTATATCAGGAATGATTCATAAGCATTATAATAGAGTATTAATTTGAATAATAGGAATTTGTGCAGTACATTGCAGATATTGTTTTCATAAAAAAAAACAAAAGAAATTAATCCAATTAATAAATTTTTTTAGAATAAAATAATTAACTATATAAACAAACATACTGAAATAAACGAAATTATATTTTTTGGTGATTACTCATTAATAATTAATGATAATAAACTGAAAGTTCTTATTCAAGATATTAAAAATATACCACCACCACATATAAAAATATTAAGAATACATACAAGAATAATATCCGTTATTTTTGAAAGAATTACTAAAAATTTAATCCAAATTTTTAATCAGTGTAAATTACATATATTAATTGTTACTCATATAAATCATCCAAATGAAATTAGTAAAAAACTATTTAATAAAATTTTTATTCTCAAAAAAAATGGGAATAACTATTGAATCAAATAGTTTTATTAAAAACCATTAATAATAATAAGAAAATTTTAATAGAATTAAATAATAATTTATTTAATATTGGAATTATTCCATATAATATTCATTTGTTAGATAAAATAGAAGGTGGCAATATTTTTATATCTCAAAAAAAAGCTAAAAAAATTATGCAAGTTATTATATTAAAATTATCAGGATTTTTAGTGCTAAAATTAGTAAAAGATATTCATGGGAAAAAACATCAAAAATTTATTATTTAGTAAATAAAATTTAGTTTTACAACAATATTAAGCTGTACTTTACAGTACAGCTTTATATTAATATATTAATAATTTAATACTAATAAAAAACACTTAATAAATAATTAAATATAATTAAAAATAAATAAAATAACCTACCTAAATTACATCATACCACCCATACCACCACTCATACCACCTGGAGGTGTATTAGATATTTCTGATTTTTCATCTTTCGGTAAATCTGTAACCATACATTCTGTAGTAATCATAAGACCCGCAACCGAAGCTGAATATTGTAATGCTGATCTAGTAACTTTAGTTGGGTCTAAAATTCCAAATTTAATCATATCACCATATTCTTCATTAGCAGCATTATAACCATAATTACCATGTCCATCTTTAACATTATTTGCAACAACAGATGGTTCTTCACCTGCATTAGATACTATTTGACGTAAGGGTGCTTCCATTGCTCTTAAAGCAACTTTTATTCCCATATTTTGATCTTCATTTTGACCAATTAAATTCATTAATTTAGCTGCTACACGTACTAAAGCTACACCACCACCAGCAACAACACCTTCTTCTACAGCAGCTCTAGTTGCATGTAATGCATCTTCTACTCTAGCTTTTTTTTCCTTCATTTCGACTTCAGTTGCAGCACCAACTTTTAATACAGCAACCCCACCAGCTAATTTAGCTACTCTTTCTTGAAGTTTTTCACGATCATAATCTGAAGTAGCTTCATCTAGTTCTTGTCTAATTTGATTTACACGTCCTGAAATAGCATTTTGTTTACCCATGCCATCTATAATTGTTGTTGTATCTTTATTTATAACAATACGTTTTGCTTGTCCAAGATCATCCAATGTTGTTTTTTCTAATTCTAAGCCAATTTCTTCAGAAATTACATTGCCACCTGTAAGTATAGCAATATCTTGTAACATAGCTTTACGACGATCTCCAAATCCAGGAGCTTTAACTGCTGCTACTTTGACTACACCACGCATTGTATTTACTACTAAAGTTGCTAAAGCTTCTCCATCCACATCTTCTGCAATAATTAGTAATGATTTACTTGCTTTTGCTACCATTTCTAACACAGGTAACATTTCACGAATATTAGAAAGTTTTTTATCTACTAAAAGCAAATAAGGATTATCAAGTTCTACAGTACCTGATTCTGATTTATTAATGAAGTATGGAGATAAATACCCTCTATCAAATTGCATACCTTCAACAACATCTAATTCATCTTGTAATCCAGTCCCTTCTTCAACAGTAATAACTCCTTCTTTTCCAACTCTTTCCATTGCTTGAGCAATTAAGGCACCTACTGTTTCATCAGCATTAGCAGAAATTGTCCCTACTTGTGCAATAGATTTGGAATCTGAACAAGGTACAGAAATAGTTTTTAATTCTTCCACTGCAGCGATCACAGCTTTATCTATACCACGTTTTAAATCCATAGGATTCATGCCAGCAGCAACAGCTTTTAATCCTTCACTTACAATAGATTGTGCTAATACGCTAGCTGTTGTTGTACCATCTCCTGCTACATCATTAGCTTTAGAAGCTACTTCCTTGACCATTTGTGCTCCCATATTTTCAAATTTATCTTCTAATTCTATTTCTCTAGCAACTGTTACTCCATCTTTAGTTATTGCTGGAGCACCAAATGATTTATCTAGTACAACATTTCTTCCTTTAGGACCAAGGGTAATTTTTACTGCATCCGCTAGTACGTTTACACCTCGTAACATTTTTACACGTGCATCATTACCAAATTTTACGTCTTTAGCTGCCATTTTAAATGTCCTATAAATTCATTTAGATTAAATATACTTTTATAAAAATTAAATTTTATTTATTTAATAAAAATTTTTTATTCTTTAACAATAGCTAAAATATCACTTTCAGACATTATTAAAATTTCTTCATTATCAATTTTTTCTGTTTTAACACTATAACCATCATTAAATATGATTATGTCACCTTTTTTCACATCTAAAGGTTTTATCACTCCGTTATCTAATATACGTCCTTTTCCTACTGCTAGTACTTCTCCTCGTGTAGATTTTCCTGCTGCAGAACCTGTTAAAACAATTCCTCCTGCAGTTTTAGATTCAACTTCTTTACGTTTCACAATAACTCGATCGTGTAATGGACGAATATTCATTTAGTAATTCTCCTTTTAAGAAGTTTGGTCAATATATTATAAGTTAATAATAATTTATTTTAACGAATGTGTCCTGAAAGATAAGGACTAATCTTATCTGTTTCAAGCCCTAGCTCAAAAAATTTTATTTTTAACATTCTTATAAAAAAAATAACTTATATTTATAAAAAGCCTAATCGTTATATATTATACAGATTAATCCTTTAATTTAAACCTTACAAACAAAATTATACATATAATATATATTATATAATAATAAAAAAATATAATTTTTTATTATAATCATTTTATTTAATTTTTTAAATTATTTTTCTTTTAAAAAATATTGATTTTTTCTTATATTTATTGTTACAATGCGTGAAAGTAGTAATACGTTGCCCGGATAGCTCAGTTGGTAGAGCAGTGGACTGAAAATCCCCGTGTCGGTGGTTCAATTCCACCTTCGGGCATACATAATTATTAATAATATAAAGAAATACTGCAATATTATAATTTTTATAAGATTAATAATGTCTTCTTAGGCATATAAAGTACCGTCTAAAACAATTATTAAAAGTGGGATTTTTTAATTTTTTCTCTCTTTTATAAAGTTTTTTTACAAAAAAATTATTTTTATTTATTTTTGTGTAAAAAATACTAATTTCAACATAACGATCTAAGTATAAACATTTTTTTAATAAATTAAAATTTCTTATCCTATTACAGTTTTTGTTAATTTTTTTATTACCCAAAATTTTAATAGATATATTTTTTTTTTTTAAATGAATATTTTTATGATATAAATAATTTATTATTGAATTGATTCTTTTTTGTGCTAATAAAAAATTATATTTTTTGTTGCCAAAAAAATCATAATGTCCTAATATTAATATTTTTCTATTATAGATTTTTTGTTTTCTTTTATTTTTATTTGCTTGAATTATTAATTTATTTAATATTTTTTTTCCTTTAATTTGCAAACGAAAATCATCAAATTTAAAATATACTCTAGATTTTAAATTAATATTATTATGATTATTGTTTTTATATTTTTTAAAATGATGTGGTATTCTTTTTGAGGAATAATAATCTTGATTATGAAAAGAATATTTTAGTCCTAAAACAAACATAGAATTACTTGTTTCTTGTCCTAAATTTTTATTATCCCCAATTTTGTGTATCCATTGATATTCAAACCGATAAAACCAATTATTATTAGTTTTATATTCACTACCAATTGCTAATATTGGACTTGCATTAAAAAAAATACTATTTATTTTTTGTTCTTTATTCTTTTGTATATTTTTCGTTCTTGTAATGATATTTCCAAACCTAGTATATATATCCAAATTTTCAATTATCGGATAAGTTATTTTAGTAGTTAATTGTATACCTTCAGACTGAAAAATATTAATTATATTTGACTCATTAATATTTTTTATTAATTTTCCAAACCAATCATATTCAATTTCAAAACTTAAAAAACGATTTTCTTGAAATCCTAAAAAAAATCCAGAACCTAATTTATTAATTTCATTATAATTTTCATTATCAATATCATTCCCAAATAAATTAAGATTATTATATTTAGACAAACCTAATTTGGAACCTAAATACCAATAACTATTATTCTTATTGAAATAAGCATTAGCAAAACTATTGTTTACACCTATTATCATAATTATGATTATGATTATAAAAGTTTTTTTTTTCATTTTTATGTAATTTCTTTTAGAAGCAAAATTCTATAAATATTTTTATTATATCTAAATATTTGTAACTTAAAATATTTAATATGTGTTTAAAATTAAAATATAAGTATATTTACCTCCTAAATATAAAAAATAACAAAATTTAATTAACATTAAATTTTTTAATAATAAAAAAAATATTATTTTTATCTTTTTTAAATCTAATATAGGTATTAAGTTTAATATTATTTTGTAATATTACTTGAACCCAAATTTTATTATTAGATAGTTTTAAAGATTTTAAAATGATACTACCTCTTATAAGATTCCACCTATTTTTTATATCATCTTTAAATTCTAGTATATCATTAAATGCAGGTAAAAATTTTATTTTACCCTCTAACAAGAATAATGTTTTATTTTTTTTTTTTCTAAATTGAAAATTATTAATTATTTCTTGTCCTAAATAACATCCTTTATTAAAATCAATAGAATTAAAAGCTTCCATATTAGCTTGTTGTGGTAAAAAATGATTATTGATTTTATCTATTATGGGGTAACCTATTTCCATATTTAATTTTAACCAATAATCATTATTTTTCATAAATACTTTTTTATGGGTAAAACAATTTTTTAAAAAAAAATTCATTTTATTTTTTGATAAAATAATTAAATATCGTGTTATTGGTTTATAAAATTTAAGAAAAATAATTTTTTTAAAGAAGAATAATGACGTTTTTTTAAAAACAAGATCTTTATTTTTAATAATATTAAATATAAAATTATCAGATTCTTCACCTAATATACCAAAAATTTTTTTTGTTTCTAAAAAAATGCTAATTTTATATAAAATAATATATTTTTTTATATTTTTTAAATAATCTTTAACTATATTAGTTCTAATAAGGTAACTATAATTATTATTTTTTTTTTTAAAAATATGCATATTTGTTAAAATGTTACCTTTTACATCACAATGAACAGCGTTAAAAAAATTTATATTATCGTCTAATTTATTAATATTTAGTGTTAATTGATTTTGTAAAAAAACCTTAGCATCAGGTCCTTTTATAGTAATGATTTTCCAATCATTTAATTTAATTAATTTTAATAAATTATTATGATCATTTATCCCTATCATAGTAGATTTATATATACCTTAACCTTACCTATATTTTATATTAATATTGTAAATATTATATTTTTTAAAAAAACAAAGAATAAAAATATAAAAAATTATTTTTTTAGTAATGTTCTATGTCTTTCTTGTAAAGAAAATACTTTTTCTTTAGGATTTTGAGACATAGCTTTAATTGTAGCTATAGCTCCATTAATTGTAGTATTATAATGAATATTATTTTGTAAAGCTAAAATACGCATTAATTTGGATAACTTAATAGATTTTTTATCTGTTGTAGTATTAATAATATAATTGTACTTCTTTTTTTTAATGAAACTAATTATGTTTGGAAATTTTTCAGTTACTTTCCTTACTTTTTGAACTAATAAATTTTTTTGTTTTAAAAATAAGGCAGTACCAGATGTTGCCTCAATTTTAAATCCGTAACTCATTAACTTTTTAACTAAAGGGACAACTAATTTTTTATCGTAATCTCTCACAGAAATTAATGCAATACCTTTTTTACTTATATTAATTTGAGCACTTAACATAGCTTTAGCAAAAGATGCAGCGAAATTATCTCCAATACCCATGACTTCACCTGTTGATCTCATTTCCGGCCCTAAAATAGGATCTATTCCATAAAATTTATCAAACGGCAATACAACTTCTTTTATAGAAAAATAAGATGGTACAATTTCTTCTGTAATATTTAAATTTAATAAAGATTTTCCTATCATTACTAATGCTCCTATTTTTGCTAATGGAACATTTATGGCTTTAGATACAAAAGGAATAGTTCTAGCAGCTCTAGGATTAACTTCAATTAAATATATTTCATTTTTCTTTATAGCAAATTGAATATTAACTAAACCACGTACTTTAATTTTTAAAGACAATTGTTTAACTTGTATTTTAATATTATTTATAATTTTCTCATTAAGAGAATATATAGGTAAAGAACAAGCTGAATCACCAGAATGTATACCTGCTTGTTCAATATGTTCCATTATACCTCCAATAAAAACATCTTTTCCATCACAAATAGCATCTACATCTACTTCTATAGCATTATCTAAAAATTTATCTAATAAGATAGGAACCTTGTGCTTAACATTACAAAAATAATAATTTTTCAAATCTTTTTTATTATATACTATTTCCATAGATGTACCTCCTAATACGTAAGAAGGACGTACAACTATAGGATATCCAATTATTTTAGATTTTTGTAATGCTTCTTCTAAATCATTTACTATATAATTCGGAGGTTGTTTTAATTTTAAAGAATTTACTATATATTGAAATTTTTTTCTATTTTCAGCAATATCAATAGAAGTAGGACTAGTTCCTATTATATTTATTCCTTCTTTTGCTAAATCTTTAGATAAATTTAATGGAGTTTGCCCTCCATATTGGACAATAATTCCTTTTGGTTTTTCAATTCTAATAATTTCTAATACATCTTCTAAAGTAATGGGTTCAAAATATAAACGATCTGAAATATCATAATCAGTTGAAACAGTTTCAGGATTACAATTAATCATAATTGTTTCAAAATTATTTTGGCGTAAGATTATTGATGCATGAACACAACAGTAATCAAATTCAATACCCTGTCCAATTCTATTAGGCCCACTTCCTAAGATAATAATTTTTTCTTTATTTTTGGTAGGGTTAGATTCACATTCTGTTTCATATGTTGAATATATGTATGCTGTATCAGTGTCGAATTCTGCTGCACAAGTATCTACTCTTTTATATACAGGATGAATATTATATTCATACCGTAGCATTCTAATTTTTTGTTCAGAAGTATTAACTAAATTAGCCAATCTGGCATCAGAAAATCCTTTTTTTTTTAAATTAAAAAAATATTTTTTATTAAATAAACATTTAATACCCAAATTTTGAACTTTTTTTTCTGTTTGCATTAGATCTTGTATTTGTGATAAAAACCACATATCTATTTTAGATAGATTATATATTTCAAAAATAGAAATTCCCAATCTAAAAGCATCTGCTACAAAGCAGATTCTATCAGGGCCCGGGTTCTTTAATTCTTTTTTAATTATATTATAATTTTTTTGATTTTTTATTAAATTAATTTTAGGTTCAAACCCATTAAGACCTGTTTCTAAACTACGTAATGCTTTTTGTATTGATTCTTGAAATGATCTCCCTATTGACATTATTTCGCCTACAGATTTCATCTGTGTTGTAAGTTTATTATTTACACCAGGAAATTTTTCAAAATTAAATCTAGGTATTTTAGTAACAACATAATCAATAGCAGGTTCAAAAGAACTAGAAATATGATTTTTAGTTATATCATTGGTTAATTCATCTAAAGTATACCCAATAGAAAGTTTTGCAGATATTTTAGCAATAGGAAATCCTGTAGCTTTAGATGCTAAAGCTGATGAACGTGAAACTCTAGGATTCATTTCAATAACTATTAATTTACCTGTTTGGGGATTAACAGCAAACTGTACATTAGATCCTCCTGATTCTATACCCATGGCTTCCATAATAGATATAGAAGCATTTCGCATTTTTTGATATTCTTTATCTGATAAAGTCTGAGCTGGAGCAACAGTGATAGAGTCTCCAGTATGTATACCCATAGGGTCAATATTTTCAATTGAACATACAATAATACAATTACCATTTCTATCTCTAATTACTTCCATCTCATATTCTTTCCATCCTATTAAATATTCGTCAATTATTAATTCATTATTAAGAGATAAATTTATACCATTTTCACAAATTTTTTTAAATTCTGTTAAATTATATGCAATACCTCCTCCACTTCCACCCATTGTAAATGATGGTCTAATAACACAGGGAAAACCAATTTTTTGAATACAATCTATCGCTTCATCCATATTATGTACAATACAAGAAGATGCAGTATTCAGACCTAAATTTTTTATTATATTTAAAAAATCATTACGATTTTCAGCTTTATTTATAGTATCTATTGTTACTCCAATAGTTTCTACATTAAACTTAGTTAAAATATTATTTTTATGTAAATTTAATATACAATTTAAAGCAGTTTGCCCTCCCATTGTTGGTAAAATGGCATCAGGTTTTTCTTTTGCTATAATTTTAGTAATAACTTCCCAATTCATAGGTTCTATATAAGTTATATTAGCTATATCAGGATCTGTCATAATTGTTGCAGGATTTGAATTAACTAAAATTAAATTATAACCTTCTTCTTTTAAAGCTTTACATGCTTGAGTACCTGAATAATCAAACTCACAAGCTTGTCCGATAATAATTGGGCCAGCTCCTAAAATCATAATATTTTGTATATCAGTACGTTTTGGCATTTTGCAATCTCTTATATTTTTTAAAACAATATTCTTGAATTAATTTTACAAAATAATCAAATAAAATAGATGCATCATGTGGCCCTGGACTAGCTTCTGGGTGTCCTTGAAAACCAAAAGCTGGTTTGTCTATACGATGGATACCTTGTATTGTATTATCAAATAGGGATATATGTGTTATTTTTAAATTTGCAGGAAGGCTTTTTTTATCAACAGTAAAACCATGGTTTTGAGTTGTTATAAATATTTTATTATTTAGAATATTTTTAACTGGGTGATTACTCCCATGATGGCCAATAGTCATTTTTTTAGTTTTAGCACCACTTGCGATTGCTAATATTTGGTGTCCTAAACAAATGCCAAATATTGGTATATTTGTTTTTAATAATTTTTTTACAGTATCTATAATATAAAAACAAGGTTCGGGATCTCCAGGTCCATTAGATAAAAAAATCCCATCGGGATTTAATGACACTATTTCTTTGAAATTAGTAAAAGCAGAAATAACTGTTACTTTACATCCTTTATTAACTAACATAGTTAATATACTTTTTTTAATTCCCAAATCAAATGCCATAATATGCATAGGAAAATTATGTTTTTTTATTAACTTATTATTTTTATTATTTCCTATCCAAGAATAATTTACTTTTGTTGTAATTTTCTTAATTAAATCTAATCCTTGTAATCCACTAAATTTACAAATTTTATTTATAATTTTGTTAAAATTAATTTTTTTTTCTGTAGTAATTATACAACATTTATTAATTTTTTTTTTACGAATTAATCTAGTTAAATAACGAGTATCTATTCCTTGTATAGCAATAATATTATGTCTTTTAAGAAAAAGATCTAAGGATTCCTTATTACGATAACTACTTGGTAATTTTGATAAATTATTAATAATAAGGCCTTTTAAATAAATTTTGCCAGATTCATTATCATCTGGATTTGTCCCAACATTACCAATATGAGGATATGTTAACAAAACAATTTGTTTGTAATAAGAGGGGTCAGTAATTATTTCTTGATAGCCAGTAATAGCAGTATTAAATACTATTTCTCCAAATGTTATTCCATTTATGCCTATAGATTTTCCTATAAATTTTGTTCCATCTTCCGTTATTAATATTGCTTTTTTATTAATCAAATAATCCTCCAAAAAAAATTATTTATAATAAAATTTTTTGAAATAAAAATTTTATTATATATATATATAATTTAATAATTATACTATTTTTTTAAATTTTTTTAAAAAAATTTAAAAATGTTGAAACAATTAAAAACACAATATTACAAAAGATGATAAAAAATTTTTTATATGTTTATAAAAAAAACAGATTAGTATATCAAAATATATCGAAAATACGAAATTATATTTAATAAAATTAATGAAATATAATTTTTGCTTTATTAAAATATAAAAATTTAATTAAAAATGTGTTCTATATTGTATTTGTTAAAAAATTAAAATATAAAATTAATTTTTTTTATAAAAAAAATACTACTCTCTTATATAAAGAGAGTAGTATTTTTTATTTTATTTTAACTAAAGATTGCATATGAAACATATATTCTCTTAATATATATCCAATTTTTTCAATAGGATGATTTCTTATTTGATAATTTATATCACGCAAATAAGCATTATTTATTGATGTATTTTTTTTTTGTATTATATTCAAATCTTCTTTTGTTATTTTATTCATAAAATTTTTTAATAAAGGGATAGCTTGATTTGAAAATAAATAATTACCATATTCGGCTGTGTCAGATATTATTTTATTCATTTCATATAATTTTTTCCTTGCAATAGTATTAGCTATTAAAGGTAATTCGTGTAATGATTCATAATATGCTGATTCTGGAGATATTCCTGTTTCCACCATTAATTCAAATGATAGTTCTATACTACTTTTTATAAAAGCTATCATAACAATACCTTTATCAAAATAATCTTGTTCTTCTATAAAATTATTTTTTCTATTATTAGAAATTTGTTCAAAATTACTATTTTGATATTTTTCACGCCATTTTATTAAATTTTTATTGTTATTATTCCAGTCTTTTATAATTTCTTTAGAAAATTCACCTGAAATTATATCATCAATATGTTTTTGAAATAAAGGTTTTAAAATTTTTTTTAAAATTATAGATAGTTGATAAGAACGTATTTTAGCATTATTTTCTAATCTATCCATCATTAAACTAATACCGCCTTGTTTTAAAGCTTCCGTGATATACTCCCATCCAAACTGGATAAATTGAGCAGCATAAGATGAATTTATACCAAATTTTAATAAATTATCAAATAATAAAATAGATGCTGTTTGCAGCATACCACATAAAACGGTTTGTTCTCCCATCAAATCAGATTTCACTTCAGCAGTAAAAGATGACTCTAAAATACCAGCTTTATGACTCCCGATAGATACTGCCCAAGCTTTAGCTATTTCTAATCCATTTTTTGTATTATCAGCATGTTGATGGACAGCAATTAAAGTAGGAACTCCGAAACCTTTTTTAAATTCTTCTCTAACTTCGGTTCCTGGACTTTTTGGTGCAACCATAACTACTGTAATATCTTTGGGAATATTTTCTCCTTCTTCTATAATATTAAAACCATGAGAATATCCTAATGTAGCTCCCTTTTTTATTAAATGTTTAATATCTTTTAATACTATATGATGATTTTTATCAGGTGTTAAATTAATTATTAAATCAGCAGTAGGTATTAATTTATTATAAGTTCCTACTACAAAATTATTTTTATGAGCTCGTTGCCAAGATAAGTTTTTTTTTTCAATAGATTCTTTTTTTAAGGCATATGATATATTTAAACCAGAATCTCTCATATTTAATCCTTGATTTAAACCTTGTGCTCCGCATCCTATAATAACAATTTTTTTTTTTTTTAAAAAATTAACATTTTGTGAAAATTCTTCAAATTTCATTAATCTACATTTACGGAGATTTTTTAATTTTTTACGAAAATTTAAATTATTAAAATAATTTCCCATTTAAATTACCCTATATAAAAAATGTTATTTATTATATATTTATATAACAAATACACTTATAAAAAATATTTATGAAATATTATAGAATAAATATATATTAATATTTACATAAAATATATTACAAATATTTTATACTTTAAAAAAAAACAATAAATAAAATTTTTTATAAAAAAATTAAAAAATTTATATTAATAATATATAATTTATTTTTATCAATTTGAGATGTCTTTTAAACAACTTACTTTTTTAATCAAAATAGAATTTAATTAAATAAATCCTTAATTAAAAAATATAATGTTATTTCATTATTTTTCATAATAATTTAATTTATTTTTATCTCGAACAGCTCCTTTATCAGCACTAGTTACTAAAGCAGCATATGCTTTTAAAGAAAAAGAAATTTTTCTTTGTCGTTTTAATTTAGGAGTATATGCTCTATTTTCTCTTTTTTCTTCTTGTTCTTTTCTTTTTTCTAGAATAGAATTTGGAACATCTAGATGTATAGATCTATTTGGTATATTAATTTCAATAATATCATTATTTTGTACTAACGCAATTGTACCCTTACTTGCAGCTTCAGGAGAAATATGTCCTATAGATAAACCTGAAGTTCCTCCAGAAAAACGTCCATCAGTAATTAAAGCACAACTTTTTTCTAATTTCATAGATTTTAAATATGATGTAGGATATAACATTTCTTGCATCCCAGGACCACCTTTAGGGCCTTCATATCTGATAACAATAACATCTCCATGTGAAATTTTTTTATTTAAAATTGCATGTACTGCAGATTCTTGACTTTCGTATACTTTAGCTTTTCCTTTAAAAATCATTAAGGTTTTATCAACACTAGCTGTTTTTATTACACATCCATTTTTTGCAATATTACCATATAAAATTGCTAATCCTCCATCTTTACTAAAAGCATATTTAGAAGAACGTATACATCCTGTTTTACGATTATTATCTAATTTAGTCCACATTTTTTTTTGTGAAAAAGGATTAGTTGTTTTAATATTACCAGGAGCTGACTTAAAAAAAAATTTTATTTCTTCATCTTCCGTATCTATTATGTCATATTTTTTTATAGTTTCTTTTACTGTTAAACCTAAAATATTTTTAACATTAGTATGTATTAATTTTTTTTTATTTAATTCACTTAAAATACCAATTACTCCTCCTGCTCTATGAAAATCTTCCATATAAAAATCTTTTGTACTAGGAGATAATTTACATAACCATGGTATTTTCCTTGATAATTTATCTATATCTGTTAAAGTGAATGATATATGTGCTTCTTGTGCTAAAGCTAAAATATGTAAAATTGTATTAGTAGAACCTCCCATTGCTATATCTAACATCATTGCATTTTCAAGTGATTTTTTATTTACAATATTTCTTGGTAAAACATTAACATCATTATTATGATAATACTTTTGTGTAATATCAACTATGATTTTAGATGCTTGTATACATAATTTTTTTCGATTTATATGTGTAGATAATAAGGATCCATTTCCTGGTAATGCTAATCCTAAAGCTTCTACTAAACAATTCATAGAATTTGCAGTAAACATACCGGAACAGGATCCACATGTTGGACATGCATTTATTTCTATTTTTTTTACATTATTATTAGTTTGATTTATATTTGCAGCTTGAACCATTGCATCAACTAAATCAATTCTTTTTTGATCATAATTTTCTATATTAATTTGTCCTGCTTCCATGGGCCCACCAGAAATAAATACAGTAGGAATATTTAAACGCAAGCATGCCATTAACATTCCCGGAGTAATTTTATCACAATTAGATACACAAATCATTGCATCAACACAGTGGGCATTTATAACATATTCTACAGAATCAGCAATAAGATCTCTAGAAGGAAGAGAATATAACATTCCATCATGTCCCATTGCTATGCCATCATCAATAGCTATTGTATTAAATTCTTTCGGAACTCCTCCTTTTTTTTTTATTACGTTTGAAATAATTTTACCTAATTGTTGTAAATGAATATGACCTGGAACAAATTGAGAGAAAGAATTTACTATAGCAATAATAGGTTTTGAAAAATCAGAATCATCCATGCCAGTTGCTCTCCAAAGAGCACGTGCTCCTGCCATATTACGACCTTGTGTAGTAATAAATGAACGATAATTAGGCATATTTTTCTCTTTTTTAAAATGTTAAAATAAATACTATAAATTGATATGATCCAACCAATTCCATTTATCTTTTGTTTTTCCACTAAATAAATATAAAAAATTTTTTTGAATATTTTTTGTAATTTTTCCTATCTTACCTTGGCCAATTAATATACGATCTACACTACGAACTGGAGTAATTTCTGCTGCAGTTCCTGTTAAAAAAACTTCATCAGCTAAATATAAAAATTCTCTTAATATTAAGCATTCTTTTGTTGTTATTTTTAATTCCTGTGCTATTTTTAAAACAGAATCTCTGGTTATTCCAGGAAGGATAGATGATGTTAAGGGAGGAGTAAATAAAACATTATTTTTTACTATAAAAATATTTTCTCCAGCTCCTTCTGATATAAATCCTAAACTATCTAACGCTATTCCTTCATGATATCCATTTCTACGTGCTTCACTACCTATTAATAAAGAAGATAAATAATTACCCCCGGCTTTAGCAATACTAGGAATAGTATTTGGTTTAATTTTATTCCATGAAGACACCATTATATCAATACCATGTTCCATAGCATTTGGGCCTAAATAATTTTTCCATGAAAATGCACTAATCATTATATCAGAATAATAATTTTTAGGTGGATTTAATCCTAGTCCCACATCTCCAATAAATGCTAAAATTCTAATATAAGCTTCTTTAAGCTTATTAACATTAATAATTATATATACTGCATTCATTAATTCTTTTACAGTAAATTTTAATGGGAAACGATAAATTTTAGCAGAATTATATAAACGTTCAATATGATCTTTATGGCGAAAAATAGAAGATTTTTTATATGATTTATAACATCTAATTCCTTCAAATACAGAAGTTCCATAATGTAATGCATGAGTCATTACACTGATTTTGGCATCTTCCCATTTTATAATATCGCCATTTAACCAAATAAAATCTGCTTTTTTAGCGGACATTATGATATTTCCTTATTTAAAAAAAAATAATAATAGCAGTATTATTATGGTATTTGTTCTAGTATTGCTATATGTATTACATCTATTAATTTTTCTATTTGTTTTATTAATAAATTTATAGATTTATAACTTTTAATTGTTAAGTTAAAAGTTATATTTTTTAATCTACTTATTACTTCCATTTTCATTGTTTTAATAACAAAACCTCTATGACGTATAATTCTAATTATACGTTCGCTAATTTCAGGACTAATATTTGTTTTAATTAATAATTGATATTTATTCATTTAATTATTCTCTATCATATTATCATTACTATTTCCTGGCGGTACTAAAGGCCAAACATTATCGTATTCATTTATAGCAACATGTAATATATAAGGTTTTTTTATAAAAAAAATTTTTTCTAAACTTTTATCTATTTCATTAATTTTTTTAATACTATGTCCTGATATTCCAAAAGAATTAGCTAATTTAATAAAATTAGGATTATCCCATAATGTAGTTTCACTATATCTTCTTTTAAAAAAAATTTCTTGCCATTGCCGTACCATCCCTAATCTTTTATTGTCTAGTAATATTATCTTAATAGGAAGATTTTTTCTTTTGATTGTACTTAATTCTTGGATATTCATCATAAATGATCCATCACCAGTAATACATATAACAGTATTATTAGGATGAGCTATTTGTGCTCCAATTGCTGCTGGTAATCCAAATCCCATTGTTCCTAAACCACTAGATGTAATAAAATTTTTAGGAGTGGAAAAAGTTATGTATTGTGCGACCCACATTTGATGTTGTCCAACATCTGTTGTAATTATAGTTTTTTCATCTTTAATCTTGGATAATTTTTTTAATAAAAAAGGTGCATAAATTTTATCTTTATTTATACAATCTTGTTTATTAAAAGATAAATAAGAATATTTATTTTTTATTTTTTTAATATAATTTTGCCATTTAGAAATATTATTGGGTTTTTCTAATAATGGAATTAATTGATTTAAATTACCTAGCAGTTCAACATTTATCTTACAAATTTTATTTATTTCCGAAGGATCTATATCTATATGTATAATCTTTGCTTTGGGAGCAAATTTTTCTTTATTACCTGTTACTCTATCATCAAATCTAGCTCCTATTGCTATTAGTAAATCACATTTTTGTACGATATAATTAGCAGCTTTATTACCATGCATGCCTAACATCCCTAAATAATAAGCGTATGTTGGTTTTATTGTTCCTAATCCTTTTAAAGTAACTACAGTGGGTATTCCAGATTTTTTAATAAACGTTCTTAATATATTAACTGCGTTACCCATATCTACTCCACCTCCTATATATAGTATAGGCATGGTAGAATTTTTTAATAAGTTATTAGCTTGTGTAATTTTTTTAGTAGAAAAATCATTATTTTTTTTTATAAAAAAATTTTTTTTACTTAATTTTGATATTTTTGGTATATTATTACACAATTGTATATCTTTAGGTATGTCTATTAAGACAGGCCCAGGGCGACCAGAAGATGCGATAAAAAATGCTTTTGCTATAATAGAAGATAATTCTAGAGGCGAAGTTATTAAAAAACTATGTTTAGTACATGATAAAGACATTCCAATAATATCTATTTCTTGAAAAGCATCAGTACCAATTAATGGTGAAGATACCTGTCCTGTAATAGCGATAATTGGAACAGAATCTACCATAGCATCAGCAATTCCCGTTATTAAATTAGTAGCTCCTGGACCTGATGTAGCTATGCATACCCCTATGTTCCCAGTAGAACGAGCATATCCTATTGCAGCAATTGCAGCTCCCTGTTCATGTCTACATAATATATGTTCTATTTCCCCCTTATATAATGCATCATATAAAGGCATAATAGCTCCTCCAGGATAACCAAATACTATTTTTACATTTTCTCTTTGCAAGGCTTGAATTATACATTCGGCACCATTCATGTTTATTTCAACCTCTTTGTTTAAGTGATAAATATGCATAATTCAATTTTATTAAAATTTAAGTTTGTATAAAATTCTAAAAAATCAGAGGTAAAATTTATATTTTAATGTTAAATATTATTTAAAATTTTTTTTAAATATTATTTATAATTTTTATGTAAAAAAACTTATTTTTTATAAAATTATAATTTTTTTAAAAAAAACCATATTTTTTATATAAAAAATTTTTTTTAAAAAAAACATAACATCTTATACCAGGGGTGGAGGGATTTGAACCCCCAACCATTGGTTTTGGAGACCAATATTCTACCAATTAAACTACACCCCTTAAAATTATCCACACATCCTTCGGTATGGTATCATATATTATTAACTATATTGATTCAATATAAAATATTTGCAAATATAAATAATATATTAAAAAATTTTAATTCATATATTTTAAATATTTAAATATTACAAATAAACTTTATATATAAATAATATAATATAAATAATCTTTATAAATTATATATAAAAAAAATAACTTAATTATTGTATATTATATAATAATTTATTAAAATCAGTAAAATTTCTTATATATGGTAAATTTTTTTATATTATATATTTAATTTAGTTGTAAAAATAAATTTTTACTTAAATATAGTAATATTTTTTTAAAAAAAATAATGAATTTGTTGTTTTTATTAATATAATAATTTTTAAATTGAAATTTTTTTTTAAAAAGGTAATTATATCCGTAGAATTATTGTGTGATATTAATTATTATTGATAGATAAGGATCTTATATGACAGAATGGACTATTGGTACAATAAAAAAAATCAAATATTGGACAAAAACATTATTTAGTATTATTTTGAATGCGAAAACAAACACTTTTATTCCGGGACAATTTACAAAATTAGCTTTAAAAATTAACGGGAAAAAAATATGCCGAGCTTATTCTTACATTAATTGTCCACAAAATAAAAATCATGAATTTTATATTTCTACTATTACTAATGGCAAATTAAGTCCTTTTTTATATTCTTTAAAAGAAGATGATTATATAATGATCTCTAAAAATGCAACAGGAGTTTTTACATTAAATAATATAAAATCTTGTGAAAATTTATGGATGTTATCAACTGGTACTGGTATAGGTCCATATTTATCAATTTTACAAGATGGTAATTGTTTTAATATGTTTAAAAAAATTATTTTAATACATTCTGTAAGATATATAAATGATCATAGTTATTTGTATTTAGTTAATAATATTAAACAAAAATATAGTAATAAATTCATTTTTCGAACTATTGTAACTAGAGATAGCTTTAAAAATAATGTAACATTAAAGGGTTATATTCCTGATTTAATTAAACGTGGTATTATAGAAAAAAAAATTGGGATAAAAATTAATAATGATAGTCATATCATGTTATGCGGTAATCCTAATATGATTAGAGAAACAATAAGTATATTAGAAATAGATAAAAATTTATCTAAAAATTTAAAAGATAAAAATGGAAATATCACATCAGAACAATATTGGTAAAAAATATGAAAAAATGTTTTATTATAAGTAATTGGAAACTAAATGGTGATTTAGTTTTTTTAAAAAAAAACATAAATATAATTAAAAAAGAATTTAATTTTTCATTAAAATTTTGTGATTTAGCAATAGCTCCTCCTTATGTATATCTACATACTATGTATAATTATATAAAAAATACATCAATACATTTAGCGGCACAAAATGTAGATATACATACTCAAGGTGCTTTTACTGGAGAAATATCAGTAAGTATGTTAAAAGATGTGGGAGTTAAATATGTAATAATTGGGCATTCAGAACGAAAATTATTTCATAATGAAAATTATGATAATATTTCTACAAAATTTGTTTTAATTAAAAATTTTAATTTAATTCCTATTTTATGTATAGGAGAAACAGAAGAAGAAAAAAAACAGAATAAAACAGAAAAAATATGTGTTAATCAAATTAATTATATATTAAAAACTCAAGGAGTTGAAATATTAAATAATGCTATAATTGCCTATGAACCCATATGGGCCATTGGTTCAGGAAAAGTAGCAGATGCAAATGAAGTACAAAAAGTTCATAGTTTTATTAGAAAATATATTGCCAGTATAAATCAAAAAGTTGCTACAAATATAATTTTACAATATGGAGGTTCTGTTAATAATAATAATATAAATAATTTTCTTGATAAAAAAGATATTAATGGTTTTTTAATAGGTAAAGCTTCTTTAACAACAGAGAATTTTATATCTCTTGTTAAAAAAGCTGAAAAAAAAATGAGTTTATTAAATCGGTTTTAATGTAGGAAATAGAATTACATCTCTGATTGATTTAGAATTAGTAAATAGCATAATTAATCTATCTATTCCGATTCCTAATCCCGCAGTAGGAGGGAGTCCATATTCTAGTGCTTCTATATAGTCTTTATCATATAAATTTTCATAATTTTTATTTTTATTAGATTTTTTTGCTTTATTTTGTTTTTTAAGTCTTTCTTTTTGATCTATTGGGTCATTGAGTTCAGAAAAACCATTTGCTATTTCCATACCACAAATAAAAAATTCAAATCTATCAGCTAGTAATGGATTTAAATTATTTCTACGTGCTAAAGGAGATATTTCAATAGGATATTCTGTAATAAATGTAGGCATTATTATTTTGTTAGAAATTTTTTCCTCAAAGATTGAAACAATAATTTTTTCATTACTCCAATTATTTTTTACTTTAACTTCTAAAGTATTAGCAATTTTAAATAATTCATCTGAATTTTCTAAACTATTTAAATTAATTTTTGGATAAAAATATGTAATAGATTCTTTCATTGTGAATTTATGAAAATTGTCTTCTAAATTAAAAACATGACCATTATAATTTAGTATTGTTTTATTAAATACTTTTTTATATATATTTTTGAATAAATTTTCAAATAAAAGCATTAAATCTTTATAATCAGCATATGCTATATATAATTCCATCATAGTAAATTCAGGATTATGTTGTGTAGAAATACCTTCATTTCTGAAATTTCTATTAATTTCAAAAATTTTATTAAACCCCCCAATAATAAGTCGTTTTAAATATAATTCAGGAGCAATACGTAAATACATATTCATATTATATTTATTATGATAAGTAATGAAAGGTTTTGCTAATGCTCCCCCTGGTATAGAATGCATCATTGGTGTTTCTACTTCAATAAAATCCATTTTATTCATCGTACTGCGTATATTTAATATAATTTTGGATCTAATTTTAAATGTCTCTAATGTTTTTTTATTTATTATTAAATCTAAATATCTTTTTCTATATTTAATTTCTTGATTTTTTAATCCATAGTATTCATTTGGTAATGGACGAATAGTTTTTGTCAATAAAAAAATTTCTTTACAATAAATAGATAATATTTTTGTTTTTGTCTTAAAAACATAACCAATAACCCCGATTATATCTCCTAAATCATATTTTTCTAAAAATTTTTTATACATTTTGATAGATAAACTATCTTGAGATAAATAAATTTGTATTTTTCCTGTATGATCTTGAATATTTATAAACGAAGCTTTTCCCATAATTCTTAAATTTACAATACGACCTGCAATATTAAATAAAAAATTTTTATCAAACATTTTTATATTATTATATTTTTCATATAAAATATTTATTGTTATATTTACTTTAAAATTATTGGGAAAGGCAACACTATTTTTTTTTAATATTATTAATTTTTCACGACGAAACTTTATTTCGTTATTACACATATTTTTAATGTCATGTTTACTAAAATGTTTTGTATTTGTAGGCATAATAGAATTTATCCTTATAAACCTAATTTTAAACTAGCTTGTATGAATATATCTAAATTACCATTAAGGACTGATTGTATATCATTAATTTCTAACCCGGTTCTTATATCCTTGATGCGAGAATCATCTAATATGTAAGAACGTATATGATGCCCCCAACTAATATCAATTTTATTTTTTTCAATTTTATTTTGTTTCTTTTCTTTTATGTGATTTTTTAATTTATATAATTTATCTTTTATTTGTTTCATTGCTTGATTTTTATTTTTATGTTGTGATCTATTATTTTGGCATTGTGTAACTATTCCTGTAGGAATATGTGTAATACGCACTGCTGATTCTGTTCTATTAACGTGTTGGCCCCCAGCACCAGAAGCTCTATAAACATCAATACGCAAATCTTCTGTATTTAATATAATATTATTATTTTCTTTAATATCTGGATATATAAAAGTTGAAACAAAAGAAGTATGTCTTCTTCCTGAAGAATTAAAGGGACTTTTTCTCACTAAACGATGTACTCCATTTTCTGTACGTAGCCATCCAAAAGCATAATTTCCAATCATATGTATAGTTGCGGATTTTATTCCTACTATCTCTCCAGGTGATTCATTTATTATGATAGTTTTAAAATTCTTTTTTTCTGCCCATTTTAAATACATTTTCATTATTATTTTTGCCCAATCTTGGGATTCTATACCTCCTGATCCGGGCTGTATATCTATAAAACAATTCTTTTTATCATTTTTTTTAATAAAAATTTTCTGTAATTCTAACTTATTTATTTTATTTTTTAACTCAAATAATATTTGAATAGATTCTTTTAATATTTTTTGATCATTTGTATTTATTGCTAAATAAATTAATTCATTTATATCTAAAATTTCTTGATTAATTTCATCTAATGCAAATAATAAATTTTCTATTTTTATTTTTTTTTTATTTAAAAAATTAATAAGATTAATATCTTTCCAAATAATAGGATTTTTCAATTTATTATATATCATTAGTAATTTTTTTTTGTATTTTTTATAATTAAAGGAACCCCCTAATAAAAATATTTTTTTTTTTTATTTCTTTTAGTTTATTTTGTATTAAATGGATTTCTAACATATTTACTTCCTTTTTTTTATAAAAAAAATATAAAATACTATTAATAATGTTAAATTATTAATCTTTTGCTAGTAAGGTTTTATAGATATTTATTTTTATAAAAAATAGATAATAAGAAATTGATTATTATACAAATAAAAAAACTGGCCCTTGTTGGATTTGAACCAACGACCTAACGATTATGAGTCGTTTGCTCTAACCACTGAGCTAAAGGGCCAACATTACTACCTGAAGTTAGTATTAAATATTTTTAAAAATTTTTCAATAAAATTTATAATTTTTTTAAAAAAAATTTAGAAACTAACTAATAAATAAAAATCATGTTTTTCTCGTAAAATATGAAAAACAAGAAATATAGGATTTTGATTCAAAATATTTCTAACATCTTTTATATTATTAATTTTATTTTGGTTAATTTCAAATATAATATCATCTTTTTTTAATGCCATTTTTTCTGCAGGAGTATTTTTTTCTATTTTAGTAATTTTAATTCCTTGTATTTGTTTATAATTATAAATTTTTCTATTTCTAAATAAATATATGTTACCTAAATATGCTCCTTGAATCCCAGAATACATAGCTTCATCAGAAATTTCTTTATTGTCATAATCTTTTATTTTTGCAAATATTCTTTTGAAAATACCTTTTCTAATAACCCCTATTTTAACTGTAGTACCAATAGGTAAAGAATTAATTTTTTCCTCTAATAATGTTAAATTTTCAATCATTCTACCATTTAAAGATATGATTATATCACCAGCTTCTAAACCACTATCATAAGGTGATGATAATACTTCATTAATAAAAATTCCCTTTTTTGAAGGATTAAATTTAAAAATTCGGGCTAACTCCGGATTAATATCCATACCAATAAATCCTAAAGAACCTCTTTTTATTTTCCCAAATTTAAGAATTTGTTTAACTATACTAATAACAGTATTACTAGGAATAGCAAATCCGATTCCAATATTTCCTTCACTAGGAGCAAAAATAGCAGTATTAATACCAATTAAATCTCCATGTAAATTAATTAAAGCTCCTCCTGAATTTCCTTTATTAATAGAAGCATCTGTCTGAATAAAATTTCTAAAATTTTCAATATTAGGATTAGTACGTCCTAATGCAGATATTATTCCAGATGTAACGGTTTCGCCTAATCCATATGGATTACCTATAGCTATAGTATAATCTCCTACTTGTAAATTATCAGAGTTAGCTATTTTTATAGCTTTTAGATATTTAATATTTCCTTCAATTTTAATTAAAGCTATGTCTGTTTTAATATCTTGTCCTATTAGTTTAGCATTATAAATATCACCATTATGTAATTCTACTGTAATATTATTAGCATTTTCTATAACATGATTATTTGTAACAATTAAACCTTTTTTTGCATCAATAATTACTCCAGAACCAATTACATTAAATTTTTTTTCAAGAGTATTATTGCTTTCTTCACAGGGAATGTTTTCACAAAAAAAATTTTTTTTACACAAATGACATTTTTCATCTGGATGTTTTTTTTTTGATTGTGAATTAGGTATTTTAAAATTTGGGATGAAAACGCTACTATCAGCACTAATGTTTACAACTGCTGAAGTTACTTTTTTTAAAATAGGAGCCAAACTGGGAGTTTGTATTCCCTTTCTTGTATTAAAAACGCTTGGTATAATTTTAGCATTAATATTTTTAAAAGATGTATTTGTTATTATACTAGTAAAAAAAAATAAATAAAAAATTATCTTTAATTTTTTCATTATATTATCTCTTAATAAAATTATTAGTATTTTTTATATTATTAATATATATTAATAATAATAATGCATTTTTAAAAAAAACTTTATGTTTAAAAAACATAAAACTTCTTTTTTAGAAAGAAATTACTATATTTATATTTTTTACAAATTACTATACTTAATATAATATAAATTTTATTTAATATAAAGTATTAGTAATATGATTAATAATTTAAAAAATCTTGCAGCTAAAGCTGCTTTAAAATATATTAGAAATAATAATAATATTATCGGTATTGGGTCAGGGACAACAATAACTCACTTTATTGATATTTTATCAACTATAAAAAAAAAAATTAGAGGAGTAGTTTCGACTTCTCAAGATTCTACAAATAAATTAAAAAAATATAATTTCAATATATATAAAACCAATAAAATAAACAAAATTGAAATATATTTTGATAGTGCTGATGAAATAAATAATCATATGCAAATGATTAAAGGAGGAGGAGCTGCTTTAACTAACGAAAAAATTATATCTAATTTTGCTGATTTGTTTGTATGTATTATAGATCAATCAAAATGCGTAAAAGATTTAGGTAAATTACATCCCGTTCCTATAGAAATTATACCAACTGCAGAAGCTTATATAGTCAAAAAATTGTTAAGTTTAGGTGTAAAAATAAAATTACGGAAAAATACTGTTACAGAACATGGAAATATAATATTAGATGTATATAATTTAAACATTCATGATCCTATTCAAACAGAGAGATATATAAACAATATTCCTGGTGTTGTTACAGTTGGTTTATTTGCAAAAAGATGTGCTGATGTAGTTATAGTAGGAAAGCATAATTATAAAGTGTCCATTACTGAAAATAAAAAATATAAAAATTTTTATAAAAAAAAAGATAAACAAAACATTTATACTCAATAACATAAATTTTTTAAAATATTATGAATACTTATACAGTTATATGAAAATAAAATTTGTAAAAATGCATGCACTAGGTAATGATTTTATTATTGTAAACAATTTTAAAAAAAAATTTTTTTTAAATAAAAATATAATTAAAAAATTATCTCATAGATATTTAGGAATAGGGTTTGACCAATTACTAATTGTAGAATCCCCTACTCTAAATAATGTTGATTTTCATTATAGAATTTTTAATTCTGATGGTAATGAAGTTAATAATTGTGGTAATGGAATACGTTGTTTAGCACAATATTTAAAAATAAAAAAATTAATTTTTAAAAAAAATATATGTGTAAGCACAAACAATAGATTACTCTATATAGAAATTTTAAAAGACAATAGAATATGTGTAGATATGGGTGTACCTTTGTTTCATCCTAAAGATATACCCTTTATAACGAATAAGATTAAAAAAAATTATAAAATTTTTTTTAATAATAAGTTTATTAATTTTAATGTTGTTTCATTAGGAAATCCTCATTGTGTTATTCAAGTAAAAGATATATCTAAAACACCTGTATCTTTTATTGGATCTTTTATTGAAAAACACAATTCTTTTCCAGAAAAAATTAATGTAGGGTTTATGGAATACGTTAATCCAAATAATATCAAATTAAGAGTATTTGAAAGAGGAGTTGGGGAGACTAATGCCTGTGGCACAGGTGCTTGCGCAGCTGTTTCAGTTGGGATATATAAAAATATATTATCTTCTAAAGTAGAAGTAAATTTAACAGGAGGTATTTTAGATGTAAAATGGAAGGGAGGAAATACACATTTATTTATGATAGGCAATGCTAATTATATCTATGATGGAAAAATAAAATTATAAAAATATTTTAAAATAAATTCTAATATTTTAGAATCAAACATTATTTATAATCTTCAATATAAGATAAATATGGATTTACTAAAAAATTTAAATAATAAACAAAGTGAAGTTGTATCTGAAATTAGAAAAAATTTATTAATACTAGCTGGCGCAGGAAGTGGTAAAACACTTGTATTAGTTCGACGGATAGCATGGTTAATTAAAAAATTAAATTGTCCTCCTAAATCTATTTTAGCTGTAACTTTTACAAATAAAGCTGCGTCTGAATTAAAAATAAGAGTTAAATCATTAATTAATGATAATCCAAAAAATAATATTTGGGTAGGAACTTTTCATAGTTTTGCTTATTATTTATTAAGAATACATTATTTAGAAGCGGGATTATCTAAAAATTTTCAAATAATAGATAATGATGATCAAAAAAGATTAATTAAACGTATTATAGTTAAAATGGGTTTAAAAAGTAAAATTTATACAATTGATAATATATTAAAATATATAAATAGTTTTAAAAATAGTATTTTTTTTGTAAAAAAAAATACTATGAATAATGATATTTTTAATATAAATTTATCTAAAATATATGAGGAATATCAAAATCTTTGTAAGATAACAGAAGTGATTGATTTTAATGAATTAATATTGTGTTTATATAAATTATTCTTAAATAATAATTCTATTTTAAAGAAATATCAAAAAAGATTTAAAAATATTTTGGTTGATGAATTTCAAGATACCAATGATATACAATATAAATTTATTTCATTATTATACAATAAACATTATGACACAAAAATTGTTCTTGTAGGAGATGATGACCAATCTATTTATGGTTGGCGAGGTGCACAAATTGAAAATATAAATCATTTTTTAAAAGATTTTGATAAAGTAAAAATAATTTTATTGGAACAAAATTATCGTTCTACTCATAATATTTTACATGCAGCCAATGAACTTATTTCTAATAATAATTCTAGATTAAAAAAAAAATTGTGGACGAATGCAAATAATGGTAAATTAATATCAATATATTTTGCATTAAATGAATTTGATGAAGCAGAATATATAGCAAAATATATAAAAAAAAAATTTATTAAAAATAATATTAAATTAAATAATTGCGCAATTTTATATAGAAATAATATTCAATCTCGTGTTTTAGAAGAAATTTTATTAAAATTTAATATTCCATATCAAATTTATGGTGGTATACGTTTTTTTGAACGTCAAGAAATAAAAAATACATTATCATATTTAAGATTAATTTCAAATTTTAATGATGATAGTGCTTTTGAAAGAATTTTAAATGTACCAAAAAGAGGTATTGGGAGCAAAACAGTTAAAATTATAAAAGATATATCAAAAAAATTTTCTTTAACATTATGGGAATCTAGTATTTATTTAATAAAAAATAAAAAATGTTTAAGTATTTTGTCTTTAAATGCTTTAAAAAATTTTATTGATTTAATTAAATTATTAAGAAGAGATATTAATAAGCAATCATTATCAGTTATGATTGAAAAGACTATAAAAAATTCTGGATTATGGGATATGTATAAACAGAATAATTTATCTGAAAAAAATTCTACTAAGATAAATAATTTAAAAGAATTAATTAATGCAGCTGATTATTTTATGTATAATTCATTATACGAAAAAAATGAATTAAAAATTAAAAAAAATAATATTTTAATAAATTTTCTTTCTCAAACTTTATTAGAAAATGATAACCTTAATAAGGAAAGTACGACAAATTTTGAAGATTGCATACAAATGATGACTATACATTCTTCTAAAGGATTAGAGTTTTCTCAAGTTTTTATAATTGGGATGGAGGAAGGTATTTTTCCTAATAAAGTATCATTAATTAATAATACAGATCTTTATGAAGAAAGACGTTTAGCTTATGTAGGAATTACTAGAGCTAAAGAAAAATTGATATTAACTTATACTAAAAAACGTTATATATATGGTAAAGAAAAAAAATCGATTCCATCAAGATTTCTTAATGAATTACCTAAAAATTGTATAAAAAAAATTAGTTATTTAACTAATAAAAATATATTATTAAATAATAATAATAATTTGATTAGTAATAAAAAATATTTTATTGGACAAACCGTTCTACATCAAGTTTTTGGCAAAGGAATAATTCTAAAGATAGAAAAAATTAAAAATAATAAAAAATTACAAATTAAATTTAATGATACAGTAATAAAATGGATAATGTCTAACTATATACAAATTTTAATATAAAATAATTTAACTAAAAATTTTAAAAAATAAGAAATAATATATAAATAAATTTATTTTATATATTTTTTTAATAAATATCCTTAAATTGGTGGGAGTAATTATATGTTACATGCTTTTAAAATATTTAATCACCATTTAATGAATTTAGAATTAAATAATAATAATGATCTTTTAGATATAATTTGGATCGATTTAATTAAACCAGAAGATACTGAACGACAAAAAATATATCATTTATTAGGACAAAATTTAGCAACTCGTCCTGAATTAGAAGATATAGAAGCATCAGCAAGATTTTTTGAAAATGAAAATGGATTACATATTCATTCATTGTTTTTTTATGAAAATATTGATGATCATGTAAATATTACAACCGTAGCTTTTACCATAAAAGATGGAATATTATATACTTTAAGGGAAAGAGAATTGCCTGTTTTTCGTTTATATAGAATGCGTACTCGAAATCAAACTTTGATATATGGTAATCCATATGAAATTTTATTAGATTTATTTGAAACTAAAATTGAACAATTAGCGGATGAAATCGAAAATATATATAATGATCTAGAATGTTTAAGTCGTATTATTATGAAAAGTCATAAAAATAATGAATTTGATAACGCTTTTTCTACTTTAGCAGAATTAGAAGATATTGGTTGGAAAGTACGATTATGTTTAATGGATACTCAAAGAGCATTGAATTTTTTAATGAGAAAAACAAGATTACCCGAAAGTCAAATGAAACAAGCAAGAGAGATATCAAGAGATATTAGGTCCTTGCTACCTCATAACGAATCATTATTTCAAAAAGTTAATTTTTTAATGCAAGCAGCAATGGGATTCATCAATATAGAACAAAATAGAATTATTAAAATTTTTTCATTAGTATCTGTAATATTTTTACCACCTACTTTAGTAGCATCTAATTATGGTATGAATTTTACTTTTTTACCTGAATTAAAATGGAAATATGGTTATATATATGCCATTATTTTAATGGTAGCATCTGCTTTAGCACCTTATATTTATTTTAAAAGAAAAAAATGGTTATAGTTTTCAAAATATTAATATAATTATTAATATTTTTCCAATTATATTTTTTTTTATAAAAAGATAATTTTATTAGAGTTTTAAATAAATTTTATTTGTATTAAAAATTTAATTAAAAAAATATTTTTTATATAAAAAATAAAACAATACATATTTCAATAAAATTTCTAATATAATAATTTTCTAAATATAAAAATTTTAAAAATGTAATAATGAAAAATATATAAAATATATTCTATGCTTTTTTTGATATAAAATTTCTTATAAAAATCTTAATTTTATAAAAAAGTTTGTGATAAAAAATAAGCTGGAATTTAGTTTAAATTTTTTTTAAAAAAATTAAAAAAATAAACATGATTTTACTGTTTATTTTTGGATTATACTTTACTTAGTAAAATTAATAATTATATAAAAATTATATTAAATAAATATTTTTGAGTAAAATTTTAAAAATTTAATATTTTGAATCTAAACAATAGGTAATATATTTAGTATGGTCTAAATCATTTTTTTTTAAAAAAATGAATGTTTTGGTAAATATTATAAAATATAAAAAATTTTATAATTGGATGAAACTTATAAATATAAGAAAGTATACTAAATATATAATAATAAAATAATTTATATTTAATAATAATTAATTTTTTTATATAAAAAATTTTTAATTAAATTATAATTTAGTTATCTATAGTGCATTTTTATTAAAAAATAATTTAATATTTTAATAAAATTAATTTTTATATTATGATTAAATTTATTTAATAATCCCACTATCTGAAATACTATAATAAAATATTAACTTTTTATAATTTTATTAAAAAAAATAATTTTTTATAAAAAAAAATATTATAAAATATTTTTTTAGATTTTAATCAATATTTTTGTAAAATATTGATTAAAATTATTTTTTTCTTTTATAATATAAATTATGTGAATTTAATATTAATTATATAATTAAATAATATTAGTTATTTTGAGCAATCTTTCCATCTATAATTATTTTTTAAAAATATTATAATTATATATATTTTACTAGGGGTTAAATGAATAATTATTTTTTACAAAAAAATTTTTTAGATTATAACATTTTTTATATAGAAAATTTATACCAAAATTTTTTAATGAATTCTAATTCTATAGATAAGTCATGGATTGATATATTTAAAAAACAAAATCAAAAAATTAATAAAAAACGTAAATTAAAATATACAAAATATGATGTTTCCTGTGAAAAAATATATTTAAAAAAAAAAATAAATAAATTAATAAATGATTTTAGAATATCAGGACATTATAACGCAAATATAAATCCTTTATTTTATAATAAAAAAAAATATAAAAATCTCTTAAGTTTAAGAGATTATGGCATTAGTGAAAAAGATTTTGAAAAAAAAAATATACTTAATAATACTTTGAAAGAGAAAAAAATTATTGATATATATAATTTTTTTAAAAATATATATTCAAATTATATTGGAATTGAATATATGTATTTACCTTATGTTGAAAAAAATTGGCTCAAATATAAAATTGAATCAAATAAGAATAATTTTAATAATATAGAAAAAAAAATTTTTTTAGAAGAATTAATTGCATCAGAAGTTTTTGAAAAATGCATAGGAAAAATGTTTCCCGGAGCAAAAAGATTTTCTCTAGAAGGTTGTGATGTTTTAATACCATTAATAAAAGAAATAATAAGGTATATTAATATTAAAGAAAATAAAAATATAGAAATAATTTTTGGAATGGCACATAGAGGTAGATTAAATTTTTTAGCTAATATAATGGGGAAAAAAATTCAAAAAATAATCAATGAATTTTCCAATAATATTACAGAAAAAAATAATATAGATGATGTAAAATATCATTTAGGGTATTATTCTTCTTTTATAAATTCAAATAATAAAAAAATTAAATTACAATTAACCTTTAATCCTTCACATTTAGAAATTATTAATTCTGTAGTTATGGGTATTGCTAAATATAAAAATGATATTTTAAAAAATAAAAAAAGTAATTTTATTTTACCTATTTGCATACATGGAGATGTTGCTTTTAGTGGGCAAGGTATTATACAAGAAATTTTAAATTTATCTAAAACTAGAGGATATGGAATTCATGGTATAATTCATATTATTATTAATAATCAAATAGGATTTACTACAGATAATATTAAAGATATTAGATCAAGTTATTACTGTACTGATATAGCTAAAATGATTCAATGTCCTGTTTTTCATATAAATGCAAATAAAATAGAAGATGTTATTTCTATTATAAAAATAGCTATTGATTTTAGAAATACATTCAATAAAGATGTTTTTATAGACTTAGTTTCATATAGAAGACATGGACATAATGAAATGGATGATCCTTATATAACACAACCACTAATGTATAAATTAATAAAAAAACAACCAACAATACAAGAATTATATTTTAATAAATTATTATCTGAAAATATAGTGAATGATCAAAATAAATTAATTTTATATGAAAAATATCAGAATTTATTTAACCAAGGTAAATCTTTTATTGAAACTAATAAAATTATAGAAAATAATTGTAAAAAAATAATACAAAAAAAACTTACAATAAAAAATTTAAAAAATCTTTTATTTAAAATAAGTACAATACCTGAAGAATTTAACCCTCATTTTAGAGTCAAAAAAATTTATTTAGATAGAATTGAAATGAGTAAAGGAAATATGAATTTAGACTGGGGAACAGCAGAAAATTTAGCATATGCAAATATCCTTACTCAAGGAATTTCGTGTCGCTTATCAGGAGAAGACGTTAAAAGAGGAACTTTTTCCCATAGACATTCTGTTATATACGATCAAATTAATAATTCTTCATATACCTCATTACAAAATCTTGGAAATAACCAAGGAAATTTTTATATTTATAATTCTGTTTTATCAGAAGAATCTGTTTTAGGATTTGAATATGGTTATTCTATTAATAACTTAAATATTTTAACAATATGGGAAGCACAATTTGGTGATTTTGCTAATGGAGCGCAAGTTATTATAGATCAATTTATTAGTTCTGGAGAAAAAAAATGGGGGTATAAAAGCGGTTTAGTTATGATGTTGCCTCATGGTTATGAAGGACAAGGTCCTGAACATTCTTCAGCAAGAATAGAAAGGTACTTACAATTATGTGCCGAAAATAATATGTTTATTTGTATTCCATCTAATTCTGTTCAAATATATTATTTACTATGTCAGCAAGCATTTAATTATAATAAAAAACCTCTTATCATAATAACTCCTAAATCACTTTTAAGATATAAATTATCATTTTCCTCTTTAAACAATTTTATTAATAATTCATTTCAAACAATTATTGATGAAATCAATTTAAATATTAATATAAAAAATATAAAACGTATTATTTTTTGTTCAGGGAAAATATATTATGATCTGTTCGAATATAGAAATTTTATAAAAAATAAAAGTGTTGTTTTAATTAGAATTGAACAATTATATCCTTTTCCTGAAAAGGAATTACTTAATATTATAAATAAATACATAAAAATAAATAATTTTTTTTGGTGTCAAGAAGAACCAATAAATCAAGGGTCTTGGATATATATCCATAATTATTTTATAAATAAATTAGGTTATAATATTCGTTATATAGGAAGAAATGAATCTGCATCAACCGCTACAGGATTTTTTTCTGTTCACAAAAAACAACAACAAAAAATCATAAATTCTGTATTTAATACAAAATAATATAAAATTTTAATTTATAAGGTGTCATTATGGATAATATAAATATAATTGTTCCGGAATTACCAGAATCAGTAAATGATGCTACTATTATTGAATGGTATAAAAAACCTGGTGATATAATTAAAGTTGACGATATTCTATTAGAATTAGAAACAGATAAAATTGTTCTAGAAATACCTTCAACTATTAATGGAATCTTAGAAAAAATTTTAATGCAAAAAGGTGAAAAAGTAAAATCACAACAAATTATTGGAATATTAAAAAAAATAGAAAATAAAAAAGAAAAAAATGTTACCAAAAATAGTAATCTTCATAATACTAATAATATCAATGATATTTCAGACATTAATAAAAAACAACTATTTGAAAAAATAAATAATTTTAGCCCATCTATACGTAGAATGATAAATAAAAATAATCTTTCAATTAATCAAAATAATAATTCCACAAAAAAAATAAATAAAGATTTCAAAGTAGTCAATAATAATGAAAAACAAAAAAACAATGTGTCAATAGATCATAATATTAAAAAAATTAAAATGGATCCAATAAGACAATATATTGCTAAAAAACTAATGGATTCTAAAAAAAATACTGTTATGTTAACTACTTTTAATGAAGTTAACATGAAAAATATTATTAATATAAAAAATAATTATAGTGATTTTATTTATAAAATGCATGGAATAAAATTAGGATTTACATCTTTTCATGTAAAAGCGGTTTCACAAGCTTTACAATCTTTTAAAAAAATTAATGCTTTTATAGATGGAGAATATATTATTTATAATAATTTTTATAATATTAATATAGCTATAGCCTCTAATAGAGGATTGGTTGCTCCAATTATCTATAACACAAACCAGTTATCGTTAATAGATATAGAAAAAAAAATTAAAGATTTAATTATAAAAAGTAATACAAATAAATTATCTCCAGAAGACTTAATAAGTGGTACCTTTACTATTTCTAATGGTGGAATTTTTGGATCTCTTATGTCAACGCCAATTATTAATCCCCCTCAAAGTGCTATACTAGGTATTCATGCTATTAAAAATAGACCTGTAGTTATTGAGAATAAAATTTGTATCATGCCTATGATGTATTTAGCTTTATCATATGATCATCGTTTAATTGATGGTAAAGAAGCAATTAGTTTTCTTGTTTTAATTAAAAAACTATTAGAAGATCCATTACGCTTATTTTTAACAACATAAAATTAATTATATTAAAAAATTTTTTATTATAAAAAAAAATATTTATAAAGATAATATATTGAAATAATTAATTAAGGACTAGTAATGTTAAATGTTATTGATTTATCAAGATTACAATTTGCATTAACTGCAATGTATCATTTTTTATTTGTACCACTAACATTAGGACTTTCTTTTTTATTAGCTATTATGGAAACAGTATATGTTTTAACAGGAAAATTAATATATAAAGATATGACCCAATTTTGGGGAAAATTATTTGGTGTAAATTTTGCTTTAGGCATTGTAACAGGATTAACAATGGAATTCCAATTTGGAACAAATTGGTCATATTATTCACATTATGTAGGGGATATTTTTGGAGCACCTTTAGCGATAGAAAGTTTAATGGCTTTTTTCCTTGAATCAACTTTTGTAGGTTTATTTTTTTTAGGATGGGATAGATTAACTAAAATACAACACATGATTGTTACATGGCTTGTAGCTATAGGATCAAATTTATCAGCTCTTTGGATTTTAATAGCTAATGGATGGATGCAAAATCCTATTGCTTCTCATTTTAATTATGAAAATATGAGAATGGAAATGGATAATTTTTGGAAATTAATTTTTAATCCAATAGCACAAGTTAAATTTGTTCATACAGTATCAGCAGGATATATTACAGGAGTAATATTTATTATTGGGATTAGTGCATATTACATTTTAAAACAACGTGATATTAAATTTGCAAAAAAATCTATAATTATCGCATCTAGTTTTGGATTAGCATCTATTTTTTCATTAATAATATTAGGAGATGAGTCAGGATATCAAATAGGACATACACAAAAAATTAAATTAGCGGCTATTGAAGCTGAATGGGAAACACAAAAACCTCCAGCTTCATTTAATATAATAAGTTTCCCAAATCAAACAAAACAATTAAACAAATATTCTATAAAAATACCATATTTTTTAGGATTAATTGCAACAAGATCTATAAATACTCCTGTTATAGGAATCAAAGATTTAATAAAAAACAATGAATTTAAAATTTTTTATGGTTTGAAAGCATTAATAGCTTTAGATCAAATTAAGAATGATAATTTAAACGTAAATAATATAAAAATTTTTAATCAATATAAAAAATATTTAGGATATGGTTTTCTAGTAAAACAGTATTATTCAAATATTAATAATATTAACAATACTCAAATTAAAAAAATAGCTAAAAATTCTATACCTTTAATTACTCCTTTATTTTTCTCATTTCGTATAATGGTATTATCTAGTGTAATATTATTATTTACAATAATATTAGTTTTTGTTTTTACTGTTATTAAAGATAATATTGAAGAAAAAAATTTTTTACTAAAATTTTGTTTATATATAATTCCTTTACCATGGATAGCATCCGAATCAGGATGGTTTATAGCTGAATATGGTAGACAACCGTGGGCTATAGAAGAAATATTACCGACATTTATGGCTAGTTCTTCAATTAAACTTATAGAAATTTTATTTTCTATTATTACTATTATTATTTTTTATACAATATTACTAGTAATTGAATTATATTTAATATTTAAAATTACTTCTATTGGTCCTAGTGTTTTAAACACTGGAAGATATTTTTTTGAAAAACAAATTTTTAAAAATAAAAATCTTAAATAAAAATTAGGTTCTTCTATGTTAAATTATGATTTGTTGCGTTTAATTTGGTCTTTTATAATAGGAATTCTTATAACAGGATTTGTTATTACTGATGGATTTGATATGGGAGTAGGTATATTATTATACATAATAGGTAAAAATAATCTTGAAAGAAAAATTATGATAAATACAATTGCTCCACATTGGGATGGAAATCAAGTTTGGTTGGTTACTGCTGCAGGTGCTTTATTTGCTGCCTGGCCAATTGTTTATGCAACTTTATTTTCTAGTTTTTATATAGCTATGATAATTTTATTAGTATCATTATTTTTACGTCCTGTAGGTTTTGAATATCGTTCTAAAATAAAAAATCAGATATGGGAAAAAATTTGTGATTTATGTATTTCTATAGGAAGTATTATACCTCCTATAATATTAGGAATAGCAATGGGTAATATATTACAAGGAATTCCTTTCTATATAGATAAATATTTACAAATTCATTCTGAAGGATCCTTTATAAAATTATTCAACCCATTTGCTATTTTAATTAGTATAACTATTCTTTTAATCTTTATTAATCAAGCAGCAACTTATTTACAAATGAGGATTAAAGATTATAATCTTAATTGTAGAATCTATATTCTAATTAAAATATCTTCTGTTTTATTAATCTTATTTTTTATATTATCATTTATTAATGCTATCTTTTTTATAAAAGGATATAAATTTTATTCAATATTAGATAATAAAATAGCTTTCCTTCCTTTAAAAGGAAATAGGATTCTTTATGAAAATAAAGCATGGATATCTAACTTTAAAAATCATGTATATTTATATATAATACCTGTATTATCTGTAATATTTCCTTTATTTACAATACTATCGTCTATATATAAAAAATTAATAACAGCTTTTATTTTTTCAACATTAACTATTATTAGTATGATATCAACTGTAGGTATATTAATGTTTCCCTTTATTATACCATCTAGTTTTATTCCCCAACAAAGTCTTACTATTTGGAATTCCACATCTAGTCAATTAACATTAAATATAATGTTATATATAGCTTTTATTTTTATGCCTATCATTTTAACTTATACGTTTTGGTGTTATAAAAAAATGTTTTTTCCTTTTAGTAAAAAAATAATAAAAAAAAACCCTGATTCTTATTATTAAAAATTTTATACAATAAAAAGGATTACATAAAATGTGGTATTTTATTTGGTTATTAGGTGTAATATTTACATGTATTTTTAGTATTTTAATAACTTTAAAAAAAGAATATAAAAATAATAAATAAATTATTAGTAAAAATTTTTTGTTAAAAATTAAACATAAGATTTTATTAATTTTAAAAAAAAATTATTCCATATTGGAAATAATAAATAGTGATTGACTAAAAATATATTTTTTTTATATTTAAAATATGTGACCATTACTTTAACTTTACTAATAAATAATGAATCATTCAAATCAATACAATGCTGATTCTATAGAAATTTTAGAAGGATTAGACCCGGTTAAGCGTAGACCAGGTATGTATACTGATCTTACTAGACCTAATCACCTAGGGCAAGAAATTATAGATAATAGTGTAGATGAAGCATTAGCAGGTTATGCCACAAATATTACAGTTACTTTATATAAAGACCAGTCATTAGAAGTAATTGATAATGGAAGAGGAATGCCTATAGATATTCATTCTAAAGAAGGAATATCTGCAGTTGAACTTATATTATGTCGGTTACATGCAGGAGGAAAATTTTCTAATAAAAATTATAGTTTTTCTGGAGGTTTACATGGAGTAGGAATTTCTGTTGTTAATGCTTTATCTAAAAGAATGGAAGTTAGCATATTTCGAAATGGAAAAATATATACTATAATTTTTGAAAATGGATATAAAGTTGAAGATCTTAAAATAGTTAAAAAAATTAATATAAATAATACAGGAACAAAAATTAGATTTTGGCCAAATGAATATTTTTTTGAGAATTCTTCTTTTTTAGTATCTAATTTAATAAATTTATTAAAAGCAAAAGCTATTTTATGTTCTGGATTACAAGTATCTTTTAAAGATAAAAACACAAAAGATTATTATACTTGGAATTATAAAAATGGTTTACCAGATTATCTAATTAATTCAGTTAAAAATTTAATAACAATACCAAAAATTCCTTTTACAGGAAAACATTTAGATGATGTAAAACATATACATTGGGCTTTATTTTGGATACTTGAAAATAATAATCATTTTATTACTGAAAGTTATGTAAATTTGATTCCTACAATAGATGGTGGCACCCATGTAAATGGATTACGTTTAGGATTAATTGATGCAATGCGTATTTTTTGTCATTTTCATAATCTTTTGCCCAGAAATATTAAATTATCAGGAGAAGATATTTGGGATCGTTGTTCTTATGTTTTATCTATAAAAATCCAAGATCCTCAATTTACAGGACAAACAAAAGAACGTTTGTCTTCAAGACAATGTGCAGTATTTGTTTCAAATATTGTAAAAGATGCTTTTATTTTATGGTTAAATCAAAATATTAAAATAGGAATGACTATAGCAGATATGGTTATTACTAATGCACAAAAAAGAATTAAAACTTCTAAAAAATCTGTGAAAAAAAAAAATCATAATATTAGTTCCATTTTACCAGGAAAATTAGCTGATTGTATCATTCATAATTCTCAACAAACAGAATTGTTTTTAGTAGAAGGTGATTCTGCAGGAGGATCTGCTAAACAAGCAAGAGATAAAAATTATCAAGCAGTCATGCCCCTAAAAGGAAAAATTTTAAATACATGGGAAATTAATTCTGAAGAAATTTTATTTTCACAAGAAATATATGATATTTCTTTAGCAATAGGCGTTTATCCTAATAATGAAAATTTAAAAAAATTAAGATATAATAAAATTTGTATTTTAGCTGATGCAGATTCAGATGGATTACACATAGCTACTCTATTATGTGCTTTATTCATTAAACATTTTGTATCTTTAGTAAAGCAAGGACACATTTATGTTGCAATGCCTCCTTTATATCGTATTGATTTAGGGAAAAAAGTTTTTTATGCATTAGATGAAAAAGAAAAAAAAAATATTTTGAATAAAAATTATATTAACAATAATAAAATAAATGTACAAAGATTTAAAGGCTTAGGAGAAATGAATCCAAAACAATTAAGAGAAACTACTTTTAGTCCTAACAGTCGTCGTTTAATAAAATTAGTAATGAATAATAATGAAACAGAAATAAGTAAAACAATGTCTATTATGGATATGTTACTTGCTAAAAAAAGAGCTGAAGATCGTAGAAAATGGTTACAACAAAAAGGAGATATTACAATAAATATTTAAAAACTTATAATATTAAAAAATATTTATTTTTATAAGAAGATATAATTTTTATATATAAATATTTTTTTAAAAATAAAAATTTTTATTATATAAAATTTATTATAATAAATATTTTAACTATAAATATGATTTTTTTTATTAAAATAAATAAGTTCATTAGCATAAATAAAATATTTTTTTTATCATATAATTTTTTTATTAAAATAAGGAATAATACACCATGTCAGACGATAATATTAATATATATAATGACGTGGATCCAATAGAAACTGATGATTGGATACAATCCATAGATTCTGTTATAAGAGAAGCAGGTATTGAAAGAGCAAAATTTTTGTTAAAAACAACTGTATTACATTTAAGTAATAATGGTATTAAATTAAATTTTGATAATAATAATTATGTTAATTCTATTCCTTTAATTAAGGAACCAAAATATCCAGGAAATCTTTTTATTGAAAGAAAAATAAGATCTTTTATTCGATGGAATGCTATAATGATTGTATTAAGAGCTTCTAAAAAAAATTTAGATTTAGGTGGGCATATATCTTCATATCAATCAGCTTCTCATATTTATGAAGTTTGTTTCAATCATTTTTTTAAATCAGATGATAACCTAAATGGAGGAGATATAATTTATTTTCAAGGACATATTTCTCCTGGCATATATGCCAGATCTTTTTTAGAGGGTCGTTTGGGAGTAAGTTATTTAGATAATTTTCGTCAAGAAGTTTTTGGGAGAGGTTTATCATCTTATCCTCATCCTAAACTTATGCCTAATTTTTGGCAATTTCCTACTGTTTCTATGGGTTTAGGTCCTATATCAGCTATATATCAAGCTAAATTTATAAAATATTTAGAAAATAGAGAGTTATTAAAAACATCGCAGAAAAAAATTTTTGCTTTTTTAGGGGATGGAGAAATGGATGAACCAGAATCTAAAGGAGCTATTAATATAGCTGCACGAGAAAAATTAGATAATTTAATTTTTGTTATAAATTGTAATTTACAAAGATTAGACGGTCCAGTCTATGGTAATGGCAAAATTATTAATGAATTAGAAAACATTTTTAAAGGATCAGGATGGGAAGTTATTAAAGTTATTTGGGGAGATCGTTGGGAACAACTTTTGTCTAAGGATAAAACTGGTAAATTAATACAATTAATGAACGAGACATTAGATGGTAGTTTTCAAGATTTAAATTCTAAAAATGGGGAATATATAAGAAAAAATTTTTTTGGAAAATATGAAGAAACATCTGAACTTGTTAAAGATTTAACGAATGAAGAAATAGAAAAATTAAATTATGGAGGACATGACTCCAAAAAAATTTATGCTGCTTTTAAAGAAGCATATAAAATAAAAAATAAACCTATAGTAATATTGATACATACAATTAAAGGTTATGGTTTAGGTCAAATTGCTGAAGGAAAAAATATAGCTCATCAAATTAAAAAGATTGATAAGAATACAATAAAATATATACGCGATCGTTTAAATATACCTATAAATGATAAGGATCTATGTAATTTACCATATATTTCTTTTGAAAGAAATTCAGAAGAATATAAATATTTACATAATCAACGTCAAAAATTAGGAGGATATATTCCTCAGAGAAGAATTAATTTTTCTGAAAAATTAACTTTACCTAATTTATCAGATTTTAACACACTTTTTAAAAAACAATATAATATTTCTACAACTATTGCATTTGTACGTATATTAAATATAATGCTTAGAAATAAAGATATTAAAGATAGAATAGTCCCTATTATTGCTGATGAAGCTCGTACATTTGGTATGGAAGGTTTATTTAGACAAATAGGTATATATAATTCAAATGGTTTACAATATACTCCACAAGATAGATCATTATTTGCTTATTATAAAGAAGATATAAAAGGACAAATTTTACAAGAAGGAATAAGTGAAGCAGGAGCATTTGCTTCATGGTTAGCAGCATCAACTTCTTATTCTACAAATAATTTTCCTATGATACCATTTTATATTTATTATTCTATTTTTGGTTTTCAAAGGATTGGTGATTTTTGTTGGGCTGCGGGTGATCAACAAGCCAGAGGGTTTTTAATCGGAGCTACTTCTGGACGTACTACGTTAAATGGAGAAGGACTTCAGCATGAAGATGGGCACAGCCATATTCATTCTTTAACTATTCCTAATTGTATATCATATGACCCTACATATGGATATGAATTAGCTGTTATTATTCATAATGGTTTAAAAAAAATGTATGGAGAAAAACAAAAAAATATATATTACTATATAACAACTATGAATGAAAATTATAATATGCCAGCAATGCCATTAAAATCAGAAGATGGGATTTGTAAAGGAATATACAAAATATTTTCTATTCAAGAAAAAAGTAAAATTACTGTACAACTTCTTGGTTCGGGAGCAATATTAAATAATATATTAAAAGCCGGAAAAATCTTATATCAAGATTACAATATAAATTCAGATATTTTTAGTGTGACTTCTTTTACGGAAATTGCTAGAGATGGGCAAGATTGTGATCATTGGAATTTATTACATCCTTTCGACAAACGTCGTATTCCATATATTACAAATATAATGAAAAATTATCCAACTGTAGCTGCTACGGATTATATCAAACTTTTTGCTGAACAAATTCGTAAATATATACCGTCTAATAATTATTTTGTTTTAGGTACTGATGGTTTTGGCCGTTCTGATAGTCGTAAAAATTTACGTTATTATTTTGAGGTGAATGAATTATATGTCGTTCTTGCTGTATTAAATATATTATTAGATTTAAATTTAATTAATTTTAAACTAATTTCACATTTTATTAAAAAATATGAAATTAATATAAATAAAAATAACCCTAGAATCTCATGAAAGGAAAAATATGAATAAAAAAATAATATTTCCTGATACAGGAATAGAAGAGATGAAGGTTACTGATATTTTAGTAAAAGAAGGAGATAAAATACAAAAAGAACAACCTATTGTTGTAGTAGAAAGTGATAAAACATCTATGGAAATTCCGAGTGATAAAAATGGTATTATAGAAAAAATTTTAATTGCTATAGGTGATATTGTTCATAAAGATGATATTATTATAAAAATATCAAACAATGATAATGTAAATAATTCTACAAGGGAAGAAAATTATTTTAATCATGGACAAAAAAAGATTTTATTAAATAATATACAAAAAGTACTAAAAGAATTAGTTGTTCCAGATATCGGAACTAAAACAATGAAAATTACTAATATTTTAGTTAAAGAAAATGAACTAATTCATAAAAATCAACTATTATTAGTGATAATAGATCAAAAAAATATTTTTGAAATATTTTCCTTATGTAATGGAGTTATTAAACAAATTAATGTTAAAATAAATGATGAAGTACATACTAATTATGTATTAATGCATGTGGATATACCTTTAATAGAAAAGGACAATTTTGGGAAAGGTACTTTTATTAAAGTACATAATAATGTTAGAAATGCTTTAACAATTATTAAAGAGAAAAAAAAATATATACATGCTTCTCCTCTTATTAGAAAAATAGCTAGAAAATTAAAAATAGATTTAAATAATATAATAGCAAGTGGTAAAAAAAACAGAATTACAAAAGAAGACATATTAAAATTTGAAAGAAATAAAAAGGTATTAATAAGTCAAAATATAACAAATAATACTAAAAATATATTTTTATCATATTTTGAGAAATATGGAAAATGTAAAGAAGTGGATTTAAATAACATTCAAAAAATTACTGGTAAAAATTTATTAAATAATTGGATTAATATACCACATGTTACACAACATATAGAAACTGATATTACAGAATTAGAAAAATTTAGAATAAAAAAAAATAATGAATTTAGTCAAAAAAAAAATGATGTAAAATTAACATTATTAAGTTTTATTATTAAAATATGTGGATATGCATTAAAAAAATATCCTAATTTTAACTCATCTTTATCAAGTAAAAATACATTAATTTTAAAAAAATATTTTAATATAGGTGTAGCTATTAATACATCCTATGGTTTATTTGTACCAGTAATGTTTAATGTTTTAGATAAAAGTATTATTGAAATATCTAAAATATTATTTAATTTGGCGTATAAAGCAAAAAATAATAAATTATATCCCAATGATATGCAAGGAGGATGCTTTACTATATCTAATTTAGGAAAATTTCGTGGTAATTTTTTTACACCTATAATTAATGCTCCTGAAATAGCCATTTTAGGAATCTCACAAGCAAATATTAAACCTATATGGAATGGTGATAAATTTATCCCGCGACTTATGTTACCTTTATCATTATCTTATGATCATCGTGTTATAAATGGTGTTGAAGGTATTAATTTTTTAAATTATATCTGTGATCTAATTTTTGATATTAGAAATATAATAATATAATTATTTATCAAAAATACTTTTATACATGTAAAAATTTAAATCATTATTAATTTTATGAATAGGTAATAGAAATCATTATGAATAATACAATTAAAACTCAAGTTGTTGTAATTGGCGGAGGTCCTGCAGGATATTCTGCTGCTTTTCGTTGTAGTGATTTAGGAATGAAAACTATAATTGTAGAAAATTATTCAAATTTAGGTGGAGTTTGTTTAAATGTAGGATGTATTCCATCAAAAACATTATTACATATAGCAAAAATAATGGAAGAAAATAAAAATTTTTTTAAAAAAGGAGTATTTAATAAAGATATTGAAATAAATATTGAAAAAATTATTTTATGGAAACAAAATGTAATTAATAAATTAGTAAATGGGTTAAATTTTCTTGCGCATACAAGGAAAATAGATATTATAAATGGAAAAGGTTTGTTTGAAACAGAAAATTCTTTAATTGTTCAAAAAAATAATAATGATAATTATAAAATATTATTTGATAACGCGATTATAGCTACCGGTTCAACAAATATTAAATTACCGTTTATACCATATAATGATGATAGAATTTGGGATTCTACCGATGCTTTATTATTAAAAAATATTCCTAAAAAGATGTTAATTTTAGGTAGTGGAGTTATTGGTTTAGAAATGGCAACTATTTACCAATCTTTTGGTTCACAAGTTGATATAGTAGATATCACTCAACAAATTTTACCTGAAATAGATGAAGATATTGTAAATTTTTATAAAAAATGTGTAAAAAATAAATTTAATTTGTTGTTAGGAACAAAAGTATTATCTATTGATAATAGTCAAGATTTATTACAAGTACATATGACTAACGATAATAATAATTCTGTTTATTCTAAATATTATAATATAATTATTGTCGCTATAGGAAGAAAACCTAATTCTAGTTATATTAGTCAAAAATTACCACAAATATCAATTGATAATAATAATTTTATCATTGTTAATAATCAAATGAGAACTAATATTTCTAATATATATGCAATAGGAGATGTTACTGGTTATCCTATGTTAGCGCATAAAGGTATACATGAAGGTCATTTAGCAGCAGAAGTAATTGCAGGTAAAAACCATTATTTTGTACCGAAAGTAATTCCTTCAATAGCTTATACTAATCCTGAAATTAGTTGGGTGGGTATAACAGAAAAAAATGCAATCAAAAATGATATAAAATATAAAGTATCTTCATTTTTTTGGAATGCATTAGGTAGAGCTATAGCAACAAATGAACAAAAAGGTTTAACTAAATTAATTATTGAAAAAAATTCTAATAGGATTATAGGAGGTGGAGTAATTGGATATAATTCTGGAGAATTATTAGGAGAAATAAGTTTAGCTATTGAAATGGGGTGTGATGCTGAAGATATAGCACTAACAATACATGCTCATCCTACATTTTATGAGTCTATAGGGATTGCTGCTGAAATATGCATAGGATCAGTAACTGATATTATCAATAATAATCGTAATTAATATTAAAAGTTTTATTTGAAAAAGATTTTTAACTAAAATATAAATAAAATAATAATGTAAATATTTTTTATATGTATAAAATTTAATAATTTTAAAATTTTATTTTGTATTAAATAAAGAAAGTAAGTATTTTGATTTTTTAATAAAAGAAATATATTAAATATATATTATTATATTTAATTACTTTAAAAGTAGTTTATGTATTAGAAAAATATAATTATATGAAATAGTTTTTTTATACAAAAAAGTATTTTAAAAAATATTTCATATTTGACAAATTTTTATTTAAAATATTCTTCTTTATGAAATAAATTTAATAAATTAATATTTGTTTAATTATTTGGTAATAAATATTATATATTTTATATAAATCATGAACATTAACACATTCATTAACTTTATGAATAGTAGAATTTAATAATCCTAATTCAATTATTTGTGCTCCAGTTTTAATAATAAAACGTCCATCAGAAGTTCCACCATTATTAACTACAGTAGGATTTATACGATTAATTACATTAATACTATTTTTTACTACATCTAGTAAATTTTTTTCTTTTGAAAAACTATTTTTTATACTTAAAAATGGTAATCCAGATAACTGCCATGTTATTTCATAATTTTTAATATATTTTTTAATAATATTATTAAAAATTTTTAATATGTTTTTATAACAATTATTTTCATTAAAACGAAAATTTATAAGTAACGTAATTTCTCCTGGTATAATATTACTATTTTTCATAGATGTATTAATATTTGTTATTTGCATACTAGTTTGAGGTAAAAAATGAGTTTTATGATCCCATTTTATTGATAATAATTCATTAAGAAAAGGGACTATGATATGTATAGGGTTTGTAGCTAATTCATGATATGCAACATGGCCTTGTATTCCAATAATTTTTAATTTAATATTTAATGACCCTCTTCTACCATTTTTTATATTATCTCCTATAAATTTGTTACTAGTAGGTTCACCTAATATGCAAAAATTAAATTGCTCTTTCTTATTTATTAATTTTTGAATAACTTGAACCATACCATTTTTACCATCACCTTCTTCGTCTGAAGTTATTAAAAAAGCTAGTCTCCCACTATAATTATTATATTTTGTAATAAATTTTTTAGCCGCAAATAACATTGCGGCTAGAGCTCCTTTCATATCACAAGACCCTCTACCATATAATATATTATTTTTAATAATGGCTTCAAATGGATTAAATTTCCATTTATCTATCCCTCCAGGAGGAACTACATCTGTATGTCCTGCAAAAACCAAAGTTTTATTAAAATTATTTTTATTATTAAAATGATATGCCCAAAAATTTTTGGTATCTTTTATATTAAAAGTATCAATTTTAAAATCTAATTTTTTTAAAAAATTTATTAATATATCTTGACATCCTTCATCGTTAGGACTAATAGATGGACATCTTATGAGTTTTTTAGTCAATTTAATTATTTGTTCTAACATATAGATTTTACGTTTAAATAAATTATTAAAAATCGTGTAATAAATTTAAAAATATCCTATTTAGAAAAAATTAATATGGTTTATTTTGTAAAGCAAGAAATAATACCTCTTCAATATTTTTCACAGGAAATATTTTTAATTCTTTAATAATATTTTTTGGTATATCTTCTAAATTTCTTTTATTTTGTGCTGGTATTAAAATAATATTAATACCTCCCCTATGTGCAGCTAAAAGCTTTTCTTTTAATCCACCTATAGGTAGGATTTGCCCTCTTAATGTAATTTCACCTGTCATTGCAACATTTGCTTTTACAGGATTATTAGTTAAACTTGATACAAGTGCAGTACACATAGATATACCAGCACTAGGACCATCTTTGGGTGTAGCACCTTCTGGCACATGTACATGAATATCTATTTTCTTATAAAAATTATGACTAATATTTAATTTTTTAGCACGTGCTCTTACTACTGTTAAAGCTGCTTGTATTGATTCTTGCATTACTTCACCTAAAGATCCTGTATAAGTTAATTTACCCTTTCCGGGAATACATACAGTTTCTATTGTTAGTAATTCTCCACCTACTTCAGTCCAAGCTAGGCCAGTAACTTGTCCTATACGATTTTCATTTTCTGCTTTACCATAATCAAATTTTTTTACACCTAAATATTTTTTTAAATTTAAACTATTTACCTTAATGCATTTTATATTTTTATCTATTAAAATAGCTTTAACAGTTTTTCTACATAATGTAGATAATTCCCTTTCTAAGTTTCTTACTCCTAATTCTCGAGTGTAATATCTTACTATATCTATAATTGCATTATCATGTACAAATAATTCTTGATCTTTTAAAGCATTTCTTTGGATTTGTTTAGGTAGTAAATATTTTTGCGCTATATTTAATTTTTCATCTTCAGTATAACCAGATATTTTAATTACTTCCATTCTATCAAGAAGAGGTGATGGAATATTTACTAAAGAATTTGAAGTTGCCATAAACATAACATTTGATAAATCAAAATCTACTTCAATGTAATGATCATTAAAAGAAATATTTTGTTCAGGATCTAATACTTCTAATAAAGCTGCTGCTGGATCTCCTCTCATATCACAAGATATTTTATCTATTTCATCTAATAATAATAAAGGATTTTTTACACCTATTCTTGTTATTTTTTGAATTATTTTACCAGGCATAGAACCAATATATGTACGACGATGTCCCCTTATCTCTCCTTCATCTCTTATCCCTCCTAAAGCCATTCTAATAAATTTGCGTCCTGTTGCTCTTGCAATAGATTTACCTAAGGAAGTTTTTCCTACTCCAGGAGGTCCAACTAGACATAAAATAGGTCCTCTAATTTTATTAGATCTATTTTGCACAGCTAAATATTCTAAAATACGTTCTTTTACATATTCTAATCCAAAATGATCTTGATCTAATATTTTTTTTGCTTTACATAAATCTTTTTTTAATCTACTTTTATTATTCCAAGGAATTTGTATCATCCATTCAATATATCCTCTAACAACAGTAGCTTCTGCAGACATAGGAGACATCATTTTTAATTTTTTTAGCTCTGATTGTGTTTTTTCTTTAGCTTCTTTAGGCATTTTTGCTTGTTTTATTTTTCTTTTAAAAATTTCAATTTCATCCAAATTATTATCCATTTCACCTAATTCTTTTTGAATAGCTTTCATTTGTTCATTTAAGTAATATTCCCTTTGACTTTTTTCCATTTGTTTTTTTACTCTGTTGCGAATTTTTTTCTCAACTTGTAATAAATCAATTTCTGATTCCATTATTGCCATAAGATATTCTAATCTTTCATTAATATTAAACATTTCTAATATTAATTGTTTATTAGATAATTTTAAAGGCATATGTGCTGCTATTGTATCTGCTAATTTAGCTGCATCATTAATATTATTTAAAGAATTTAAAACTTCTGGAGGTATTTTTTTATTTAATTTAATATATCCTTCAAATTGATGAATAGCTGTTCTTACTAAAACTTCTTGTTCTTTATTATCTAAAATAGGAGAAGATAAATATTCAATTTGAGCCGTAAAAAAATTACCATTATCAGAAAGAGTGGTTATATTAGCTCTACGTAATCCTTCTACTAATATTTTTACAGTACCATCAGGTAATTTTAACATTTGTAAAATAGAAGTAATTGTTCCAACAGTAAATAAATCATTAATATTGGGATCATCTTTAGATGCTTCTTTTTGAGCAACTAACATAACTTTTTTATCATTATCCATTGCTGCTTCTAAACAACGGATAGATTTCTCTCTACCAACAAATAAAGGAATTACCATATGAGGGTATACTACTACATCACGTAATGGCAATACAGGTATTACAATACGTTCTGAATTCTCAGAATTCATAGAGTTCTCTCTTTATTGTTAAACTACATTTTAGAAAAAATTTTATATATATAATTTTAAACTAAATAATTTAGTTTATAAGAATTATTATAAAAATTTTAATTATTATTTTTATATTCTATAAAAGGTTCAGATAAATTATTAATAACCTTACTATTAATTTTAATTTTACTAATATTTTTATTTGATGGAGTATCATACATTATATTCAATAATGATTTCTCTAAAATAGATCGTAATCCTCGTGCCCCAGTATTTAATAAAATTGCTTGTTTTGCTATTGCTTCAATAGCATTATATTCAAATTCTAATTTAATGTTTTCATACTGAAATAAAGTTTGATATTGTTTTATAAGTGCATTTTTAGGCTTTAATAAAATTTTTATTAACTTTTTTATATCTAAAGCATTTAATGAAACCATAATTGGTAAACGACCAATAAATTCAGGAATTAAACCAAACTTGATTAAATCACTAGGATGTATTTGTTTTAAAAATTGATTCTTATTTGTTTTATAAATATTTTCTCCTTTTGAATGGAAACCAATTTCGTTAGAATTATTTAATCTATTAGAAATAATTTTATCTAGACCATAAAAAGACCCAGCACAAATAAATAATATATCTTTAGTATTTACTTGAATACATTCTTGTTGTGGATGTTTACGTCCACCTAGAGGAGGTACAGAAGCTATTGTACCTTCAATTAATTTTAATAATGCTTGTTGCACCCCTTCACCAGAAACATCTCTAGTTATTGAAGGATTATCTGATTTACGAGAAATTTTATCAATTTCATCTATATATATAATACCTTTTTGTGTTTTTTCTACATTATAATTAGCATTTTGTAATAATTTTTGAATTATATTTTCTACATCTTCCCCAACGTACCCAGCTTCTGTTAAAGTAGTTGCATCCGTAATAGCAAAAGGTACGTTAAGAAAACGAGCTAATGTTTCGGCTAATAATGTTTTTCCACTACCAGTGGGTCCTAATAACAAAATATTACTTTTATCCATAATTACATTACTTTTTTTATAATTATTTAATTTTTTATAATGATTATATACTGCCACTGATAATATTTTTTTTGCTTGTTTTTGACTTACAATAAAATTATCTAAATAGTTAAAAATTTCATGAGGTGTAGGTATTTGATTATAATTATTATAAATATTATTAATTTTATCTTTATCTTCTTCTTGAAGAAGATTATTACATAATTTAATACATTTATCACAAATATAAACTGTATCATTACCAGATATTAATTTGTTAACTTCATCTTGTTTTTTGTTACAAAAAGAACAATATAATATTGTATTTAAATTCTCCTTTTTTTTTATCATTCAAAACCTCTTTTTAATAAAGAAATAATAAATTTTATAATTAATTGTTAAGACTAAAACAAAAAAATTTTATTTTCTACTGTATAAAATTTTATCTATTAAACCATATTCAATTGCTTCTTGAGCTGATAAAAATCGATCTCTATCTGTATCTTTTTCAATAATTTTAATAGATTTACCAGTATGGTATGACATAAGTTGATTAATATATTTTTTTATTCTTAATATTTCTTGAGTATGAATTTCTATATCAGTTACTTGTCCTTGAAAACTTCCTATAGGTTGATGTATCATAATTCTTGCATTAGGCAAACAAAATCTTTTATGTTTACTTCCAGCTGCTAATAAAAAAGCAGCCATTGAACATGCTTGTCCTATACATAAAGTGCTAATATCAGGTTTAACAAATTGCATTGTGTCATAAATAGACATTCCAGATGTAATAATTCCTCCAGGACTATTTATATAAATAAAAATATCTTTTTTCTCATTTTCGGATTCTAAAAATAATATTTGTGCAATTATTAAATTTGCCATATTATCTTCAATATTACCAGTTAAAAAAATAATACGTTCTTTTAAAAGTCTAGAAAAAATATCATAAGATCTATCACCTTTCAGGGTTTGTTCTACAACAATAGGAATTGTTTGTAATTTATTTCTTTGATAAAACTCCGTACTCTTTTTATTTAACATTATAAACCTTTATTTTAATATATATTAAAAAACTAATTTTTAAAATTTTTGCAAGTATATTTTTATAAAAAATACTTTATTATTTTATTTTTTATATCAATATTTCTTAATAAAGAATATAATATTAAAAATATCTTTTTGTATATATATCTCTATTTATTTTTATTTTTCATCCATTCATTTTTTGAATATGTAAATAATGACAGCGAATGTATATTTTTTAAATCCTTTTCTAAAATATTATATATTAATCTGTGACGGTTAATTAATTTTAACTTTTCGAATATATGACTAACAACAATAATTTCTAAATGAGTAATTGATTTAACTAATGAGCTATGGTTATGACTATTATTATTGATTTTTAAATATATAGGCTGTAATTGAGATATTAGTTGATTTTTTATTTTATTAATTATCATGAATATATATTCCATAAATTTTAATTCGATAATTAAATTATAAATTAATGTATAAAAATAATTAAATAAAATTTTTTAATAGTTAAAATAATTATATATAATGACTTTTTATTATTTTAAATAAAAAAATGTTTTTTATTAAAATTAACTCTTATTTTTATAAATTTTTTATTTTAGATATCACTAATTTTAGTATATTAGGATTACCAGCTAATATATTTGAAGATTTTTTATAATAACAATTTCCATAAAAGTCAGTCATTAATCCCCCAGATTCTTTTATAATTAATTCTCCAGCAAGTAAATAATAAAAATTTTCAACATTATTATTTATATAACAATCAATTTTATTTGAAGCTAAATATGCTAAATCTAAAGATATAGAACCACTAATTCTAGGAAAAATTTTATTTTTAATAAAAAAATCTAATAAATTTTTTTTTTGAAAAAATAAAAAATTTGTATTTAAAGAAAATAATAAGTTTTTCTCATTATATGTATTACAACGTAACTTGTAATTATTTAATTGAGCATTTTGCCCTCTTATTGCAGTAAATAAATCATTTCTTAATGGATCATAGATTAAAGCAATTTCTGTTTTATTTTTTATGCAAATTGCAATAGAAATTGAAAAATGAGGTAATTTTTTAATAAAATTTACTATTCCATCTAAAGGATTTATAATCCATACTGTTTTTTTATATTTTAAAACAAATATTTCTTTTTTATTTAATATAATAATATTTTCTGAATATATGTCATAAAATAATTTTATAATAATTTTATTTAAATTTTTATTAATTTTTTTTATAAAAATATTAATATTATCTTTATAATTATTATTATAATTAATTTTGGTAGTTTCATAATTTTTGATGATAATATCACCAATTTGACGTATTATACGTGTAGCAATATTAAGCATGGGGCTCATATTTTATTTCTCATTACACAATTATTATAATAATGATTATTCATCAAGTAATTATTCATTTTATAATAAAAAAATATTTTTTAATATATTTTTTTATGTAAAAATGTAAAAAAATATTGTATTTTTTTTTTAAATATTTATTATCAATAATAATTAATATTGAAGATTTATATTTTAAATTATGTTACAAATTACAAATAAAGCACAAAAATATTTCTTAAATTTACTTCGTATGAGAAGTAATAATACACAAATTAAAATTTCAATTTTAAAAAAAAAAAATGTTTTTAAAGGTAATATTGCATTTTGTGATATACAAAAAATAAAAAAAACTGATTTTAAATTAGAATTTAAAAAATTCAATATATTTATTGATAAAAATAATCTTGAATTATTGGAAAATATAAAAATAGATGTAATAAAAGATAATTCGTCTTTAAAAGAAAAATTTATTTTTTTACAAAAAAATTCAAAAATATCTCAAAATATAAAATCTTTAAAAAAAGATGTTAATGATTTTTTAACTAAAATTATTAATCCTCAATTATTAAATCATAATGGTTTTGTTTTATTAAAAAATATTACTCCTAATTATATTGTATTAATAGAATTTAATGGTGGATGTCAAGGTTGTTCAATGAGTAATTATACACTTAAAAATTATATTGAAAAAAAATTATTACAACATTTTCCAATTTTAAATGGAGTTCATGACGTAACTTTACATAAAAAAATTAATTAATATACTAATTTTATTTTTAAAAATTTTGATAAAAATTTGTTATTAGAAAATAATTTTTACTATGATAGTATATATTTATGTTTTTTTTAAAATAAAGTGATTATGTATTAAAATAAGGAATAGATATATATGCCAGTTATAGTTCCTGACTATTTACCTGCTATTAATTTTTTAAAAAAAGAAAATATAATTTTATTAGCAAAATCTCAAAAGAATAAAATTGATACTTATAAAGTAAGAATACTTCTTTTAAATTTAATGTTTAAAAAAATTGAAACAGAAAATCAAATAATAAGATTATTAGCAAATTCACCAATATTGGTAGATTTATCTTTATTAAGTATAAATGATAATAAATCTCATAATATTCTTTCTAAGAATCATATTAAAAAATTTTATTTTACTTTAGAACAAATTTTTAATAAGTATTATGATGGTTTAATTATTACTGGAGCTCCATTAGGATTAATTAATTTTTCTGATGTTAGATATTGGAAAAAATTTGTTAAAATTATACATTGGGCACAAGATCATGTTACTTCAATATTTTCTATATGTTGGTCTGTACAGGCAATATTAAATATTTTATTTAACATTCCAAAAAAAATTAATAAAGAAAAATTATTAGGTATTTTTAAACATAAAATTTTATTAAAAGATAATTTTTTGATTAAAGGATTTGATGATTATTTTTTTGTTCCTCATTCTAGATATTCTAATTTTTCAGTTAATATTATCAAAAATTATACTGATTTAAATCTTATTTCTTATTCTAAGAAAGCTGGAGCTTATATTTTTACTAGTAAAAATAATAAATATATATTTGTAACTGGACATCCAGAATATGATACATTCACAATTAATGAAGAATATATAAATGATTTAAAAAAAAATATAAAAATAAATATTCCTTATAATTATTATCCATTTAATAATCCTAAACTAACTCCTTATAATATTTGGCGTAGTCATGGTAATCTATTATTTTTGAATTGGTTAAAATATTTCATTTATAAAAAAAATAATATAAAATCTAATTGTATTACTTAATTTTTAATAAAAAGGCTTATTAGTGTTAACTACTAAATATTTATTTTTTACATCTAAAAATAAAATATATCAAAAAAATATTAACAGTTATTCTTTAATGATCAAATCTGGAATAATAAAAAGGTTATCTTCTGGAATATATACTTGGTTACCTACTGGATTAAAAATAATTAATAATTTTAAAAAAATAATCCGTCATGAAATGAATAATATAGATGCAATAGAATTATTAATGCCAATATTACAACCAATACATATTTGGACAAAAAGTGGTCGTGTAAATGATTATGGAGCAGAATTATTAAAGATTTTAGATAGAAGAAAAAATAATTTTATATTAGGTCCTACTCATGAAGAAGTAATAACTCATTTAATGAATAATGAAATTAAATCATATAAATCTTTGCCTATACATTTATATCAAATACAAACAAAATTTAGAGATGAAATTAGACCCCGTTTAGGTGTTATACGTTCTAAAGAATTTATTATGAAAGACAGTTATTCTTTTCATATTACAAAAGAATCTTTAGAAGAAACATATAATGTTGTTTTTAATACTTATAAAAAAATATTTAATTTAATTAATATTGATTATTTAATAGTTAAAGCAAACAATAATGTTATTGGAGGAGATATTTCCCATGAATTTCATATTTTATCCAAAAATGGAGAAAATTCGATTGCATTATCTGAAGATAAAAAATACATAACAAATATAGAATTAACAAAATATAGTTTGCCTAAAAAGGAACATATAAACAAAAACTTTTTTTTTAAAAAAAAATTAGTAAAATTTAAAAATTGTTCTGAATATAAAATTTTATCTGAAAAATTTAATATTTCAATAAAAAATATAGTAAAAACAGCTATTGTTGAAACCATAGATGAGAAATATCCTTTTATTATTCTTTTATTGAGAGCAGATTATGAATTTAATATAAATAAAATTAAAAAAATAAATAAAAATATAACCAGAATTTTATCTAAAAAAAATATAGAAAATTTATTTAATATAAATATTTTATCATTAGGTCCTTTTAATCAAAAAATACCTATTATAGGTGATTTTTCTATAATAAATATGTATAATTTTACTATAGGTGCAAATATAAAAGATAAATATTATATAAATACTAATTGGGATAAAGATTTACCTATACCTGAAAATATTCAAGATATTCGTTATGTAACGAAAAATGATATAACTAGAGATAAAAAAGAAAAAATTTCTATTAAAAATAGTATAGAAGTAGCTCATATTTTTCAACTTGGCACTAAATATTCTAAATTAATGAATAATTACATATATAATAAAGATAAAATAAGAAAACCCTTACATATGGGATGTTATGGTATTGGAATTTCAAGATTAATTGCTGCTATTATAGAACAAAATTATGATTCTAAAGGGATATGCTGGCCCAATTCATTTTTAGCACCATTTTTAATTGCTATTATTCCAATAAATATGTACAAATATTCTTTAGTAAAAAAATATTCTTATTTACTTTATGAACGTTTCAAAACATTAGGAATTAAAATCTTATTAGATGATCGACGTATCTCTCCTGGAGTGATGTTTGCTGATATGGATTTAATTGGGATTCCTTATAATATTATTATTAATAATAATAATATTATGAATAATAATGTAGAATATAAGTGTAGAAAAACAGGCTTAAAAAATATTATTCCTGTTAAATTAATATTTAATTATATTTTAAAAAAAATACAATTAAATAATTGTTTTAACATTTTTTATCCCAAAAAATAAAAAAATTATTTTTATTTTTTGACATTCCATTTTTAGTAATTATTTTATTTTTTAAGTCTGCAATAAATATTTTATTATAAAACAGTAATGGTATTTGTTCTCTTTCCCATTTTGGGATGGATAAATCTTCCCATATATCATCTATGTTTTTTTTTTTTTTTATATTATCAAAATAGTATTTACCTATAAAACCAAATTTTATATATAAAATTTCATTATTTTCAGGATTTCTTATATTTATAATATTTTTCTTAGAGTCAGAATTAATATTAGAATAATAGATTAATTTACCTAATTTATTAGGTAATAAAAGTGGTTTATTAAAATTTTTCCAAATTAAAACAATTTTTTTTAAAGAATTTACATATTTAATACAGTGTAAAAAAGATTTATATTTACAAATTACATGTTTTTTAATTAAAATTTTAGGATTTGCATTATTATTACAATTAATAATTTCATTCCATATAATGGATAACATTTTTTTAGAAGGCATATAATAACATTCATTATATGATATCCATTTTCTAATTATGAAATTTCTTTTAATTTCACTATAAAAGTACAAAGGAGTAATAAATAAACTATTATTTTTTTGTACTAACTTATAAAATAAAGGATTTATTAATTCATTTAATAATTGTTCCTGTTCATTACAAAGTGCAGCTGATCTAGAAACAGTTTTATTAAAAAAAGGCCATCTATTCATAATTTTTGGTAAAATAATATTTCTTAAAAAATTACGATCATATTTTATATCAAAATTACTTGAATCTTCTATCCATTTTAATTTATTTTTTATAGCATATTGCAATATTTGTTTGCGTGTTACATTTAATAATGGACGATATAATTTTATATTATTTATAATATTTTTTTGGTGTATTCCTGATAATCCTTTTGGTCCACTACCTCTTTTTAAAAACAAAAAAAACGTCTCACATTGATCATCAAGATGATGAGCTGTAACTAAAACTTCATCATGTTTTATAATTTGGGCAATAGCTTTATATCTTTCTATACGAGCATTCTTTTCTATATTACTATTTTTTTGTATATTTATATTTTGATGTAAAAAAAATACTTTAAATGTTTTACATTGTGACGAACATATTTCTACCCATTTATTTGATAAATTACATAAATTATGATTTATATGAATAACTCTTAATAATAAAGGATGTTTATTTCTTAATTTTACTAAATTATATAATAATACAGTAGAATCTAAACCACCACTGTATGCTATTAATATCTTTTTAAATTTACATAAAATTAATTGTGTATGCTTATCTATTAACATAATTGTTTATATTTAAATTTTTTATAAAAAACATATTTAATAAATATTTTTATTAAAAACTAATTTAATATTATTAATGTTAATTAAACATTTTAATTTATCAAAAATGTTTTCATCAATAGGAATAAAGAATTTTTTATCATAATGTTTTTTATTTTTAAAAGAAAAATAATTTTGAAAAAAATACAAGGGTATTTTTTTTTTATTAGACGAAGCTTCAGTAAATAATATTTTTTGAAGATTATCTAAAAAAATATTTTTATTAAAAATTTGTTCATTCATTAAAATAATACTTGCATTATATAAATATTTTATTCTTGCATCCTCTAAACTCATAATATTTTGTGAGTTTAGTATAAATAAATTTAAAAAATTATTAAAATAAACTAAACCTTCTACAATTATTATATTATTTATTTTTAAAATATTATTATATTTATTTAACAAATTTAAAGTAACATGAACTTCGATTTTAGCTGTATTATCATCTAAATCAAGAAATAAAATTTTTTGCATTTGTTTATTAAAAACATTACGAACATTGCTTATTATACCTACAATTTTAGTATATAAGATTTTTTTTTTATTATAATTTAAACAAATTTTATTAATGCTATTATTATTAGTATAATGAATTATTTCGGTCAAATAATCATTTATTGGATGTCCAGTTAAATAGAAACCTAAAATTTTCTTTTCCTTTAAGAAAATTTTTTTTTTAGACCAAAATAATTTTATATTATTATCTATATAATTTTGTTTAATAGAAAAATTATTTTTATTAAACATATCTATTTGACCAGTTGCTTCTCCTTGTAAATATTGATTTGTTATATTTATTATATTGCCCAAATTATTTTTTAATACACCTCTATTTAGATTAAAACAATCTAAAGTACCAGACATTATTAATGCTTCTATAACACGTTTATTTATTTTTTTTATATTTAATTTTATAAAAAAATCAAATATTGATTTAAATTTACCATATTTTTCCCTTACATTTAAGATATTATCTGCCTGATTTTTCCCAATACCTTTAATGGCACCTAGCCCATATATAATATTTCCATTTTTATCAACATGAAATTTGTATAAACTTCTATTGATATTGGGAGGTAATATATTTATATTTAAATTTTTACATTCATGTACTAAATCAATAATTCTATTTTTATTATCCATTTCAGATGTTAATACAGCAGCTATAAACTCAGCTGGATAATATACTTTTAACCATAAGGTTTGATATGCTATCAAAGCATATCCAGCAGAATGAGATTTATTAAATCCATATGAAGAAAATTTTTCTAAATAATCAAAAATTTTCATAGATAAGATATCATTAATTTTTAATAATCTAGATCCTTCTAAAAAACGTTTTCTTTGTAATGACATTTCCTTATGTTGTTTTTTACTAATTACTCGACGTAATATGTCCGCTTCTCCTAAACTATAATTTGCTAATACTTGAGCTATTTTCATTACTTGTTCTTGATATAAAATAATCCCGTATGTAGATTGTAATATTGGTTTTAATTTTTCATGTTGCCAATTTTTATTTGGATATGAAATAGTTTCTCTACCATGTTTCCTATTAATAAAATTTTCTACCATACCAGATTGTAATGGTCCTGGCCGAAATAAAGCTAATAAAGCTATTATGTCTTCAAAATTATCTGGCTGTAATTGTTTAATTAATTCTTTTATTCCTTTCGATTCTAATTGAAATATTCCTGTAGTTTGAGCAGTTTTTAAAAAATCAAATATTTTTTTATCATTTAAAATAATGTTATCAACATTTATTAATCTTTGATTATTTTTTACACGTTTTTCATTAATCATTTTTAGTGTATATTGAATAACAGTTAAAGTTTTTAGTCCTAAAAAATCGAATTTCACTAAACCAATATCTTCTATATCATTTTTATCGAATTGGGTAACTACATTTTTCCCATTATAATCACAATATATAGTTGTATATTTAGTTATATCATAAGGAGATATAACAACTCCTCCTGCATGTTTGCCAACATTTCTTATTGTTCCTTCTAATTTTAATGCAGTATTTACTAATTCTTTCACATTAATATCAGATTTATATAAATCTGATAATTTTTTATTACGTACAAAAGCTTTCTTTAAACTAATTCCTATATCTAAAGGAATTAGCTTGGAAATTTGATTAAGAAAATCGTATGGAAAACCTAATACTCTACCAACATCCCTAATTACTGCTTTTGCCGTCATTGTTCCGAACGTAATAATTTGTGATACTGAATTATGACCATAAACATTTTTAACATGTTCAATAACTAAATCACGTTTATCCATACAAAAATCAATATCAAAATCAGGAAGTGATATTCTTTCTATATTTAAAAACCTCTCAAAAATTAAATCAAATTTTATTGGGTCTAAATTAGTAATATTTAGAGCATATGCAACTAATGAACCAGCACCAGAACCTCTAGCTGGACCAACAGGTATACTATTTTTCTTAGCCCATTGTACAAATTCCATAACTATTAAAAAATAACTAGGGAACCCCATTTTATTAATAATATTTAATTCGTAAAATAATCTCTTTTCATATTTCATTTTTTTAGAATTAAATATATTAATATTTTGATATATATTTTTTAATCTTTTTTGTAATCCTATATAAGATTTTTTAATAAGATAATTTTGTGGAGAAGAAACGTTTTTTACTTTAAATTTAGGTAAAAAATATTGATTTAATTTTAAAAAGACATTACATTTTTTAGCTATTTCTACGCTATTAGATAATGCTTCAGGAATATCTTTAAATAAAATACACATTTCTTGTGTATTTTTTAAAAATTGTTCTGGACTATAGTCTAATTTTTCCTTACTCTCATTTAGAGTATAACCTCTATTAATGGCTACTCTAATATTATGTGTATCAAAATCTTTTTTATTTAAAAAATAGACTTCATTAGTAGCAACTAAAGGGATAGAAAAATAATGTGATATCTCTAACGCCATATTTATGTAATTTTCTTCATTTGCACGATTTGTACGTATGAGCTCTAAATAAAATCGATTAGGAAAATATTTTTTATAAAAATTAATTAATATTTTTATTAAATAAGTATTTTTTTGTAAAATATTTTTTCCTATATCACCTTTAACACCCCCTGATAAAATAATCAATCCTTGACAATATTTTTTCAGTAATTGATAAGTAACTGTAGGCCCAATAATATTGTTATATCCATTTTTATAAATATCAGCTATTAGTAATTTAAGATTTTGATATCCAATATTATTAGATGCTAGTATAGTTAATTTTGAAAAACCATTATTTAAATTTTCAATTTTAAAATCAGCGCCGATAATAGCTTTTATTCCATAATGATGTGCAATTTTATAGAATTTCACTAAACCAAATATATTAGAAATATCAGTTATAGCTATTGCAGGCATATTTAATAATGCAGTTTTTTCTATAATTTTTTCAATTTTTGAAAGTCCATTTTGCATTGAATAATCACTATGAACATGTAGATGAATAAAATATGGATAATTCATTTTTTATATAAAAATTATTCTAAATTTGTAAAAAATTCTAATAAAATACTAATCTCTAGTGTATATAAAAATTAAAACTTTAATATAAAAATATTATTTTATTTTTTAATAATACGTACGCACATAATTTTTGCTTTACAAACAATTTTTTTTTTAACTTTTACTATACTTTTAAAAAAAAAAAATTTTTTTCTTTGTTTTTCCAAAATACTTTTTATTAATATTTGATCTCCAGGAAATACAAAATGTTTAAAACGGACATCATTCATCCCAGTAATATAGTACATATCTTTATTTTTTAATATTTGTTTTTTAACACTTTTATATAATAAAATACCTGTAGTTTGTATCATTGATTCTAATAATAAAACACCAGGATAAATAGGATTTTCAGGAAAATGTCCTTGAAAACATGGTTCATTTAAAGAAATATTCTTTATAGCATTTAAAAATATAAATTTTTTAAACGAAATAATTTTATCTACTAAAATAAACGGATATCGATGAGGTAAAATGTATAAAATCTCATTAATATTTAACATATAATTTTTATAAATAATATTTTTATTAAAATTTCAAAAATATATCTCCATATCAGAGATATATTTTTAACTGATCTATTTTATAACTTTAACTTATTTATTTCATTTGTTCTATCACACTATCTGTTAAATTATCAATATTGTTTATGTAAAAAAGAGCACTAGAATCAAAGACTATATTATAGTTATTTTTTTTAGCTACAATATTAATAACTTTTTTAATTACATGTAATAATTTTGCACGTTCTTCTTCTTGTCTTTTTGTAAGTTCTGTTTCAAAATTCTTAATTTGAATTGCTAAAATGTTTTTTTCATTTATAATTTCTTTTTCTAATGTATTTTTTTCATTTGAAAATATTGATAGTCTATTATTTTTTAATTTTTCTGTTTTAAGTTGTATTGAATCTTGTATTTTTTTTATTTTATCAATTTTAGGTTGAAATTCTTTTTCCAATTTTTTAATAGTTTTTTGTGTTTGAGGTATTTTTTGAACAACTTTCGTAATATCTACAATTGCGAACTGAGTAAAACAAAAAGCTTTATCAACAGGAAAAGTTAAAATTAATACAGATAAAATAATTGCTCGTAAAGAAAATTTCATTTTAATATACCTTTTTTAATAAATTTATGAATTTTATTTACCAAGTTTTGCCAATATGAAATTGTAATTGTTCCACTTGATCTGTTTCATATTTTTTAAATGGATGCGCATAAGAAATTTCAAATTTTCCTATAGAAGATTTCCATTTAACAGAAATACCTAGTGAACTTCTTATATCTGATAAAATCTTTAAACCAGGTATTTTATATAATTTATATAAATAATTATCTTCTACTAGAGTATTGAATAAATTTCCAATATCAAAGAAAATAGAAGACCTAATTTTTTCTTTATATTTTTCACTTAAAAAATTCATGGGTATAATTAATTCTTGATTTATATTGATAACAAAATTACCTCCTATTGCATTATTTGACATACAAATAGATCTATTATTATCACAATTATTGTATTTTGTATTCAAATACATTGCTTTAGGCCCAATACTATTAGGTTTATACCCTCTAATCGAATTTATTCCCCCAAGATAAAAATTATTATAAACAGGAAATGTTCCGCCTAAAAAACCATGACCATATCCAATATTAGCTTTAAATAAATAAATGAAAACATCATTATTTTTTAAATCTTCTTTTTTACGTTTAAAAGATAAAGGAATATAGTGAGTATAATCAAAGTTAATTTTATAATTACTAGTTCTGTCATACCAAGGAAAAGAAAAATACGCCTCTAGAAACCCAACTTGTCCAAATATCGGAAATTTTTGATTATCCAAATTATTATATAATAATGAATAACTTATGCTTAATTCATTTAATATAAAATTCTTCTTAGGATAAGAATATACTTTATATCCTATTTTTTTTAAAAAATGAAGTAAAGTTAATTCATTATTAATATTAGTAATATAATTTTTCGAAAATCCCACATTACTTTCTAAAAGAATGTTTTCAGTAATAGGATACTTAATAACAGCCCCAAATCCTTTATTGTGATTCATAAAATTATTATAATAATTACTATTATTAGTATTATCTCTAGTGTTATCTAGAGATATTTTGATTCCTATACTTAAATCTTTAAAATAAACATTATTTTTATTAAATAAAAATTCAACATAAGAGTGAAAATTATTAATATTAGAATTTATAAATATATCATTATCAGTTCCTAAGAAATTTTCTTGTTTAATTACATTTTGTAATGATACAGTTTCAACCCAACCTCCTACTCCTCCGTTAAAACTAAAATCACCTGTATCTTCTTCTTGAACTTGAAATATTACGTCTAATGTATGAAAAATATCATGATTTTTATGTAATAAAACTTCTACTTTAGTAAAGTATCCTAATGAAAGTAATTTTCTTCTTGTTTTTTCAATTAATTTACTATTAAACCAAGCACCTTCTTTTTGATAAGTTACACGTCTTAAAATGCTATTTTTTGTAGAAATATTTCCCGAAAATTCTATTTTTCTTACATAATATTTTTTATTTACATCTATTTGTAAAATCAGAGTTAATATATGATTTTTTATATTAAAATCTTTAAATATTTTGATATTTGGATTTAAAAAACCATAATTTCCTAAATAACTGATTATATCATCTTTTAATTGTACTATTTTTTTTTCTTGATAAAGTTCTCCTGGAGAAATATTAACCATATTTTTTATATGTTTTAAATATTTATTTTTATTAATATTTAAAATAATTTTAGCAATTCTAAATTGCTGATTCTCCTTAATTTTAATTGTTAAAAACATATTTTTTTTATCATATGATAAATTTTGAGTAATATGTTGAATTTTAAATTTAGGAAACCCATGATCTAAATATAATTCTTGTAATTTACTAATCTTCTCATTAAGATAAGTAAAATTATATTTATCTCTTTTTGGAAAGAAAAATAAAAAGTTGTTATTTATGTTTAAATATTTTATTAAAAAATCAGTACTATAGAAATGATTTCCTAATATATTTATTTGTTTAACTTTAGTAGCATTTTTTTCATTAAAAAATATTGTTATATTTACGGTTCGATTTTTGTTAATAACAATTTTGATTTTTATATTAGAATAAAACATCCCATTTTCATAAAAAATACGTTCAATATTATTTTTAAAGGTAAATAATAATTGACGATCTAATATAGCTTTATTTTTAATCCCTATATTTTTCAAAAATTCTTTTATAATACTTGTTTTTATTGTTGTATTATTTTTAATAGAGATATTAGAAATCATTGGTTTTTCTACTACTTTGATAATAATCGTATTTTTATGTTTAAAAATATTTATATCTTCAAAAAAACCAGTAATAAATAATATATGTATAATTTTTGTTAAATCTGTGTCAGATATGCACTCTCCTATTTTTATAGGTGTTTTTGCTAAAACATCATTTAATTTTAGTTTATTAAGACCAAAAAATATTATTTTTTGAACACAAATTGTACTTTTTTGTTTCTTTAAAATAATATTTTGACAATTAACATCTTTAATAAAAATTAACAAAAATATAAATAAGAAATATTTACTATATTTATATATTTTGTAAAAAAAATTTTTATTATAATCGTAAAAAATCATTTATTAATGCAATCCCCATTATTAAAATTAAAATAATTAAACTTAACTTATATGTTAAATACTTAATTTTATTAGATATTTTTCTACCTATTATTTTTTCACAACATAAAAGAACTAATTGCCCACCATCTAAAATAGGTATAGGTAATAAATTTATTATACTTAGATTAATATTTACCAGAGCTAAAAACATAAAGTAGTATACAAAATTACTACGAATTAAAATTCCAGCTATTTGTCCAATAGAAATCGGACCATTTAAATTATACATATTTTGTTTTTTTTTAAAAAAACCATATAATGAACTTAATGTTGATTGTATCAATTTAAAAATTTTTTTAATAGATTGATATAATGCTTGAACGAAATTATATTTATGTATAATTATTGAAGTATCTTTTATATTTGTAATTTTAGGAATTAATCCAATAAAACTAGTTTTTTTGGATACAACACTTATAATTGAAGGGATAATTTTTATATCAATATATTTATTATTTCTTTTAATATTTAAATTAATTACTTTATCAGTATTTGAGAAAATAAATTTTTGTAAATCATACCAATTTGAAAAATTACTCCCCTGGACATTAATTATTTTATCTCCAATGTGTAATTTAGATTTTGCAGCGGGTGATTCATGTATTACATATGCAATAATAGGATTAATCTTTAATCCTTTAGGTATTATACCTAACTTTAATATTAAATTTTGTTTTTTTAAATATTTAATAGAATTTTTAGGAATTTTTAAAATCTTATTTGTTCTAATATTTGAATTTATAGAACTAACTTCTATTTTAATTTTATTATTTTGATTAATATCAATATTTTTTATTAATTCTGAATTTACAGTATTCCAATCAGGAGTATTTACACCATTAATTTTTTTAATTTCCATATTAGGTGCCAAACCAGCTAAATCAGCAACAGATAAATAATTAATCTCATTAATTATAGGATATTTAATTGGCACCCTTATCCCTATAAAAAAAATTATCCAATAAATTATTATTGCAAATATAATATTTGCTATTGGACCTCCAATAATAATTAATATTTTTTTAAAAAAACTTAATTGATCATATAATAATAAATTAAATTTTTTTACATATTTTGTATTGTTGTTGTCAACATTACTTGATATTTTTACATAACCTCCCAAAGGGATTACTCTAACTACATAATTAGTCCCATATTTATCATGATAATTTAAAATTTTTTTTCCAAAACCTATTGAAAAACACTTTATATATGTACGAAAAAGTCGTGCCATATAAAAATGACCGCATTCATGTACTATTATTAGAGAACTTACTGTTATAATAAATATTATTATATCAAATAAAATATTTAACAACATTAAAACTCCTGTATTTTTAGATGTAAATATTAATAAACTAAATTTTAATTTTTTATAATATCAAAAATTTATTAAATACAGAACTACATTAATATGTAATTAATAATATGGATCTGTAATTTTTATAAAATATATTTTAAAAAAAATATTTCTAAAAAAACATCCAAAAAATTCTATCTTGATAAAAATCTTTTAATTTATTTTATATATAATTAATTTTTAAATTTAATACAATTACCTCCAAAACGACGTTCGCGATTAGAAAAAATAGTTAATGCTTTTGTAAAATTTTTTTCATTAAAATCAGGCCATAATATTTTAGTAAAATATAATTCTGAATATACAATCTGCCAAGTTAAAAAATTACTTATGCGATACTCTCCACCTGTTCTAATCACTAAATCTATAGGTAAATTATCACTTAAACATATATACTTACTTAAAGTATTTTCATTAATTTCTTTAGGATTTAGCAATCCCTTATATACTTTTGCAGCAATTTTTTTAACTCCAGTAATAATATCCCAACGACCACCATAATTCACAGCTATATTTAATAATAATCCATTATTATTTTTTGTTTCATGTTCCGTTTTATTAATTTCGTTTTGTAAATTAATATTTAATTCTTTTTTATTACCAATAATTTTTAAACGTATATTTTTTTTTTTTAAATTAACAGTTTCTTTTTTTAAAACTTCTTCAAATAACTTCATTAAAAATTTAATTTCACTACGTTCTCTATTCCAATTTTCACTGCTAAAAGCATATAATGTCAATATCTTTATGTTTTTTTTAATGGAAAAACTCACTATTTTTTTTACTGTTTTAACTCCTTCTTGATGTCCCAAAAATTTTAATTTTCCGTTTTTTTTAGCCCATCTTCTATTACCATCCATAATAATAGCAACATGTTTTGGATAGGAAATATTTTTAATCTTTACATTTTTGTTTTCTATTATCATTTCTGTTTTAGTACTTAAAATTATTTTAATAATTAAACGTCAAAAAAATATCATAAAAAACATACTACTTTAATAATTTAAAAAATAATTTAAATAAATATCAACATATATTTTAAAATGATATACGTAAACATGTTTTATTTTTAAATAAAAACAATATATTTTAATTAAATAATTCTATCTTTTTTTTAAAAAAATTTGTAATCTTATTTATGTAAAATGATGTTTTTTTTTGAATTTGTTTTTGTAATTCTTTTTCTTGATTTTCACTAATATTTTTATTCTTTAAAAGAATTTTTAGTTTATTCTTTTTTTTTTTACGTATATTACGTATAGCAATACGATTTAATTCTAATTCTCCTTTAAGATTTTTTGTTATTTTGATTTTTCTAGATTCAGTCATAGGAGGTATCATTACAAAAATATCCTTATTAACTATTTTTGTAGTTAAATCCAAATTAGCAAAAATAATACTTTTTTCTATATTTTTTATAATAGAAATATCAAATGGAGTAATTTTCAGAGTAGAATAATTATCTACAACAATAGAAGATAATTGATTAATCGGAATTAATTTATTATATAATTTTACAGTTAAATTATTTAATAAATGAGGAGAAATTCTATTATTTAATGTAATATTGACTTTTTTTATAAAAAGATCCAAAATTTTTTTCATACTAACTTCGTTATCTCTCAGAATATCATTATACATTTTTTTACCTATATTAATAAATTAAATTTATTTAACTATTTTTTATTATTGTTCCTTCATTTTCTCCTGTTAATATTCTATAAAGAGATCCAGGTTTATTTATATTAAATATATGAATAGGAATATTATGATCACGTGCCAGTACAAAAGCAGTATTATCCATAATTTTTAATTTTTTACTTATAACTTGATCATAATCTAATATGTCATAAAATTTAGCATTTAAATGATTTATAGGATCTTTTGAATATACTCCATTAACTTTTGTTGCTTTTAATATAGCATTTGCTCCTAATTCAATTCCTCTTAAACATGCAGCAGTATCTGTAGTAAATAAAGGATTACCAATTCCTCCTGAAAATATAATTATATTTTTCTTAATTAAATTAATAGCTTTAAATATATTATATTCATTACAAATTCCTTTAATTGAAAAAGCAGACATTAAGTATGTTTTTACTAATAAAAAATTTAATGAATGATGTAATACTAAACCATTTATTATAGTGGATAACATTCCAATTTGATCACCTAAAATACGTTTTAAATTTTCGTTTGAATTAAAATATCTTCCCCTAAATAAATTTCCTCCACCAATTACAATACCTATTTCAACTCCTAAAGAAAAAATAGTATTAATTTCTTGTATAATATAATTTAATAATTTGTTATCAATGCCTGATGCATTATTACCTTGTAAAAATTCACCACTTATTTTTAATATAATACGATTATAGATCATTTTTTTTTTGATATTCATGAGAACACTTATTATATCTTTTTTATAAAATTTAAATATATAAAAAAAAATTTTAATTCTTAATTATACTTTGACCCTAATTCAAAATTTATAAATTGGAAAATTTCCATATCATTTTCTTTTAAAAAATGTGATACTGTTTGATTATTATCAAATAAAAATTTTTGGTTATATAATGTTATATTGTTTATAAATTTCTGTACACGGCCCTTGGTTATTTTATTTATAATTATTTTTGATTTTTTGTTATTTTTAGCTATATCCTTTTGTAATTGATATTCTTCATGAAGAACATTATTTGGGATATTTTTTTCTTGGATATATCTTGGTTTTAACATAGCTATATGCATAGCAATTTTTTTCATTAATAATTGATTATCTAAATTAGATTGTAATAATACACCAATACGTTTACTATGATGAATATATTGCCCAATAAATTTTCCTTCAATAACACTAAAACGGTTAATAGAAATATTTTCTTTTAATATTCCAATTAATTTTATTTTTTCTTCTTCAAAAACATTTTTTATTTTTATAATATCTGTAATTTTATAATTAAAAATATATTCAATTATATTTTGTGCAAAATTTGTAATATGTATTGATTTTGCTACAAAATCTGTTTGACAATTTATTTCTAATAATATTCCAATATTTTTTTTTACAAAACTTATAATTATTCCCTCTTTTGTTAAGTTATTGGATTTTTTTATAGATTCTATTTGAGAATATTTACGTATATAATTTATAGCTAAGTTAATATTTCCTTTTGTAGCAACTAGTGCTTTTTTACATTCTAAAATTCCAACACCTGTAATATTTCGTAATTCTTTAATTTTGTTAATATTAATTTTCAATATTAATCTCCTAACTGATTAGTTTTTATATTATTAGCAATAAATGAAGAATTATTTAGCACAATTTCAGATACATAACATAAATATAATTTTATAGCTCTAATGGCGTCATCATTTCCTGGTATTACAAAATTAATACCATCTGGATTAGAATTAGTGTCTACTATAGCAAATATAGGAATATTTAGTTTTTTTGCTTCTTTAATTGCAATTTTTTCATGTTCTGCATCAATTACAAATATTGCATCTGGTAATCCTCCCATATTTTTTATACCACCTAGACTTTTTTCTAATTTTAATAATTCTCGTTTTCTTGTTAATGCTTCTTTTTTTGTTAATTGTTTAAAGGTGCCATCTTTACTTTGTAATTCTAATTCTTTTAATCTTTTTATTGATTTTTTTACTGTTTTCCAATTGGTTAACATGCCGCCTAACCAACGATAATTTACAAAAAATTGTTTACAATTATTAGCTGTTTCTTTAATAGGAAGAGAAGCTGCTTTTTTAGTTCCAACAAATAAAATTTTCCCCTTTTTAGAACTAATTTTTTTTAATTCTATTAAAGCATTATTAAACATAGATACAGTTTTATCAAGATTTATAATATGTATTTTATTTTTATGATTAAAAATAAATTTTTTCATTTTAGGATTCCAAAACCTAGTTTGATGTCCAAAATGGGCACCTACTTTAAACATTTCTTTTAAAGAAACAATCATTTCCTTATCCTTTTTTTTATTTATGAACGATTATTATATAATTATTTTATATATAAAAAAGTAATTATTAAAATTTTTTAACAATTTTTTATATAAATCTTATTTGAAAATTAATATTTAATCATTTATTTATAATGTAATATTAATTATTATACAATTAATAATTATACTAGAATAGTAATGAAAATATTAATTAAAAAATCTAAAGAAATAAAAAAAATTCATAAATCTTGTCAATTAGCAGCTGAAGTTTTAGAAATGATTGAATCTTTTATAAAACCAGGAATTAGTACTGAAGAAATAAACAATATATGTCATAATTATATAGTAAATATTCAAAAAGCAATACCAGCTGCATTAGGTTATAAAGGTTTTCCAAAATCTGTATGTATTTCAAAAAACGATATTGTATGTCATGGTATATCAAATAAAAATGAATTATTAAATAATGGAGATATTGTTAATATAGATGTAACTATTTTATATGATGGTTATTATGGTGATACATCCAAAATGTTCTTAGTAGGTGATGTTTCTGTAAAATCTCAATTATTATGTTTAACTGCACAAAAAAGTTTATATAAAGCTATTAATATTTTAAAACCAGGAGTTAGATTATATAAAATAGGTCAAACTATACAAAAATATGTAGAATCAAAAAAATTTTCTGTTGTAAGAAATTATTGTGGTCACGGTATTGGTAAAAATTTTCATGAAGATCCTCAAATTTTACATTATCTTGCATATGATTATGAAATTATTTTAAAACCAGGGATGATTTTTACAATAGAACCTATGATAAATATTGGAAATCATGATGTTTATTTAACGAATGATAAATGGACTGTAAAAACAACAGATAAAACTAATTCTGCTCAGTATGAGCATACTGTATTAATTAATGAATCAAGCAGTCAAATTTTGACGATAAGGGAAGAAGAAAAAAATTTTAAAATAAAAAATTTATAAAATTTGATATAATCAAGTAGTTAAAAAATTAACTACTTGATTATATCAATAAATTTTAATTATCTAAAAAACTTTTCAAAATCTCTGATCGACTAGGGTGTCGTAGTTTTCTTAAAGCTTTTGCTTCTATCTGCCTAATTCGTTCACGAGTCACATCAAATTGTTTACCGACTTCTTCTAAAGTATGATCAGAATTCATATCTATACCAAATCTCATTCTTAATACTTTAGCTTCTCTAGGAGTTAAGCTGGATAAAATATTATATGTTGCTAAACGTAAACTTTCCGATGTAGCAGAATCTAATGGTAATTCTAAAGTATTATCTTCAATAAAATCTCCTAAATGTGATTCTTCATCATCACCAATAGGCGTTTCCATAGAAATAGGTTCTTTTGCTATTTTTAGCACTTTCCTAATTTTGTCTTCTGGTATCATCATTCGTTCTGAAAGTTCTTCCGGTGTAGGCTCACGTCCTAATTCTTGTAATATTTTTCTTGAAATTCTATTAAGTTTATTAATAGTTTCAATCATGTGTACAGGAATTCTAATAGTTCTTGCTTGATCTGCAATTGAACGTGTAATAGCCTGTCTAATCCACCATGTCGCATATGTAGAAAATTTGTAACCTCTTCTATATTCAAATTTATCAACTGCTTTCATTAAGCCTATATTTCCTTCTTGAATTAAATCAAGAAATTGTAAACCTCTATTTGTATACTTTTTTGCAATAGAAATAACTAATCTTAAATTAGCTTCAATCATTTCTTTTTTAGCTCTTTTAGCTTTTGCTTCTCCAACAGATATTTTTTTATTAATGTCTTTAATTTGTTTAATCGTTATATTAGTTTCTTTCTCAATATTAATTAATTTATTAAAATTATTTTTTAATTTATCAAAAAATGTATTTTGACTATTATATAGTGATCTATCATTAGATATATTATTTTTTAACTTTTTTAAAAAAACATGAATATTAGTTTCATTATCTTTAAATATAAAAATAAATTTTTTTTTAGAAATATTATAATTTTGAATACAGATATTCATAATATTTCGTTCATAAATACGGATACGTGACATAATAGAACGAATTTTTTCAACTAAATAATTAAATTCTTTTGTAGATAATTTAAATTGTTTAAAAATTTCTGAAAGAATTTTAATTTCATGTATTGATTTATAATGATTTCTTCCATTTTTTTTTATAAAAATAGATGTTATTCTATATTGATTATGTAATTCTTCAAATTTTATTTTTGCTAAGTTAGGATCTATTAAATTTTCATTATTTTCTGTTTGATCATTAATTAATTCCTGATTTATATCTGTAGGTACAATTTCTTCTTCAATATTTAAGTTAATAAATCCATTAATTAAATCTAGTAAACGCATATTTCCAGATTTAACCTTATCATATTGTTTTAAAAAGTAATCGATTGATCCAGGATATTCGGCAATTGAACATTGTATTTGATTTATACCGTTTTCTATACGCTTAGCAATATTAATTTCTCCTTCTCTTGTTAATAATTCTACCGTTCCCATTTCACGCATATATATCCTTACTGGATCTGTAGTCCTCCCCATTTCTGATTCAACAGTAGATAGTACTTGTACTGCATCTTCTGGTTCTGCTTCATTATTTGTATTATTATTTAATATTAGATCTCCGTCACCTGGGGCTTTCTCCATTACTTGAATACCCATATCATTTATCATTTTGATAATATTTTTAATTTGGTTAGAACTAATAATATTATCAGGTAAATGATCATTAACTTCTGAATAGGTTAAATAACCTTGTTCTTTCCCACGTGTTACGAGAAGTTCAAACTGTGATTTTGAGTTATGATCCATAAATAGTTCCATGGTTTTATTCATTAATATTAAAAAAATGTAAATAAATTAAAATTTCTGATTATATTTTTTCTTAGTAAGAAATAATAAACATTATTCAAAATTAATTTTTTAAATCATTTTTTTTGTTAATCAATTCTTTATTTAAAGACCACAATTCTTTTTTTTTTTCAATATTTAATCCTTTTTTTCTATCTAAAGATATTAAATATTCTTGTCTATTTTCTAAAATATTTATTTCCAATTTTTTTATACATTTAATAAAAAATTTCTCTATTTCATTATCAGGAATGATATGATTCCACGTAGCTAACATTTCAAGCGGTTCTTTTAATTTTGTATTTCTATATTTTTCTAAAATTTTAGCTGTTGTTATATTCTTAATATGACAAATTTTTATAAATTTCATAAAAAATAAAAAACCATTAATGTTAGAAGTTTTAAAAAATTTAAATTTCGGAAGAATTTTTATTAATTTAGGATTTTGTATTAATAAACTTAATATTATACGAATTGTTGTTTTTTTTAAACTTTTGTTTATATAATTTACTGAATTGTTATTTATTGGATGCTGTAATAAAGTATATATATCTAAAAAATTGATAATTCCTATTTTTTCACCTAATTGTTTAATTAAAGTTATTTGGAAAATATAATCAGGAATTAATTTAATTAAAGATAATGCTCTATGGCTAAATTTTGTTTTTTCCTCAGAAGAAAAAAATTTATTTTTAGACATTAATTTTTTAAAAAAAAAATTTGAAAATGATAAAGCATTATTAATATATTTTTCAAAAATTAATTTACCTTTTTTTTTAATTAAACTATCAGGATCTTCTCCTTTAGGCAAAAACATAAATTCTACTTGTTTCCCATTAACAAGATATGATAAACTTTTTTTTAAAGCTTTCCAATGCGCCTCTATTCCTGCATCATCTCCATCATAACAATAAATAATTTTATTTGTTAAATTGAATAATTTATTAATATGAATACTACTAATAGTAGTACCTAATATTGCTACTGCGTATTTTATATTAAATTGAAATAAACTAATAACATCTGTATAACCTTCTACTACTAATATTTTCTCTACAATTAAATTTTTTTTTTCTTTTTTTATTTCATAAAGTCCATACAATTCATTTTTTTTATGAAAAATACTATTTTCTGCAGAATTTAAATACTTAGGAATTTTATTTTTTTTTAATGTTCTACCACCAAAACCTATTATAAAACCTTTTGTATTTCTAATTGGAAAAATGACACGTTCATAAAATATATCATAATAATTATTATGACTTTTATTATATTTTATAAGGCCTAAATGTTTATGTAGTATTGTTATATTTTTTGTTTTATTTAGTATTTTATCAATCCAATTTTTTGGAGAAAAACCTAAAGAAAAATATTTAATTGTTTCTTTATTAAAACCTCTCTTTAATAAATATTTATATGTTTCTTGACCAGATGTAGAATATAAAGAATTTTGGTAAAAATTACAAATATTTAACATATATTGATATAAAATTTTATTTTTAGATATTAATTTTGTTATATATAAATTTTTTTTCTCATAAACAAGAGGTATTCCAAATAAATCAGCTAGCGTTTCAATACTTTCTATAAAAGATAGATTTTCATAATTCATCATAAAATCTATGATATTTCCATGAACACCACAACCAAAACAATGATATAATTGTTTAGTTTTATTTACAACAAAAGATGGATTTCTTTCTAAATGAAAAGGACATATAGCAAAAAAATTTTCACCTATCTTTCTTAATTTAATTTTATTTTGAATTAAATAAATAATATCACTTCTATCTAATACATGATTAATAAACGCACGAGTAAAATATTTTGCCATTTAATATAAAATATCTTTTAATTATAAATTAAAAATTTAAATCTCTATAAAAACAAAATTAATTTTAGTAAAATCTCATTTTCTTTGCATTTTCTCTGGATATTTTTTTCATATGTCTTTTTATTGCTGATGCTTTAGCTCGTTTCCTTCCTGTTGTTGGTTTTTCATAAAATTCTCTACGTCTTACTTCTGCTAAAATTCCCGCTTTTTCACATGAACGTTTAAAACGACGTAAAGCTAAATCGAATGGTTCATTTTCACGTACTTTAATAATAGGCATTTGCAACATATCCTTCCATTTTAAATTTTATTTATTATATATGTTATTGTAATGCATAATAGTAATTATATAAAATAATTTTTTAAAATTTGTATATAAAAATAATATTACGGAAATTAATTATGCTTATAATGGGTATAGAAACATCATGTGATGATACAGCAATCGCTATTTATGATAAAAATATAGGAATATTATGTAATAATATTTATACACAAAAAATTCACGCAAAATATGGAGGGATAGTTCCAGAATTAGCAGCAAGAAAACATTTAGAAAAAATTATCCCATTAATAAAAAAATCATTACTAAAAATAAAGAAAAATTTAAATGATCTTGATTGCATTGCATATACTGAAGGCCCTGGTCAAATAAATTCTTTAATTATAGGAGCTACCGTTGCTCATTCTCTTGCTTTTGCTTTAAATATCCCTATTATACCAGTTAATCATATGGAAGGACATCTTTTTTCAATTATGTTACAAAAGAATATTCCTAACTTTCCCTTTATTGGATTACTAATCTCAGGAGGACATACTCAATTAGTATATACGTATAAATTTAGAAAATATAAAATATTAGGTTACAATATTGATGATGCTGTTGGTGAAGCTTTTGATAAAACTTCAAAATTATTAGGTTTAGAATATCCTGGAGGTAAAAATTTGTCTAAATTAGCTAAATATGGCACTCCCAAACGTTTTGTTTTTCCACGTCCCATGATTTCTAAAAAAAATAATTTTAATTTTAGCTTTTCTGGATTAAAAACATTTGTTAAAAATTTTATTATAAAAAAAAATTTAACTGATTTACAAACAAAAGCTGATATTGCATGTGCTTTCGAAGATGCTGTTATTGAAACTCTCTATTTAAAAAGTTTACGCGTTCTTAAAAAATATAATATTCAACAATTAGTAATTTCAGGAGGAGTGAGTTCAAATAAAAAATTAAGAATATTTTTTTATAAAAATTTTAAAAAAAAAAACATCAAATTATTTTTTAGTAAAACTAAATTATGTACTGATAATGCTGCAATGATTGCTTATGTTGGATCAAAAAAAATTTCTTACAAAGAAAAAAAAAAATATAGATTATCTCAAATTAAAATAAACTCTAAATTATCATTGTAAAATTATATTTAATTTATTTAATAATTTTTTAAATATAGAAAAGGAATAAAATACTTTTACAATTAAAAAATATAGTATTAATCTAACAAAATTATTCAAATGTTTTTATTAAATCAAAAAATAATTATGTTATTAAATTACTTTTCTACTATATTAATAAGTATAATTCAGGGTTTAACCGAATTTTTACCTATATCATCAAGTGCACATATAATAATTTTTGCTAAAATATTAAATATAATTGATGAAAATAATTTCAAAATATTTGAGATAATAATACAATTAGGTTCCACATTAGCAATATTTTTATTTTTTTTTAAAAAAATAAAAAAAATTATAACTAATACCATAAAATATGGTTTTTTTTATAAAAAAAAATTAACTATATCACATATAATAATATCTACAATACCAACAATATTGATGGGATTAATTTTTTATCATAAAATTAAAATAATAAATAATATTCATTATATTATATATGGACTATGTTTTGGAAGTTTTTTACTATATTTTTCTGAACAATTTTGTCCTAAAAAACCTAAAATAAATAATATTAATTATTTAACATATAAAATAGCTTTATTAATTGGAATTTCCCAATGTTTTTCATTATTTCCAGGAGTTTCACGATCAGGATCAATACTATCAATTAGTAAATTAATAGGAATTAATCGTCCTATTGCAATAGAATTTTGTTTCATTATATCTATTCCTATTGTTTTGGGAGCTAATATATTAGAATTATGTAAACACTATTTTTTGATCAATATTACTAATATAAAAATATTTATTATTGGTTTTATAATATCTTTTATTATTAGTCTAATAGTAATTAAAAGATTTTTATGTATTATAAAAAATGTTTCTTTAAAATGGTTTTCTTTATATCGTCTATTTTTAGTAATATTATTGCATTTCTTCTTAAAATAAAAAATTTGAATTTTAAGATTTTAAATATAATTTAAGTAATTTTAATCTCTCTTCTTGAATTTTTTCACTTATATCTATTCCTTTTAGCTTGTTATTATTAATAATATTTTTAATATTGATATTTAAAATATATTTGTACATATTTATAAAATATTCACCTTGATGATATGGGATGGATTCCAGTGTAGCTCTACCTCTCGCATCAGCTTCGCTAATTAAAGCTATTTGTTTTACCCTATAAGGTTTTCTCCAAGCATCAATCATATTATATATATTTAATATATTTTTTGGTTTTTGATTATATATATCATGTATAAAATCATGTACTTGAGCCGCTAAAACAGATAAATTTTTAATATTATTAGGAATTTTTAATTTTTTACATAATTTTTTAATCAAAGGAACACCAGCTAAACCATGTCCAGGATGTCTAGGCCATAATTTTTTAGGTGTTAATCCTTTTCCTATATCATGACATAATGCAGCGAATCTAACAGCAACATTAGTAGTTAATTTAGCTGCAATTTTTAAAGTAAGCATAGTATGAATTCCTGTATCTATTTCAGGATGCCATCTTAGCGGAGCTGGGATTCCATATAATTTATTTATTTCTGGAAAAATTATAGATAAAGCTTCACATTTTCTTAAAACTTGAAAATATATATGTGGATGAGAAGTTTGTAAAGCATTATAAGTTTCTTTCCAAATTCTTTCTGGTTTTAAATAAGATAATTCTCCAGAATTACTCATAATTTTCATTAGTTCTAATGTTTTTTTATGAATACGAAAATTTAAACTTGCTAATTTAGCAGTAAATCTGGCAACACGTAATACCCTTAAGGGGTCTTCCTGAAAAGCATTAGATACATGTCTTAATATTCTATTTTTAATATCTTGTATCCCATTATATGGATCATAAAAATTTCCTAATTTATCTTGAGCAATAGCATTAATTGTAAGATCTCTACGTAATAAATCTTCTTCAAGAGTTATTTTAGAAGAAGAATAATAGACGAATCCTTTATATCCATGACCAACTTTCTGTTCTGTTCTAGCTAATGCATATTCCTCATGTGTTATAGGATGTAAAAAAACAGGAAAATCTTTACCAACTAGTTTAAAACCTAATTTAATCATTAATTTTATATTACCTTCAACTACTAACCAATCTTTATCCGTAACTTTTAAATTTAGAAGAATATCTCTAATCGCTCCACCTACTAAGTAAATTTTCAATTTAAGGACTCCTTTTTAAAAATTATTATATATTTTTTATTGAAAATAAAAAATAATAATTTTTATTTATTAACAAAATATATAAACAATATTAGTAAATTACTTTTACAATAAAAAAATTAAAAAAATTCTATATAATATAAATCAAAAATTTTTTATAGAATTAAGAAAAAAATAATAAAGATATATAAATAAAAAATTAAAATATAATTTTCTATTAATATATAATATTACTAATTTATTATAAATATAATATTTTTTATGACTTATAAAATACTTGATTTAGAATTTGGTAATATAAAAACACGTGTAGAAAATGCTATTTCCTTTTTACAACAAGGAAGAGGAATTTTAATTTTAGATGATAAAAATCGCGAAAATGAAGGTGATATAGTTTTTGCTGCAGAAAATATTTCTGTAGCTCAGTTAGCTTTTTTAATTAAGTATGGTAGTGGAATTATTTGTTTATGTATTACTGAGCATTGGCGTAAAAAATTAAATTTACCTATGATGGTAAAAAACAATACTAGTGTCTATAAAACAGGATTTACAGTTACAATTGAAGCAGCTAATGGTATTTCTACTGGAGTATCCGCAAAAGATAGATTTACTACAATTAAAACAGCAATTGCTGATAATGTAAGACCTAATGATTTAAATAAACCAGGACATGTTTTTCCATTAAGAGCTGTTAATGGAGGAATTTTTAAAAGAATGGGACATACAGAAGCTACAATCGATTTACTAAAAATAGCTAAAATGAAACCCACAGGGGTGTTATGTGAATTAACAAATAAAGATGGTTCCATGGCACGTATGCCTGAAACAGTATTATTTGCAAAAAAAAAGAAAATGATAGTTCTAACTATAAATGATATAAAAACATATATTATTGATAATAAAATTTTAATTTAAAAACTAAAAAAAATACAAACAATTTCATCGGCGAGAGAGGATTTGAACCTCCGACCCACTGGTCCCAAACCAGTTGCGCTACCAAACTGCGCTACTCACCGAAAAATATAATGGGGTGATTAATGGGAATCGAACCCATGACAACCGGAACCACAATCCAGTGCTCTACCATCTGAGCTATAACCACCATATAAAAAAATTATAAATTTAAATTAAAAACTACACCCGACAGGAATTGAACCTGAGACCTCTGCTTTCGGAAAGCAGTACTCTATCCTACTGAGCTACGGGTGCTTCAGTATCAATATTACAAATTGATTATCTCAATGTCTAGTTTTTTTTTAAATATTTTTTAGCTAGTTTTTAATGATAAAAAAAGCGATATAATATACGTAAAATTTAGTTAAATATATTTATGAAAAGTATAAATTCAAAAAACTAAGATCTTTTCATCATATCAAAAAAATCGTCATTAGTTTTTGTCATTGATAATTTATTTATTAAAAATTCCATAGCGTCTATTTCACTCATCGGGTGTATTATTTTTCTTAAAATCCACATTCTTTGTAATTCTTCTGGAGAACTTAATAATTCTTCTTTTCTTGTACCTGATCTATTATAATCGATAGCGGGGAATACTCTTTTTTCAGCTATTTTACGTGATAGATGTAATTCCATATTTCCTGTTCCTTTAAATTCTTCATAAATAACATCATCCATTTTAGAGCCAGTATCAATTAATGCTGTAGCAATAATTGTTAAACTACCACCTTCTTCAACATTTCTAGCAGCTCCAAAAAAACGTTTAGGTCGATGTAAAGCGTTTGCATCTACTCCTCCCGTTAATACTTTTCCAGAAGCAGGTGCTATAGTATTATAAGCTCTTGCTAATCGCGTCATAGAATCTAATAAAATAATAACATCTTTTTTATGTTCTACTAATCTTTTAGCTTTTTCAATTACCATTTCCGATACTTGAACATGTCTTGATGATGGTTCGTCAAAAGTAGAAGCAATTACTTCTCCCTTTACTAATTTACGCATTTCTGTTACTTCTTCTGGACGTTCATCAATTAATAATACTATTAATACACAATCAGGATGATTATATGCTATACTTTGAGCAATATTCTGTAATAATATTGTTTTTCCCGCTTTAGGAGGGGCTACTATTAATCCTCTTTGACCACGTCCAATTGGAGAAGCTAAATCTAATACACGAGCTGTTAAATCTTCTGTTGTACCATTACCTCTTTCCATACTTAATCTAGAATTTGCATGTAAAGGTGTTAAATTTTCAAATAAAATTTTATTTCTAGCATTTTCAGGTTTATCAAAATTAACTTGATTTATTTTTAACAATGCAAAATATCTTTCTCCTTCTTTTGGAGGGCGTATTTTCCCAGAAATGGTATCTCCTGTACGTAGATTAAAACGTCTAATTTGACTTGGCGATACATATATATCATCTGGTCCAGCTAAATACGAACTATCAGCAGAACGTAAAAATCCAAATCCATCTTGTAATATTTCTAATACTCCATCACCAAAAATATCTTCACCACTTTTGGAATGTTGTTTTAATATAGTAAAAATAATATCTTGTTTGCGCATTCTCGCTAAATTTTCTAAATAAATATTTTCACCCAAATCTATTAATTCAGATATTGGTTTGTTTTTTAATTCGGTAAGATTCATAATGGTGAGGTCTTAAACTTGAATAATTCTTGAATTTTTTTATAAAAAAGAAAAATAACGTTTCCATATCTAATTAATATATCATATTATGTAATAATAATAAAAAACATAATTATATATAAAAACCTCCACGTAAAAATAACTTACTATTTTGGTAAAAAATCATTTATAATAAATTTTCATAATTAGAACCTTTTTTTTAAAATTAAACACTTTTACCTACTCATATTAAAACATATAACAAAACTATTTTACATTTTTATTTAAAAATTTTTCTAATTGAATTTTATTAATAGATCCTACTATTTTATCAACTATTTTTCCTTTTTTAAATAAACATACTGTTGGTATACTTCGAATATCATATTTTTGTGCAATAAATTTATATTTTTCAATATTTAATTTAGCAAAAATAATGTTTTTATAATTATTTGATACTTCTTCAAATATTGAGGAAAAAATCTTACATGGATTGCACCAGTCTGCCCAAAAATCAACTAAAACTATATCATTCATGTCTATTTTAGATTGAAAATTTTGATCAGTTAAATTAAATATAATATCTTGATTCATACAATTTTAACCTTTAAATTTTATTTAATATAAAAATATTAATATTATTAAAAATTTTAATTTTTTATATTAAAAAATAATAATAAATTAAAATTTTTATGCATTATTATTAATAATTTTTATTAAAATTAAAAAAGTTACTTAATAATATATATATTGTATATACAATAATTAATATATTAATTGTGTCGTAAAATCTTTAGTGATTATATTATAATAAAAATTATATTACAAGTTTATTTATACAATAATATAAATTGTAATTAGAAATTTTAATTTTATTAAAAATATTTTTTAATATAAAAATATTTAAAGACTTTAATTTTATATAAATTGATATATAATGAAAACTTATCAAAAATATATTTTTAAAATTAATTTAAATAAACAACATTTATTGCATGTACATAATTTATGAGACAATTTATAATTAAAAATATTATATTATTAATAATCTGGTTTTTTTTACTCGGATTAATCATATATTCTTTTTTTAAAAATATTTTTATAAAATATAAATTAATAAATAATCACAAAGCTATTTATTTAATAAATAAACACAAAGGAATGGTTTTTGATCTTAGGAAAAAAAGTGATTATGATAATGGGCATATCATTAATGCTATTTATATAAATGCTATAAATATTCTAAATGATAATATAAGTAATTTATGTAAACATAAAAAATATCCCATTATTCTAGTAATAGAAAATAATTCTTTAGGTATAAAAGTAGCCAATAAATTAAGTAATATGAACTTTAATGAAATTTATATTTTAAAAAATGGAATGATGAGTTGGTATCATGAAAAATTACCTATTGTAAATAATAGTTAATTTTAAGGTTTTTTAATTAATTTTATTAAACTAAATTAGTTTACGGAGTAAAAATGAAAAAAAATAATAGTATTTTATCATCTTTAAATATTTTGTCTATTGCGGGAGTATCTCCTTATAAAGAAAAACATAATGAAATATATATGAATAAAAAACAATTATTACATTTTAAAAAAATATTACAAGCTTGGCTTGATAAAATAAAAAATAGAACAAATGATAAAATATCTTATATAAAAGATGAAACCTCAAATTTTCCTGATCCTATAGATAGAGCTTCACAAGAAGAAGAATTTAATTTAGAATTACGTAGTAAAGATAGAGAAAGAAAATTAATTAAGAAAATAGAAAAAACTTTAAAAAAATTTACTACAAATAATTTTGGATATTGTGATTGTTGTGGGATAGAAATAGGTATAAAAAGATTAGAAGCACATCCTACAGCAAGTTTATGTATTGATTGTAAGACTCTAGCAGAGATTCGTGCAAAACAAATAGCAGAATAATTACTTATAATAGTTTTATATATTTAAGAAAAATATAAAGTAAAAATTTTTTTCTAATCTAAAATATAAAATTCTTTATAAAGTAATTTTTAAAATTTTTTATTAGTCACGCAAACCAGTTCCTTTATTAATTAAAATAAAAAGCAATAAATATAAAAAAATAATACAAAAAATTAGAATACTTACAGTAATCCATGGAGAAATAATATATATTCCTAAAAAACTATAACGAAAACCAGAAATAATATAGTAAATAGGATTAATTTTTAATATTTTTTGCCATAAAGGAGGAATTATAGTAGGAGCATAAAAAACACCACCTAAATATGTTAAAGGAGTTAATATGAATGTAGGAATAAAACTAATATCGTCAAAGTTTTTAGCAAATACAGCATTTAATAAACCTGCTAATGAAAATAAAATAGCTGTTAATAAAATAATAATAATAAAAAATGGCCAAGAATGTATTCTTAAAGAAATAAAAAATGTAGAAATAAGTGTTAATAATATACAAATAGTAACGCTACGTACTAACCCCCCCCCGATATATCCTATAATAATAATATGTGTAGGTACAGGAGCTATTAGTATTTCCTCTATATAATGTTGAAATTTCGCACCGAAAAAAGATGACGCAACGTTGGAATAAGCATTATTAATAACGCTCATCATAATTAATCCTGGTATTATAAATTGTATATAACTAAATCCTAATATTTTATTTACATGTAAACCCATTAAATTTCCAAAAATTATAAAATATAAAGATATTGTCATAATAGGAGGAACTAAAGTTTGTATCCAAATACGACTGAAACGATGTATTTCTTTTTTCCAAATAGTATTTAATGCAATTAAATACAAATTAGTCACCATTTAAAATATCCTTTTATATTTAATTAAAATTATTAAAATATTCTATGAATAATTTTTCTAATCTGCTATGTTTATTCTTTATGCTAACAACTTTAATTTTTTGTTGAGTAAGTTGTTCAAAAATCATATTTAAATTTTGATTTTTCATCACTTTAATTTCGAATTGTGTGTTATTAATAATTTTATATTTATATCCATTTATTTTAGGAAAAATATTATTATATAAATTTATATAATCGAAAATAAATATTTCATATTTTAACTTATTTAATAATTTATTTATGGAACAATTTTCAATTAATTTTCCATGATTAATTATACCGATATGTCGACATAAAAATTCAGCTTCTTCGAGATAATGAGTTGTTAAAATAATTGTAATTTTTTTTTGGATATTTAATTTTTTAAAAAAAGCCCACATCTGATGACGTAATTCAATATCAATACCAGCTGTAGGTTCATCTAAAATTAATAATTGAGGATCATGAACAAGTGCCCTAATTATCATTAAACGACGTTTCATGCCTCCTGATAAATTTTTTGCTTTTTTATACCTTTCTTGCCATAATTCTAATACCATTAAATATTTTTTTATTTTAAAAAAAATATCTTCTTTTTTTAGACCATAATAACCTGCTTGATTTATTAATATTTGTAATACAGTTTCAAATGGATTAAAATTAAATTCCTGTGGGACTAAACCTATTTTTTTTTTAATTTGAAATATATTTGTTTGCATATCTAAATCAAATATTTTTATTTTTCCTTCGGATTTATTAATTAAAGAAGTAATTATTCCTATAATAGTAGTTTTTCCTGCACCATTAGGACCTAATAAAGCATAAAAATCTCCTTTCTTAATTTTTAAATTAAAATTATTTAAAGCTTTATAATTATTTGAATAAATTTTAGACAAATTTTTAATTTCTAATGCATAAAACATAATAATTTCATTACTCTTGAGTTATTTAATATTATTATTAAGTAATAATATTTAATTTATACTAAACAAATTATATAAAAAAAAATAATAATGATGATATACTTTATCTATGATAAATAAAGCATATCATAATATTTAAATTTTTTATTACTCAAATAATTCTAATACTTTATCCCAATTTAAAATATTCCAAAAAGCTTCTATGTATAAAGCTTTTTGATTTTGATATTTTAAATAATATGCATGTTCCCATAAATCCAATCCTATTATAGGATATCCTAAAAATGAACAATTTTCTTTATTTATAAATAAACTATCTTGATTTTTTGTTGTAACAATTTCTAACGAATTATTTTTTTTAACTACCCAAATCCATCCTGAACCAAAAAAAGCTAAAGCTTGTTGTTCAAATTTTTTTTTGAATTGATCTATACTACCAAAAATTTTTGTAAAAACATTTTTTATAATACTATTAGGTTTTGTGTTTTTTTTTAAAATTTTCCAAAAAAAACAATGATTGGCATGTCCTCCTGCATTGTTTTTTAAAAATTTTCTTTCTGAAACAGAAATTGATAAATTATCTAAATTAGATAATAAATTTTCTATTTTTATATTTTTTATATTAATTTTATTAAGTATTAAATTTGTATTATTAATATAATTTTGATGATGTTTTGTATGATGTATTTCCATTGTTTTTTTATCAAAAAATGGTTCCAGATCAGAATACGAATATGATAATTTAGGTAATGTATAAACCATAGTTAATCCTTTTTTAATGAAATTTTATTAAAATTAATCAAATTTTTAATCTTTTTAATTACTATCTTGGTGTCAGGCATAATACCATGCCAAAAACAAAAAGAATAAGCAGCCTGTTCTACTAACATACCAATACCATCAGATATTTTTTCCCCCCCTAAATCATAACACCATTTTAAAAATGGTGTTAAACTATCTCTATAATAAAGATCATAATAAAAAATATTTGATTTAATAATAGAACTAGGTATATTAGGAATATTTCCTTGAATCCCACTAGATGTGGCATTAATAATTAAATTATATTTTTTATTATTAATTAAATTATTAAAAAGATCCTCTAACCTTAGACAATTAAGATATTTAGTCTGAAAAAATTCTACAATATTTTTAGCATTTTGATAGGTACGATTTACAATCGTAATTATACACCCAAATTTTATTAATGGATAAATAATACCTTTAGTGGCTCCTCCTGCTCCTACTATTAGTATTTTACTCTTAGGTTGTATAAATTTTATATTTTGTAAATCTTTTAATAAACCAATACCATCTGTATTATCACCTAATATTTTTCCTGATTTAGTCATCTTAATTGTATTTACTGCACCAGATTTTTTAGCTCTACTTGTTAGTATATGACATATTTTATACGCATCTATTTTAAATGGACTTGTAATATTAGCACCTACTCCTCCATTTTTAAAAAAATAAAAAATTTCATTTTTGAAATTATAAATTGGAACACTAATTCTTTTATAATTTTGTTTTATTCCTGTCTGTTTTGCAAATAATTGATGTATTATTGGAGATTTACTATGTTTAATAGGATTCCCAAACACTGCAAATAATTTCATACTTTATCCTTTACGAATAACAAAATTTGTTATTCCATCTCTAATTTCTGATGGTTTATTATAATTTCCTGTTTTTCCATTTAAAATTAAAATATCTTTTTTGACTTTCTTAAAATGTTTTAATACTTCTTTTGAAGTGGAACATGGTGACATTCCTGAAATATTTGCACTTGTAGATACAATTGGTTTACCAAAACCATTACACAAATTTTGTATAAGAGGATGTTTACTAACACGCACTGCTATTGAAGTAAAATTACCTATTAACCAATTAGGAGTATTTGATGAAGTAGGAATAATCCATGTAATCATTCCAGGCCAAGTTGCTAATATCTTTTTTTTTTGATTTTTAGTAATTTTTTTTTCATTTATATAATTTAATAATTGCTGATATTTTGATGCAACTAAAATTAGTCCTTTATTTATATCTCGTTTTTTTATTGATAATAAAGTATATACTGCTTCTTTATTATCAGGATCACAACCTAATCCAAAAACGGATTCAGTTGGATAAGCAATAATTTTCCCCATTTTTAATGCATTAATAAATATATTTATATTCATAATTTTATAAAAAAAATTGATAAAGTTTCAAATGAATTATATATTAGTGTTATATTCATTTTGTTTAAATTAAAAATTTTAATTTAAAAAAGATATTTTTTATAATTTAAAAAAAATTATTATTATGTTAATAATGAAATTATTATATTTTCCAAATAATGCTTTACGGATTGCTGCTAAATCTATTAAAAATATAAACGATGATATTAAATTATTAGGTATAAATATGCTGAATACAATGTATTACTATGGAGGTATTGGATTAGCTGCTACACAAGTTGGAATAAATAAAAGAATAATAGTAATAGATATTTCAAACAAAAGAAATAATCCATTTATTTTTGTAAATCCGAAAATAATAAAATTTAGTAAATCAAAAATTGAAAGTAAAGAAGGATGTTTATCGATACCTGAAGAGCAATATTATATTTTACGTCATCAAAAAATTAAAATAGAAGCTTTTAATTTATTAGATCAACAAAATATCGAATTAGAAGCTAATAACTTATTATCTTTTTGTATACAACATGAAATTGATCATTTAAATGGGATTTTATTTATTGATTATTTATCAAATTTAAAATATCAAAGAATTTTAAGTAAAATTAAAAAATTTAATAAAAAATTATCGCATTCAAAAAATAAAATTATATAAAATGAATAGAAAAAAAATTAAAATTATTTTTATTGGCACTTCTAATTTTGCAGCTTATCATTTACAAGGATTGATAAGTAAATATATAATATCTTGTGTTATAACAAAACCAGATACTTATGCAAATAGGGGTTATAAACTAACTGTTAGTGCTATTAAAAAATTAGCATTAAAAAATAATATTAATATTTTACAACCAAAATCTTTTAATTCACAAAAATTAATTAATAATATTAAAAGTTATAAATGTGATATTATTATTGTTATAGATTATGGTTTATTAATCCCAGAACATATACTAAATATTCCTAAATTATTTTGTATTAATGTTCATCCTTCATTATTACCTAGATGGAGAGGGTCGGCCCCAATACAACGAGCACTTTTAGAAAACGATTTAAAAACAGGTATTAGTATAATAAAAATGAATAATTTTTTAGATCAAGGAGATATTATATATCAAATAGAATGTACAATTTTATTATACGACACATTTGCTTCTCTCTCTAAGAGATTAACTATTTTAGGTTTACAAGGACTTTTATTTATTTTAAATAAAATATCAAAAGGAGAAAAAATTGATTTTACATCTCAAAATATATATATGACAAAACCTACATATGCTCATAAAATATCTAAAATAGAATCAAAATTAAATTGGTTTTTTCCCGCTAAAAAGTTAGAATGTATGGTACGGGCTTTTAATCCTTGTCCCGGGACATATTTTATAACAAAAAATCAAAGGTTTAAAGTATGGCAAGCAGAAATAATTACTAATTCTACTTTTAGTAGTAATAAAAATAAGCCTCCGGGTACTATATTATCAATAAATAAATATGGCATACAAATAAACACTATTAATGGTATTTTAAATATTACAATTATCCAACCTAGTGGTAAAAAACAAATGAATATTCAAAATTTTTTAAAATATCAACAATATCAAAATATTTTTGTAAAAAATAAAATTATCACTTAATTTTTTTATTTGTTATTATTTTTCTTCCAATTAATTCTATATAAGCCATAGGAGCCTTATCACCATTACGATACCCACATTTGATAATGCGTGTATATCCCCCTGGTCTATCTTTAAATTGTGGACCTATAGTATTAAATAATTTATAAATATTAATTTTATTATTTAATTGAGAACGAATCAATCTTTTATTAGCAATATTATTTTTTTTAGCACGAGTAATTATAGGTTCTATTATTGTTCTTAATTCTTTGGCTTTTATTAAAGTAGTTTTTACTATTTCATTAGAAATTAATGAATTAGCTAAATTATTTAGCATTAAACGACAATGACTGCTATTTCTGTTAAAATAACGACCTGCCTTACGATGGCGCATTTTGTTATCCTTTATAATTTCTTTATTTATTATTTTTTATTATATATATATTTTATGTTTTTTCATTAGTAATAATCTTTGGTGGCCAATTTTCTAAACGCATACCTAAAGATAATCCCCGGGATGCTAATACATCTTTTATTTCTGTTAAAGATTTTTTGCCAAGATTGGGTGTTTTTAATAATTCAACTTCTGTTCGTTGTACTAAATCTCCTATTAATTGTACTGATTCTGTTTTTAAACAATTAGCAGATCTGACAGTTAATTCTAAATCATCAACTGACCGCAAGAGAATAGGATCAAATTCAGGTTTTTCTTCTTTCACTAATTCTTCTTGTTGAATATCACGTAAATTTACAAATGATTCTAATTGCTCAGAAAGGATAGTAGCTGCTTTTCTTATAGCTTGTTCCGGATCTAATGTTCCATTGGTTTCCATTTCTATTATTAATTTATCTAAATCAGTTCTTTGTTTAACTCTGGCTGATTCTACATTATATGTGATCCTTTCAATCGGACTATAAGACGCATCCAAAAGTAATCGCCCTATTTTATGATTAGAATTAAATTCTTCATTATTTATTTTTGTATAAGCTGCTACATACCCTCTACCTAATTCAACTTTAATTTTCATATTAAATGATGTATTAATATTAGTAATATGACAAATAATATGATTTGGATTTATAATTTCTATATTATTACCATAATCAATATCTGAAGCTCTTACAGGACCAATACCTGATTTATTTAAAGTTAGTATTATTTCCTTTTTATTATCTTCTACTTTTATTGCTAATTTTTTTAAATTTAATAATATTTCAATAATATCTTCTTTTATTCCTTCTTTAGTACTATATTCATGTAATACTCCTTCTATTTCAACTTCTGTTACAGCATATCCAGGCATTGAAGATAATAAAATACGTCTTAATGCATTTCCTAATGTATGTCCAAAACCTCTCTCTAAAGGTTCTAAAGTAACCCTTATTGTAAAATTATTAATTTGTTTTATATCTACTAATCGAGGTTTTAAAAATTCTGTTATAGAATTATAATGCATTTATATACTCTCTTATTTTACACTATTTTGAATAAAATTCGATAATTAAATGTTCATTAATATCTGCAGATAAGTCAGAACGTTCTGGTAATTTTTTAAATATTCCTTCCATATTTTTATTATTTATTTCTAACCAACTAGGTTTTTCTCTTTGCGAAGCTAAATCCATAGCTGCAATAATTCTTAATTGTTTTTTAGAATTACTACATACAGAGATTTTATCATTTAAAGATAATTGATAAGAAGCTATATTAACAATATTATTATTAACTTTTATAGTTTTATGAGAAATTAATTGTCTTGCTTCTGCTCTAGTAACACTAAATCCCATTCTATAAACAGTATTATCTAAGCGTTTTTCTAATAAACATAGTAAATTAAATCCAGTATTGCCTTTAATACGTGATGCTTTTTTATAATAATTACGAAATTGACGTTCTAATACGCCGTATAATCTACGTAATTTTTGTTTTTCTCTTAATTGAATGCCATAATCTGATATTCTTGGTTTTCTTAAACCATGTTGTCCTGGAGCTTGTTCTAATTTGCATTTAGAATCAAGAGTACGTACGTTAGATTTAAGAAATAAGTCAGTTCCTTCTCGTCTACTTAATTTTAATTTTGGACCTAGATATTTTGCCATAATAATTCTCTTTTAAATATTTAAATTTTTTAAAAATAGAATATTCTATAATTTCTAATATTTATTTATACTCGTCTTTTTTTCGGGGGTCTACATCCATTATGTGGGATAGGAGTAATATCAGTAATATTAGTAATTTTAAATCCAGCATTATTTAATGCTCTAATAGTAGATTCTCTTCCTGGTCCTGGACCTTTTACCATAATTTCTAAGTTTTTGATTCCATAATTTTTAACAACTTCAGCACATCTTTCTGCAGCTACTTGAGCTGCAAAAGGAGTTGATTTTCTAGAACCTCTAAATCCTGATCCTCCTGCTGTAGCACACCCCAAAGCATTACCTTGACGATCTGTAATCGTAACAATTGTATTGTTAAAAGATGCGTGTATATGTGCAATGCCATCTGTAATTTGTTTTTTTATATTTTTTTTTGATTTTAAAAACTGTTTTTTCATAGTATCATTTACTCTAGTGAGGGTTATTTTTTAAAGAATTTACATAATTTTTTTCTAGTGTGCGCATTAGTTTTCGTTCTTTGACCTCTAACAGGCATACATTTCCGATGACGTAACCCACGATAACAACCTAAATCTACTAATCTTTTAATATTTAAATTAATGTTTCTTCTTAAATCTCCTTCTATTATAAATTTAGATACAGCGTTTCTTAATAAATCTATTTTTGCTTCTGTAAGTTCGCTTATTTTAATATTTTGCGAAATTTTAGTTTGATGACAAATCTCAATAGCATGAGACTTCCCTATCCCATAAATATATTTTAATGCTATTACTACACGTTTATTATCAGGAATATTAATTCCAGCTATACGAATCATATCTCATCCTTTTTTATTTTATTAAAAATATCAAGTTTATATAAAGAAAACTCCCATATTTTATCCTTGACGCTGTTTATGTTTAGGGTCAATATTACAAATAACACGTATTACTCTATTTCTGCGAATAATTTTACAATTTCGACATAATTTTTTTACTGAAGTACGAACTTTCATTTCGTGAGATTTCCTTTTAAATAGTTTTTATAATGATTATCCTTTTAGATTAATTTTTTTAAGTATAGACTCGTACTGAGTAGACATAATTAATGTTTGAATTTGAGAAATAAAATCTATAATTACAACTACTAATATTAGTAATGATGTACCACTAAAATAAAAAGAAATATTCATTATAATATGTAAAAATTCAGGCACAAGACAAATAAAACTAATATATAGACTTCCAGTAAGAGTTAAACGCATAATAATTTTTGTAATATATTTTGCTGTTTGTTCACCAGGACGAATACCTGGGATATAAGCGCCTGATTTTTTTAGATTATCAGCTGTTTCTTTAGGATTAAAAACTAACATTGTATAAAAAAAACAAAAAAATATAATTGCTGAGACATATAAAATTACATATATAGGCTGTCTAGGTTGTAAAAATAACAAAACATTATGTAACCAAATCCATCCAGTAATATTATTTAACCATGACAATATAGTAGAAAAAAATAGAATAATACTAGAAGAAAATATTGCTGGTATTACTCCAGCCATATTTATTTTTAAAGGTAAATGTGTATTTTGTTGTGTATTATATATATTTTTTCCATAATGTCTCCTAGCATATTGAACAATTATTTTTCTTTGGCCTTTTTCTACAAAAACAATAAAAAAAATTATAAAAAATATTAAAAATAATAAAGTTAAAATTAAAAAAAAATGTAAATCTCCTTGTTTTATTTGTTCTATTATTTGTCCTAAAGCTGGAGGTAATCCAGTAATAATACCTATTACAATAATAATAGATATACCATTACCAATACCTCTATTTGTAATTTGATTGCCTAACCACATTAAAAATATAGTACCAGTAATTAAACTTAGTACGGAAGTTAGAAAAAAATAAATATCAGGATTTAATATAAAACTTTCTATTTTTGGCAAATGGAATAATCTAGTAATTATTCCTATAGATTGAATGATTGATAAAAATAATGTAGTATATTTGGTATATTTATTAATTTTTCTTTTACCAGATTCTCCTTCTTTTTTTAAATTTATAAAAAAAGGATGCATAAAAGTTAGTAATTGTATTATAATCGATGCCGAAATATATGGCATAATTCCTAAGGTAAAAATTGATGCTCTACTTAATGCTCCACCAGAAAACATATTAAACATGTCAATAATTGTACTATGTTGTTTTATAATTAAATCATGTAAAACACTAATATTAATTCCTGGTATTGCTATGAATGATCCTATTCTAAATATAAGTAAAGAACTCATCAAAAAAATAAATCTTTTTTTTAATTCGTAAAATCCTTTTTTAGTACTTTGAAAATCTAATTCTTTAAATGTTTTGATCATTTATTATTTATTCCTCGATTTTCATATCTAATTTTTGAATCATCATTTTAACACTTTTTGTACAATTTAATTTCACAATTTTTTTTGGTTTAGTAAGATTACCAGTATTAATAATTTTTACATATTTAATTTTTTTGTTAATTATCTTAGAAGATTTTAAAGTATTAAAATCAACATAATCACCATCTATTTTCGATAGATCATTTAGTCTAATTTCTTTAAAAAAAATATTTTTACGTGATTTGAATCCAAATTTAGGTAGCCTTCTATGTAAAGGCGTTTGTCCACCCTCAAAAGATTTATTAATATTATATCCAGAACGAGATTTTTGTCCTTTATGCCCTCTGCCACTAGTTTTTCCTTTGCCAGAACCGACACCACGTCCTAGTCTTTTTTTTTTATTTTTATAAATAGGATTTAAAGTATTTAAATACATTTTAATAACTCACTTTAATCATATATGATATTTTTTTAATTTTTCCCAAAATACTTGGATTATTTTTTTTTACTACAATGTGACCAATATGTTTTAATCCTAAACTAAATAGAGTTGCTTTATGTTTAGGTAATCTTCCTATAGAACTCTTAATTTGTTTTATTTTAATATTTTTGAACACTTTTCATATTCCTTTTTATTTCTTCTACAGATTTATTTCTTTTAAATGCAATCATTTTTAATGAATTTAAACTTAATAAACCTTTAATTGTTGCTCTGACTATATTTATAGGATTTGTAGAACCATATGCTTTAGCTAAAACATTATAAATTCCAGCAACTTCTAATACAGCTCTCATAGCTCCTCCCGCTATAATTCCTGTCCCTTCATAAGCTGGTTGCATAAAAACAGAAGATCCAGTGTGATGTCCTTTTACAGGGTATTGTACTGTATTATTATTTATAATAATACTTACCATACTTTTACGGGCTTTTTCCATTGCCTTTTGTATTGCACTAGGCACTTCTCTAGCTTTACCATACCCGAATCCAATCTTCCCCTTCCCATTACCTACTACTGTTAGTGCTGTAAAAGAAAAAACACGGCCTCCTTTTACAGTTTTAGAAACTCTATTAACAGAAATTAATTTTTCTTTTAATTCATTATTTGGATGTTTACTATCATAAATATTCATAATTTTTTCTTCTAAAATTAGGTAGTTAAAAGTTTAGACCTGCATTACGAGCAGCATTAGCTAATGCTTTGACACGTCCATGATATTTAAATCCTGAACGATCAAATGATATATTAAAAATACCTTTTTTTATTGATCTATTTGCTATTTTATGCCCTAATAAAACTGCGGCTTTTATATTTCCAGTATATGATAATTTTTTTTTAATAGTTGATTCTAATGTTGATGCTGTAATTAATACTTTATTTTCAGCAGAAATTATTTGTGCATACATATGACGAGAAGTACGATGGATTACTAACCTAGTTTTCTTAAATTTTTGAAGATGTTTACGTAATTTAGTTGCTCTACGTATACGGGAAGTTTTTTTTATATTCATAATATATAATTTTTTTATAACCTTATTTTTTTTTAATTTCTTTTGTACGAATTTTTTCATCACTATAACGAATTCCTTTTCCTTTATATGCTTCTGGAGGACGATATGATCTTATATTTGCAGCCACTTGTCCTAGTAATTGTTTATCAAATCCATTTAAAATAATTTCATTTGAATTTGTACATGTCCCTTTTATACCTAAGGGTAACTTATAAAATATAGGATGAGAAAATCCTAATAATAAATTTATTATATTTTCCTTAATAGAAACTTTATATCCTACCCCAAACAATAATAATTTTTTTGTAAATCCTATAGTTACACCAATAATCATAGAATTTATAATGGCACGCGTAGTACCAGCATGGGCCCATCCTTTTTTATAATTTAATTTAGGTATAAATAATAATTTATTTTTTTCAAGTATAACTTTTACTTTTTTATTAAAATTATTTTTTAATATACCATTTTTCCCTTTTATAATTATATTTTGTTTGTTTATAATCAACTCAATATTATTAGGAATAAAGATTGGTTTTTTAGCTATTCTAGACATTATTCTATATATCCTTTAGGCTACATAACATATAATTTCACCACCTATGCCATATTGACGAGCAGTATAATCAGTTATTATTCCTTTAGAAGTAGAAATAATAGCAATACCTAATCCAGCCATAACTTTAGGTAATAATTTTTTTTTCTTATAAATTCTTAAACCAGGTCTACTAACACAATGTATTTTTTCTATAACACCTTTTCCCCTAAAATATTTTAAATTTATTTCTAATTTAATATTTTTATTTTGTATTAAATTAAAGTTCTTTATATATCCTTCTTCTTTTAAAATTTGAGCAATTGCTTTTTTTATTTTTGAATATTGCATAATTACTGTAGATTTATGTGATAATTGACCATTACGAATACGTGTTATCATATCAGCAATAGGATCTTGTATACTCATATTTATATTATCCTTATTATTTTTTTAATAAACTACCAACTAGCTTTTTTTAATCCTGGAATATCACCTTTCATTGCTGCTTCTCGTAATTTTATTCTACTTAATCCAAATTTTTTTAAAAAAGCATGTGGTCTGCCAGTTAATTTACATCTATTTCTTTGTCTTGACAAACTAGAATCTCTAGGTAAAGATTGTAACTTAAATATTGCATCCCAACGAATCTCATCTGTTGTACTTCTATTAGAAATAATTTTTTTTAATTTTTGTCTTTTTAAAAAAAATTTTTTTCCTAATTTTATACGTTTTTTTTCACGTGATTTAATAGATTCTTTAGTCATTAAAATAAACCTTTTTATGTTTTAAATGGAAAATAAAATTCCTTCAATAAAGCATATCCTTCTTTATTTGATATTGCATTTGTAGATATTGTAATATCTAAACCACGGATACGATCTATTTTATCAAAATTAATTTCAGGAAAAATTATTTGTTCCTTTATACCTATACTATAATTACCTTGTTTATCAAAAGATTTCTTAGATAAACCCCTAAAATCTCTAATCCTAGGAATAACAATCCATAATAAACGTTCAAAAAAATTCCACATTCTTTTTTTTCTTAAAGTTACCTTACATCCAATAGGATGACCTTGTCTTATTTTAAAACTAGCTATTGATTTTCGGGATTTTGTAATTATAGGTTTTTGTCCACTAATTAAAGTTAAATCATTTATAGCATTGTCTAAAAATTTTTTGTTAGTAATAACTTTTCCTACACCCATGTTTAAAGTAATTTTTTTAATACAAGGTACCTGCATAATAGAATAATATTTCAAATCTAACATTAATTTTTTTACTATTTTATTTTTATAATAATTATAGAGTTTTGACATATAATATTATCCTAATTTATAAAATATCTTCATTATTTGATTTTAAAAAACGTTTTTTTTTACCCTTATAAAATCGAATACCAATTCGATCTGATTTATTTGTCTTTGTATTAAAAATAGCAACATTAGAAATATGAATAGCAGCTTCTTTTTTTATAATTCCTCCTGCTTGAGAAATATTAGGATTAGGCTTACTATGTTTTTTTATAAAATTAATTCCTTCAATTATTACAAATTGTTTTTTTATAAAATACTTAATTTTACCTTTTTTCCCTTTATCTTTACCCGTTAAAAGAATAACTTCATCATTACAACGTAATTTACATGACATATATTTATATCTCTTTTTATTTAAATGACTTCTGAAGCTAATGAAATGATTTTCATGAATTTTTCATTTCTTAACTCTCTTGTGATAGGACCAAAAATTCTTGTCCCAATTAGTTGTTCATTACTATCATTTAATAAAACACAAGCATTGTGATCAAATCTAATTTTTGATCCATCAATACGTTTTATACCACTCTTAGTTCTTACAACAACCGCTTTTAATACATCTCCTTTTTTTACTTTTCCTCTAGGAATAGCGTCTTTTACAGTAATTTTTATTATATCTCCTATATTAGCATATCGTCTACGTGACCCGCCTAATACCTTAATACACATAACACTTCGTGCTCCTGAATTATCAGCTACATTTAATGTTGTATGTTCTTGTATCATATATATAATCTCTATATTTTAATTTAATAATTTTTCATAAAAATTAATTTATTTAATACACAATTTTTTATATTTTAACTATTAAATATTTTTTATAATGGGATTTTTTATTAAATGATTGATTTTTTTATAATATTAACTAATATCCAAGATTTAGTTTTTGATAATGGACGACATTCTTTAATTTCCACTAAATCTCCTATATTACATATATTTTTTTCATCATGAACATGTAATTTTGTCGTACGATTAATAAATTTACCATAAATCGGGTGTTTAATAAGTCTTTTAATACTGACAATAATTGATTTATTCATTTTATCACTTATAACTTTACCTTTAAAAATTTTTATTTTTTTTTTCATTATTTTATAATCTCTTGTTTATTTCTTTGTGATAAAATTGTTTTTATTTTAGCAATATTTCTTCTTGAAAATTTTAATAAATGAGTTTGTTTTAAATTTCCTGATTTTAATTGTATTTTTAAATTAAATTGCTCTCTTGCTAAATTTAATAATTCTTTTTCTAACTCCATATTATTTTTAACTAAAATTTTATTGATTTTCATATATTTAATTTGATTATTTATTTAAAAAAATAGTTTTTATAGGTAATTTCGCTGCACCTAACTTAAATGCTGTACGTGCTTCTTCCTCTGATACCCCATCAATTTCATATAATATTCTTCCAGGTTGTACTAAAGCCACCCAATATTCTACATTACCTTTGCCTTTTCCCATTCTTACCTCTAAAGGTTTTACTGTTATTGGTTTATCTGGAAAAATTCTAATCCATATTTTTCCTTGTCTTTTAATAGCACGACTAATAGCTCTTCTAGCTGACTCTATTTGTTTAGACGAAATTCTTCCTCTAGTCACTGCTTTTAATCCATAATTTCCAAAACTAATATTCATACCTATAACAATACCTCTATTTCTTCCTTTTTGCATTTTTCTATATTTAGTACGTTTTGGTTGCAACATTATATAAAACCTCTTTTTATTTACGTCCTTTATTTCGTTGTATTTTATAATGATTTTGTACTGATTTTATAAATTTAGTATTTTTCTGTAAAATATTTTTTAATATTTCTCCTTTAAAAATCCAGACTTTTACTCCTATAATACCATATGTTGTTTTAGCTTCAGATAAACTAAAATCTATATCGGCTCTTAAAGTATGTAATGGCACTCTACCTTCTCTATACCATTCTGTACGAGCAATTTCAGTGCCTCCTAATCTACCACTAACTTCAACTTTTACTCCTTTTGCACCCAATCTCATTGCATTTTGAACTGCTCGTTTCATAACTCTTCTAAACATTACTCTTTTTTCTAATTGTGTTGCTATTAGATCAGCAACTAATTTAGCTTCTAATTCTGGTTTTCTAATTTCAGTTATATTAACTTGAGCAGGAACTCCTGTAATTTTTGATATAATTTTTCTAAGTTTTTCTACATCTTCTCCTTTTTTACCTATAACGATGCCAGGACGAGCAGTATGAATATTAACCCTAATACTTTTTGATGGTCTTTCAATTATTATTTTAGAAACTGATGCTTTAGCTAATTCTTTATTTAAAAATTTTCTTACTTTAAAATCACTATGTAAGTAATTTGCATAATTTTTCGTATCTGCAAACCAGGTAGAATTCCATATTTTTATAATTCCTAATCTTAATCCATTTGGATGTGTTTTTTGTCCCATAATATAATATTACTCCAGTTATGATTATTAATTATCGGATAATATAATAGTAATATGGCTTGTATATTTTAAAATACGATCTGAACGTCCTTTAGCACGAGGCATAATACGTTTCATATTTGATCCTAAATCTATAAAAATTTTATATACAAATAAACTATCAATATCTAATCCATAATTATGTTCAGCATTAGCTATAGCTGAATTTAAAACTTTTTTAATTAAAAAAGAAGCTTTTTTCTTAGAAAAATTTAAGATATCCAATGCTGCAGATATTTTCTTTCTTCTAATAAGATTTGCTATTAATCTTAATTTTTGTGCAGAAGAACGAGCATATCTATGTTTTGCTATAATTTCCATTTTTTACCTTATACATTAATAAAATAATAGAATTATTATAAATATTAAATTTATTTTTTTAAAACTTTTTTAATTTTTTTATCTGAAGTATGTCCCCTATATGTGCGTGTAGGAGAAAATTCACCTAATTTATGACCAACCATTTCATCAGAAATAAAAACAGGAATATGTTGTTTACCATTATGTATAGCTATTGTTAATCCAATCATATTTGGGAAAATAGTAGAGCGTCTAGACCAAGTACGTAATGGTTTTTTATCTTTCTTTTTTATAGCTTCTTCTACTTTTTTTAATAAATGTTTATCAATAAAAGGACCTTTTTTTAAAGAACGAGGCATATGTAATTTACCTTTATTTATTAATTATTATTATGACTTTTTATTATATATTTATTTGTTCTTTTATTTTTTCTTGTTTTTTTACCTTTAGTTTGTTTTCCCCAGGGTGTTACTGGATGTTTCCCAAAATTTTTTCCTTCTCCTCCCCCATGAGGGTGATCAATAGGATTCATTGCAGTTCCTCTAACTGTAGGTCGAATACCTTTCCAACGATTTACACCTGCTTTACCTAAAGATTTTAACATATGTTCATTATTACCAATTTCACCTAGTGTAGCTTTACAATTTGATCTTATTTTACGTATTTCTCCTGACTTTAATCTTAAAGTAACATAAGATCCTTCTCTTGCTATTAATTGCACATATGTTCCCGCTGCTCTAGCTATTTGTCCTCCTTTTCCTGGTTTTATTTCTACATTATGTAATATATTCCCAATAGGGATGTTACTCATTGGTAATGTATTACCAATTTTAATATCAACATTAGTACCGGATTGAATAATATTTCCTATTAATAAATTTTTCGGAGATAATATATAACGTTTTTCTCCATCTTTATACTTAATTAAAGCAATATTTGCTGAACGATTAGGATCGTATTCAATACGTTCTACTATAGCAGGGATGTTATCTTTGTTTCTTTTAAAGTCAATGATACGATATAATTTTTTGTGTCCTCCTCCAATATGACGAGTTGTAATACGTCCATTATTATTTCTTCCACCAGTTTTTTTTTTTTTTTCTATTTTAGAAGATAATGGTCTTCCTTTATATAAAAAAGGATTAACTACTCTAATCATATGTCGTCTTCCAGGTGACGTAGGTTTATATTTTTTGATTGTCATAATTAATTGTCCTTTATAATTTTTTATTTATATTAAAATCAATATTTTGTTTTTTTTCTAATATAATATATGCTTTTTTCCAACTATTACGATGATAAGTATATTTTCTATTTTTTTTAACTTTGCCTTTCATAATTAAAGTATTAATACTCTTTATTTTAACATTAAAAATTTTTTCCATTGCTATTTTAATATCTATTTTTGTTGCTTTCTTTAAAACTTTAATAATTAAAGTATTTGTTTTTTCTGCAATAAAAGAAGATTTTTCAGAAATATGAGGACCTTGTAAAATTTTAAAATAACATTCTCTTAAAATCATGTTAATATCTCTTCTATATGTTTCATGGCATTCACAGTTATAATAACTTTATTTGCATTTATTAAATCGATTGGGTTTATATTAATTGAATTCTTAATTACTATATTAGGTAGATTACGGGAAGCTAAAAATAAATTTTTATCTATAAAAGTTGTAATTATCATGATTTTTTTTGGTAAATAATTTTTTAATTTTTTAATTAATACTTTAGTTTTAGGTTGATCAATAATAAAATTTTCTACAAAAATTAATCTTTTTGTTCTAATTAATTCTGAAAATATACTTTTTAATGCATTACGATACATTTTTTTATTTATTTTATTATTATATATTTTATTTTTAGCAGCAAAAGTTACCCCTCCAGAACGCCAAATTGGACTTTGAGTAGATCCAGCTCTTGCTTTTCCTGTACCTTTTTGTTTCCATGGTTTTTTCCCTGATCCTTTTACTTGAGCTTTCGTTTTTTGTGCCTTAGTTCCTTGTCTACCTATTGTTCTATATGAGCCTATTACTTGATGTATTAATATTTTATTATAAATTCTATTAAAAATAGCATCAGAAACCATAATTATGGTTTTTGTATCTGCTGTTACAATTTCCATTATATTACCTAATAATATATTTAAATTTTTTAAATTGTATTTTTAACTGATGGTTTTACAATTACATTACTTCCTGTATATCCGGGAATAGCTCCTTTTATTAATAATAAATTTTTTTCAATATCTAATTTAACAATATTTAAATTTTGTATAGTAATTCTTTGACAACCTAAGTGTCCAGCCATTTTTTTACCTTTAAAAACTTTTCCTGGAGTTTGATTTTGTCCAATAGATCCAGGAGTTCTATGTGAAAGAGAATTTCCATGACTAGCATCTTGAGTTTTAAAATTCCATCTTTTAACAGTACCAGAAAAACCCTTTCCTTTTGATATACCTGTAACATCTACTTTTATTATTTTTTTAAAAATATTAAGAGTTATTTTTTGTCCTACAAAAAAATTTTTTTTATCTTTATCTTTAATAGAAAGACGATGTTCCCATAAAACATATCCTGCTTCTGTTTTGGCTTTTGCAAAATGTCCCATTTCAGATTTATTCATTCGATTAGTTTTTTTGGTTCCCGTAGTCATCTGAATAGCATTATATCCATCATTTAAAATAGTTTTAATTTGGGTAATACGAATATTTTCAAAATGAACAACTGTTATAGGAATAGATATCCCATCTTCAGTAAAAATTCGAGTCATACCCATTTTTTTACCGATTAATTCAATCATTACTATGTATATCCTTAATATTATTATACAATCAAATTTTTTCTAACCAAGACTAATTTGAACATCAACTCCAGCTGCTAAATCTAAACGCATTAATGCATCTACAGTTTTTTCTGTAGGTTCTATAATATCAACTAACCGTTTATGAGTACGAATTTCGTATTGATCTCTGGCATCTTTATTTACATGCGGAGATATTAATATTGTAAACCTCTCTTTGCGAGTTGGTAAAGGAATAGGACCACGAACTTGAGCACCAGTACGCTTAGCAGTTTCAACAATTTCTGCTGTTGATTGATCAATTAAACGATGATCAAATGCTTTAAGACGAATACGGATTCTTTGGTTTTGCATTATTAAACCAGAGCCTCCTGTTTATAAAATTAAAATAATCCTCTATAAATTAAAAAAATATCAAGAGGAACCTATATTTTTTATCAAAAAAAAATGATAATTTTACTATTATGACTTATAAAGTATAAATAAAGCAATATATTTTCATTTATAAAATTAAAAAAGTAAATATAAAATTTTATTTCATTTATTACATATAAAATTTTTAAAAAATAAAATATTTATAAAAATAATTAAAATATTTGATAATTTTATACTAACTATATAATATATTTTAATATGAAAAAAAAACATAATAACATAACACTGTTAGCTTTTGATTATGGAACGAAAAATATAGGAGTTGCTGTAGGACAAAGTTTAATAAAAATAGCTCATATGTTACGAGTTATTAAAAATAAAAAATCAGGGGAAATTGATTGGATTTTATTTGATAATTTAATAAATAAATGGAATCCAGAAAAAATAATAATTGGATTACCATTACAAATGGATGGAAGTTCGCAAAACATTACTATTTTAGCTAAAAAATTTGCTTTTTGTATAGAAAAAAAATTTAATCTAGATGTAGAACTACATGATGAACGTTTAAGTACAATTGAAGCTAAATGTATTTTATTTGCCCATGGGGGATGGAAAAATCTTAAAAAAAATAATATTAATTCTTTATCAGCATCTATTATTTTACAAAGTTGGTTTGAAAATAATCAGTAATTAAATTTTACCTAATTAAAAAATAATAATTTTTGTATCATAGAAAACAGTGTTTTATAAAATTATTATAAAAAAATTTTTTTATAATATAAAATCTCTGTAAGATTTGAGGAAATCATGCTAGTATTAACTTTTTTATTTAAAAATTTGGTTGAAATTTTAATTTTAATTTTTTTATTTAGAGTTTGGATGTATTGGGCAATTAATGATATTTATAATGTTTTCGCACAATTTATTATTTCAATATCAAAGCCAATAATTAAATATATTCAAAGTTTTTTCCCCAATATTAAAAATAACGAATTAATATCTTTATTTATATTATTATTTTTAGCATTTTTAAAATATCCTATATTAGTTTTATTGCAAATGGAAAGTTTATTTAATCATAATTTTATTTTTTATATATTTGTCACTTTTCTTACTTTATTTAAATCATTTGGATATTTAGTTTTTTGGTTAATGACAATTCATTTAATTTCTAATTGGATTTATGTTAAAAATAATGATCTTAATTATATATTACAAAAATTAACAAATAGTATTTTAGAGCCAATACAAAATAGATTTCCAATGACTTATGATACAAATATTATACCTTATATAATTAATTCTACTTTATATTTTTTAAATTTTGTAGGAATACATTTTTTTCCTCAATTTTGGTTTTTAATATAGATTTATCATATGATTAATTTGAATAATAATTGTTACAGTTTATATATTCATATTCCTTGGTGTTTGAAAAAATGTCCTTATTGTGATTTTTACTCTCTTCGTTTTTTAAAAAATAAAAAAATTATACAAAATCAATATATAAATAGTTTATTATTAGATTTAAAAAGTGATTTATTATATACTGGTCATGATATTTGTATTGAAAATATTTTTTTAGGAGGTGGAACACCAAGTTTAATAAATCCGAAATTAATAAGTTACCTTTTATCTGAAATAAAAAATATAGTGCATGTTAAAAAAGAATCCGAAATTACTATTGAAATAAATCCTTCTTCTATTTCTGAAAAAAATATTCTTACTTATATAAAAAGTGGTATAAATCGTTTTTCCTTAGGTATTCAAAGTTTTAATAATTCTAGTTTAAAAAGTTTAGGTAGATTGCATACTGCTGAAGATGCAATAAATGCTATTAGAATGTTTAATAAAAAAAAAAAATTAAAAATTAATTTAGATATAATATATGGTATACCTGGACAGACTTTAAAAAATGCATGTGATGATATTTATCAAGCTATTTCTTTTAAACCTAATCATATTTCATGGTATCAATTAACTATTGAAAAAAATACTATTTTTGGGCAATATCCTCCTAAAGATTTATTAAATGACGATTTTTTATGGAAGATTTTTATACAAGGGGAAAAAATCTTTAAAAAAGCAAAATATATGCAATATGAAATTTCATCTTTTATAAGAAATCAAAATGATAAATGTAAACATAATCTAAATTATTGGTATTTTGGTAATTATTTAGGAATTGGGTGTTCTGCTCATGGAAAATTAATTGATTTAAATGGAAATATAATTAGAACCGTCAAAAATTATAATATAAAACAATACATAAAAGGTTCTTTCTTATTATCAAAAAAAAAAATATTAAATAATGAAAAAATATTTGAATTTTTTTTAAATCGTTTGCGTGTATATAATAAAATTTATAAAAAAGAATTTATGAATAAAACAGGAATCAATGTTGCACATATTGATTCTTTTATAAAAAAAGCTTTAAAATTAGGATATTTACAACAAAATAATGATTTTTGGATTCTTACTACAAAGGGGCATTTATTTTTAAATGATTTATTAGAAATTTTTATTTAATTAAAATGATATTTTTTTATATTCTAAATAATAAATTATTTTATTTTTTCTTTGTGCTTTATATAAAAAACTATTTTTAAAAATTATTTTATTAAAATTTTTATATATTTTTCTATATTCTTGAGAAAATAATATGTAATATTTATTATTATTTCGATTAATTTTATTAATAGAAGACATAATATTATTATTATAATCTTGGCAATCTGTTACTACATACAATAATCCATTTTTTTTCAATGAAAAAAAAATAATTTTTAAAAATTCTAAATTTAATAATCTTCTTTTTTTATGTTTTAATTTAGGCCAAGGGTCAGGAAAATATAATTGAATTAATTTTATTGAATTAGCAGGGATCATATATTTAAATATATAAAAAACATCATAATAAATTAATTTTAGATTATTTAAATTATTTATCAAAATTTTTTTCAAACAATTAATAATTCCAGGTATATATACTTCTATTCCGATAAAATTATATTGAGGATTATTTATAGTATTTTGAATAATATTATTATCTATACCAAAACCAATATCTAAAATAATAGATTTTTGATTATGAAAAATATTATTGAAATTTATATTTTTTTTTTTATAATTAATACTAAAAAAACTGAAGTATTTTTTGAAAATATTTTTTTGTAATTTTGTTAATTTTCTATAACGGCAACAAAAACTTTGAATATGTTTCATAATTTTTACATTCATTATAATAAATAGTAATTATCCAAATTAATATATTTTTTAATAAAACTAAATAGTATGGGAAAAAATTTAATGCCAAAAACAATTTTTTGTGTTTATTACCAATCTCAAAAAGAAGGACTAAATAATAAAGTATATCCAGGAAACATAGGAGAAATAATATTCTTTCATATATCCAAAAAAGCGTGGAGAAAATGGTTAATTAATCAAACTAAATTAATTAATGAAAAAAAATTAAATATGACTATAAAAAAACATATTCTCTTTTTAGAAAGAGAAATGATTAATTTTCTTTTTAAACATCAAAAAAAATAACTGCGTAAAAAATATTCTTATGGAGCTAAGCGGGTTCGAACCGCTGACCCTCTGCGTGCAAAGCAGATGCTCTACCATCTGAGCTATAGCCCCTTATTTTTAGGCTTGAGTGGACTTGAACCACCGACCTCACCCTTATCAGGGGTGTGCTCTAACCAACTGAGCTACAAGCCTATCTATTGGATTTAAAAGTAATTATAAAATAATTTATTCATACTTAATAATAAAAGTCAACTTAAATATATTATTTTTTATAGAAATTTTTTTTATATTTTTATAATATAAATAATCATTACTTATTATATACTATAAGGTTATAATAAAGTGTTTTTTTTAAAAAATACTATTTTTATTATTTTACTTTTAATAGAACTATTTTTTTTTATTATAATATTTTTTTTTGTAAAAAAAAATCAAAAAAATATTTTTAAAAAATATCTGATAACAGAAAATGAAAATAAACAATTAGAAATTCAATTAGCAAGGCAAAAAGAACAAATAGAATATTTAAAATCTGTTAAAATAGAGAATGAAAATTTAAGTAATACAATTTTGAAACAGTTAGCTATTATTTCTGATTTAAAATTAAAAATAAGAGAAGTTACAACAAAACTAGATGATACAATCATTTTTTTTAATAAAAAAGAAAAATTAATAACTAATAATGATCTTTTTTTAAAAACTAAATTTGAAAATTTAACTAATAATATTTTAGAAAAAAGTGAAACCCGCATACATAATTATAATAAACAGAATATAAAAAATATAATTAATCCTTTTAAAAAACAATTAGAATTTTTTCATAATCAATTACAAAACAATTTAAATCAAGAATCTTTAGACAGAAAAATATTAACTTATGAAATAAATAGTTTAAAAAAATTAAATATGAATATTTCTCAGGAAGCTGTTAATTTAACAAATGCCTTAAAAGGAAATAATAAAATACAAGGTATTTGGGGTGAATTAATTTTAAAAAAAATTTTAGATTCATCAGGATTAAGAAAAGGTTATGAATATGAAATGCAGAAAATAATTAAAACTTCAGAAGAAAAAAAAATACAACCAGATATAATAATTAATTTACCTAATAGTAAAAAAATTATTATAGATTCTAAAATGACATTGATTGCTTATGAACGTTATTTTAATACTAATGATGAAAAAAAAAGAGAAAAAGCATTGAATGATCATATACTAGCTATTAGTAACCATTTACGATTATTAAGTAATAAAAATTATCAAAATTTATCTGATATTAAAACGTTAGATTATGTTATCATGTTTATTCCTATAGAGTCTGCTTTTTCATTAGCAATGAATACCAAACCTTCTCTTTTATATAAAGCTTTAAAACTAAATATAATGTTAGCTAGTCCAACTACATTAATGATTGCTTTAAGAACTATTAATAATTTATGGAATGAAAAAAAACAAAACAAAAATTCATTATTAATAGCTCATAAAGCGACAAAGTTATATGATAAGATAAAATTATTTATTGATGATATGTATATTTTTGAAAAAAATTTAAATAAATTACAAAATAATTATAATTTAATTATAAAAAAATTATGTACAGGAAGAGGAAATATAGTTTCACAAGCTGAAAATTTTAGAAATTTAGGAATTAAGGTAGTTAATAAAATAAATCAAAATATAATAAAAAAAAATTAAAAATATTTAAAGATATTATATGGAATTATTCATTATGTTTGATATTAGTGTTAATTTAACAAACAAACAATTTTTTAATGATAAAAAAAATGTAATTAGTAGAGCTATAAATAATGGTATTAAAGGAATGTTAATAGTTGGTTGTAATATAAAAGATAGTTATAATGCGTACAAAATAACACAAGAATATAAAAATTATTGTTGGTCTACAGTAGGAATACACCCGCATTATGCGGGTTTATGGGATTATAAAACAATAGAACACATTAACAAATTAATTCAGTATAATAATGTTGTTGCGATAGGAGAATGCGGTTTAGATTTTTATCGTAATTTTTCTTCTATAAAGCAGCAATTATTTGCTTTTCATTATCAATTAGAGTTATCATCATATTATTCTATTCCTATATATCTACATTGTCGTAATGCTTTTCAAATTTTTATAAAAATACTAAAATCTTGGATTCATAAGATTCCTAAGGCAGTAATACATTGTTTTTCTGGCAATCAATATGAATTAAAACAGTGTTTAGATATGAATCTATATATAGGGATATCAGAATTATTTTTTAATAAAAAATATAGAAATGATTTTATTAATAATATCCGACTAATTCCTCAAAATAAATTATTAGTAGAAACTGATTCTCCTTTTTTATTGTTTAAAACAACTAATAGTTTAATTTATAAACAGTTTAATGGCAGAAATGAACCTTCATTATTACCTAATCTTTTAAAAAAGATATCTGTATTAAGAAAAGAAAATTTTTTTCAATTAAAGGAAAAAACTGAATATAATGCACGTATTTTTTTAAATTTAAAAAAAAATAATTGTAATTAAATATATAACAATATATAATTGATTAAGCATAGTGTTGGTCTTATTAGGAATTATTTTTTAATTTAATTTTTTGATTATTCGTTAAAAATATAGTTTTTTTTATTTTATTTTATATAGAATAGAGATTCTATGAAATTTAATAAAGAGAAAAATAATTATGTGTTTGATCTCTAGTATATCTCAATTAATAAAAAAAAAAATAAAAATTAATACTATAGTTACAATAGGAGGATGGGTTCGTAATAGAAGACATTCTAAGTTAGGTATATCTTTTATTAATTTATATGATGGATCATGTTTGAATGATATTCAAGTTATTGCCAGTCAAAAATTAGTCAATTATAAAAATGAAATTTTATTAATAAATAGTGGATGTTGTTTAAAAGTTAAAGGAAAATTACAGTTTTCGCCAAAAAAGTTGCAAGTGTATGAATTACATGCTTTAACAATAAAAATTATAGGATGGGTAAAAAACCCAGAAAGTTATCCAATATCTCCTAAAAAACATACTCTCAAGTATTTAAGAAAAGTATTACATTTACGTCCTAGAACAAATATTATAAGTAGTATTACTAGAATTAAACATAATGTAGGAATGTATATTCGTAATTTTTTACATAAAAGAAATTTTTTTTGGGTTAATACTCCTTTAATTACTACTTTAGATACTGAAGGTTTTAGTAAAATGTTTAGAGTATCTACTCTAGATTTAGAAAATTTGAGAAATAATAAAAAAGATACTTCTTTTTTTAAAAAAGATTTTTTTGGAAAAGAGGCCTTTTTAACAGTTTCGGGGCAATTAAATTTAGAAGTATATGCATGTTCTATGTCTAAAGTATATACCTTTGGGCCTACTTTTAGAGCTGAAAATTCTAACACTAATCGTCATTTAGCTGAATTTTGGATGTTAGAAGTGGAAATAGCTTTTGCAAATTTAAAAGATATTATTTGTTTTATTGAAAAAATGTTAAAAAATATATTTGAAAATGTTATAAATAATAATGAAGATGATTTAGGTTTTCTATCTAAAAAAACAAAATATGATCTTGTAAGTAAAATGAATAAAATTTTATTAAATAGTTTTAATATTATAAAATATACTGAAGCAGTAGAATTATTACAAAAAAATAAAAGTCAATTTTCCCGTATGATTAATTGGGGTGAAGATTTATCAATAGAACATGAAAAATATTTAGTAAATAAGTATTTTAAGGGGCCGGTAATTATTTTTAATTATCCTAAAAATATCAAAGCTTTTTATATGTATTTAAATGATAATAAAAAAACTGTAGCTTCTATGGATTTATTATTCCCGGATATAGGAGAAATCATTGGTGGTTCACAAAGAGAAGATAGAATAAAAATTCTAGATGAAAGATTAAAAGAATGTGGATTAAACAAAAATGATTATTGGTGGTATCGTGATTTAAGAAAATATGGTACTGTCCCTCATGCTGGATTTGGTTTAGGATTTGAACGTTTAATATCTTATATTATAGGAATATATAATATAAAAGATATAATGCCATTCCCAAGAACTCCATATAATGCTAATTTTTAAAATATTTCATAGAAATTAACAACTAATAATTTTTTAATTATTTTTTTTATTAAAAGATAATTTAAATCATTTTTATTAATTGAATAATTAATTAATATAAATAATAATATATCATTTATAGGAATAGAAAATTTATGAAATATAATATATTAAAAATTATGGTTTTATTTTTCTTTTTTGTAAATATTGCAAATGCTAATGGGTTTTATAAACAAAAAAATAAAATTGATTCATATATGTTTTTAAAATTTCAAAATTTAGTTTCGAAAAAAAATACTAATTTTTCAAAAGAAGATGTTAAATCTAATTTCATTTTTGGTTTAAAAGGAATGTCCAATATTATTGGAAATAATATAAATAGTTTTGCTCAAATAGAATTAAGTTTACCTGCTAATAAAACAGAAATAAATAAAGATATCAATCCTTCAATACGTTTAGGTTTTATAGGATTACAATTAAATAAAAATAATTTTATAGATTATGGAAGAAATTATGGAATATTATATGATTCAACTTCCTATATAGATAAAGACCCTTTTTTAGATAATAGTAATGTTATGTTTAATCATAATGATCTTTTTATGTTTGGAAGAGCAAATAATATATTAACATATAGAAATAAAAATTTTTTTGATCTAATTCCAGGATTAAATATTGCTATACAATATCAAAGGGCAAATAATAATAGTACAAATATTTTGGAAAAAAATAATGCTGGTTTAGGTGCTTCTATAGAATATAGTATAAAAGATACTGGAGTTAGTATTATTGGTGCTTATTTTAAATCTTCAAGAATGAAGGATGATGAATTATTAAATAACATTTCAATTAATAAACATATTAATAATAATGATAACGATAATTCTAAATTAAAAGATGTTAATGGTTACGCATTTGGGGCAAAATATAGTAAAAATAATCTTTATTTAGCTACTGTTTTTAGTGGTTCATATAATGGACTAATATATATAGATCAAAATAGTAAATTTAATATGTTATTTGGAGAAAATATTAAAAATTTAGAAATTATTGGACAATATAAATTTAATAAAAATTTTAAAACAACTGTTTCATATATACAATCACAAGGTTACAATATACCTTCTGGAAAAAATTATATAGGTGGTATTGTAGATTTATCAAAATATTTTACTATCAGTACAACATATATGGTTAATAAAAACTTATCAGCATCTCTTGGTTATAAAATTAACTTATTAAACAATAATAATGAATATATAAAAAATAATAGAATTTTTAATGGTAATGTTTTAGGATTTGGTTTAGTTTATCATTTTAAACTTTAAATTAATTTTTTAAAAAATATTAAATTATTTATATTTATTTTTAATAAAATTACTAACTATCTCTAATTGAATTACTTATTTATATTGAAAAATTTTTTTATGAGATGGTTAGTTTAAGATTTATTTTGCTAGATTTTATTTTTATAAAATTTTAAAAAGGGATTAGATAAAATTTCTTGATAAATATTAGTAATTTTACCATGACCAGGTAAAATAGTTATATTATTAGAACTTAATGAAAGTATATTATTTTTTATTGAATTTAATAAATCATTGTAGTTACTTTTCGGTAAATCTGTTCTTCCAATACTTCCTTTAAAAATAATATCTCCTGAAAATAAAATATTATTTAATTTATTAAAAAAAATGATATGTCCAGGAGTATGTCCAGGAGAATGATATATTTTTAAAAAAAAGTTTCCAACAAAAATAATTTGGTTATGTTCTAACCATATATTGTTTTTGAATATGCATTCAGGTAATTGAAAAATTTCTTTTTGTAATTTAATGTTTTTTATCCAAAAAATATCTTTTTTATGCGGACCTAAAATAGGTACTTTATAAATTTTAGATAAAATATAAGCAGCCCCAATATGGTCTAAATGTCCATGTGTTATTAATATTTTTTTTATATGTAAATTCTTATTTTTCGCTAAAACATTAATAATTTTTTTATATTCCCCTCCAGGATCTATAATTGCAGTATGTAATGTTTTTTTACACCATATGATGTAACAATTTTGGCTAAAATTAGTAACAGGTATTATTATATAGTTCATACAATTTATATTAACAATTTAATAATAAAATCAAAATTTTGTAATTAATTAAATTTTATAAAAACATATACTTATAATATAAATTATTAAGTATATAAATCCAAAATATTATCATTTTTTTAAAAAAAATTCCCAACCAGAATAATGAATGATCTAAAAATATATTTTAAATTATTCACATTTAGCAGCTTTAAAAGCTTCAGCCATTACATTAGAAAAATTATTGTCTTTTTTATTTTTTTTAATGCTTTTATTTTCTATATTCTTCATATTTAAAATAATATTTATTATTCTATTTTTACGATCAATATTATTAATTTTTCCTTCCACAGAATTTCCTACTTTAAAATATTTAAAAATATTATCAATTTTACAATTTTTTTGTTCTGATAATTTGGCATTTCCTATAATGCCATCAGAAAATTTTATTTTTATATTTTTTTCATCAATATTAGTGATAATACCAGTAACAAATTTTTTTTCTTTTTGTTTTTTAAAATAGTAATTTAAAGGATCTTCAGTTAATTGTTTTATCCCTAAAGAAATTCTCTCCCTTTCAGAGTCAACTTGAAGAACTATAGCTGTAATATTTTCTCCTTTTTTATATTTACATACTTCATCTTCACCATTATAAATCCAAGATAAATCAGATAAATGTACTAAACCATCAATACCTCCATTTAAACCAATAAAAATACCAAAATCTGTTATGGATTTTATTTTTCCTTGAACATGATCTCCTTTTTTATGAATTTTTGCAAATTCAAGCCATGGATTTAAAGTACATTGTTTTATCCCTAAAGAAATTCTTCTTCTTTCTTCATCAATATCTAATACCATTACTTCTACTTCAGCATTTACAGTTACAATTTTTGTGGGGTGAATATTTTTATTTGTCCAGTCCATTTCCGATACGTGTACTAAACCTTCTACCCCTTCTTCAATTTCCACAAAACAGCCATAATCAGTTAAATTAGTTACACGTCCTATTAATTTACTATTTTCTGGATAACGTTTAGAAATAGAAACCCAAGGGTCTTCTCCTAATTGTTTTAATCCTAAAGATACTCGAGTTTTTTCTTTATCAAATTTTAATATCTTAACTAAGATTTCTTCTCCAATACTTACAACTTCACTTGGATGTTTCACTCTTTTCCAAGCCATATCAGTGATATGTAATAATCCATCAACTCCACCTAAATCTACAAAAGCTCCATAATCAGTTAAATTTTTAACTAATCCTTTAATTTCCATGCCTTCATACATAATATTAAGTAATTGATCTCTTTCTACACTGTTTTCTAATTCTATTACTGCTTTTCGAGATATAACAACATTATTACGTTTTTGATCTAATTTTATCACTTTAAATTCTAATTCTTTACCTTCTAAATGTGAGGTATCTCTAATTGGCCTAATATCTACCAAAGAACCAGGTAAAAAAGCTCTAATACCATTTAAATCTACAGTAAAACCTCCTTTAACTTTACCATTAATTATGCCTATAATATTAGTATTATTGACATTAGCTTGCTCTAACATTAACCATGATTCATGTCTTTTAGCTTTTTCTCTAGAAAGAATAGTCCCCCCAAAACCATCTTCTATGGCATCTAAAGCCAAATCAACAATATCTCCTATTTTAATTTCAATATTACCTTTCGAATTTTTAAATTGTTCAATCGGAATTAACGCTTCCGATTTTAACCCAGCATCAACTAAAACCGAATCTTTTTCAATAGAAATGACTTTACCCGGTATTATAGATCCTATATTAACAATTTTATTTTTTAACGATTTTTCAAATAATTGAGCAAAATATTCAGTCATATTAGTACTTTTAAATATTTTAAATAAATATACACTTAAATCATATTAAGTATTATTTTTTAAATAACTCATATAATCCATTTATGAGAATTAAATATAATTTAAAACTTAAATTTATTTTCATTATAAATAAAATATTTTATATTATAAATAATTTATTTTCTTAATAAACATTAAATTATAGTTTCCAGTAATATAAATATATTTATTATATAAATAATAGTTACTAACGTTAACATTAATAATATTTTTCTGCAACTGTATGAACAAATTTTATAATAATAAATTAAACAAATTTAAAAATATGTTTATATTAAATATTTTTAATTTTTAAATTTAATATTAATTATAAAAACAAATTTTTTTAAATTCTTTAAAAAAATTTGGATATGTTTTATTAACACATTGAGGATTAATAATACTTACTAAATTATTAGATAATGATAATAATGAGAAACACATGGCCATACGATGATCATTATAAGTTTCAATTATAGCTTTTTTAATATTTTTTGGAGGAGTAATTACAATATAATCTCTTCCTGTTATCACATTAGCACCAGTTTTTTTTAATTCATTACTCATTGCTGTTAAACGATCAGTCTCTTTGACACGCCAATTATAAATATTTTTAATAGTCGTTACTCCATTCGCAAATAAACCAGTAACAGCAATAGTCATTGCTACATCAGGAATATCATTCATATCCATATTAATAGCATTTAAGATATTACGAGTACAACTAATATAATTTTTACCATAATGTATTATTGCGCCCATTTTTTGTAAAATAGTTACGTATTTTATATCTCCCTGAATACTATTTTTATTAATATTTATTAATTTAATTTTACCTCCTTTTATTGCTGCAGCAGATAAAAAATATGATGCAGAAGAAGCATCACCCTCTATTATATATTCTCCGGGAGAGATGTATTTTTGTTTTCCAGTAATTATAAAATTTTTATAATTATTATTTTTAACTTTTATCCCAAAGATAGCCATTAATTTAATTGTTATATCAATATAAGGTTTTGATACTAAATTATTTTTGATAGTTATTGAAGTATTGTGTTCTATTAAAGGGCAAATAATTAATAAAGAAGTTAAAAATTGACTGGAAATAGATCCTTCTATCTGTATATTTTTTGTTCCTGTAAATCCTCCTCCTAAATATATAGGAGGATAATTTTTCTTCTCTAAATATTTTATTTTAGCTCCGCCATATCTTAAAGTATCAACAAGATCTTTTATCGGCCTTTCTTTCATGCGAGGCTCTCCAGTTAAAACAATATCACAATTATCATTTAATGATAATAGTGCTGTTAGCGGTCTAATTACTGTACCTGCATTTCCAACATATAATTCTAATTGTTTTTTTGGTTTAATAATTCCATTATTTCCAATAATTGTACATATTTTGTTATTACATGATAAAGTAAATTTTATTCCTAATAGTTTTAATGCATTTAACATATGATGAATATCATCGCTATTAAGTAAATTAATTAATTTTGTAGTTCCTTGTGCTAAAGAAGACAATAATAATGCTCTATTAGAAATACTTTTTGACCCGGGCAACTTAATACAACCTTGGATTTTATTTACAGATGGAAGTGTTAAAATATTTTTCATAAATGTCTTTTAAAATTTAAATTTATAATAACACTTATGAATACATTTTTTCAAAATCATTCATAAAATTTATTAATTTTTTTATTCCTTCTATAGGCATAGCATTATATATAGATGCTCTTATTCCTCCTATAATACTATGTCCTTTAAGATAATATAATCCATTTTTTTCTGAATTTTTTAAAAAATTTTTTTCCATATTAGTATTAGGTAGATGAAAAACAACATTTGTAATTGATCTATTATGTTTTGAGATTTTATTTGTATAAATATTACTTCTATCTATAGTATTATATAATAATTTTGCTTTTTTCCTATTTATATTACTAATATATTTTACTCCTCCTATTTTTTTTAACCATTTTAATACTAATCCAGATAAGTACAATGAAAATGTAGGGGGGGTATTAAACATGGAATTATATTTTGATATAATTTGATAATCTAATACAGAAGGTAATTCTTTACGTTTTTTCTTATTTTTAGATATTAAATCTTTTTTTATGATGATTATTGTTAATCCTGCTGGACCAATATTTTTTTGAGCACTAGCATAAATCATACTATAATTATTAATATTTATTTCTTCTGTTAGAATAGAAGATGATAAATCTGCTATGACAATTTTATTTTTAAAATTAGGTTCTTCATTTACAGAAAGACCTTCTATTGTTTCATTAGAACAATAATGTAAATATTTTGAGTTTTTATCTAAATCCCAATTTTGCATTTTTTTAATATAATAAAGATTATTTTTAATTTTAACCGTATTAATTATATTAGGTATACAATATTTTTTAGCTTCTTCTATTGCTTTACTAGACCAATGCCCAATATTAGCGTAATCCGCATTCTGATTATAATATAATAAATTCATTGGTATAGCAGAAAATTGTGTTCTAGCACCTCCTTGACAAAATAATATATCATAGTTTAAAGGAATTTTAATTAATTCACGTAAATCATCTTTAATTTCCTCAATTAAATGAACAAAATTCTTATTACGATGACTAATTTCCATTACCGATATATTTAATTTATTCCAATTTAATAATTCACTTTGTGCTTGTTTTAAAACTTCTATAGGCAATGAAGCAGGACCTGGACTAAAATTAAATATTTTTTTCATTTATAATTAACCTATTTTTATAAAATTATTATATTAATATATTTAAAAGCAAATTTTTTAAAAAAATTGTAAATATTAAATGATTTTTTAAAATTTTTTTAAGAACTATTTATCATGTGTATAAATAGACATTGCAATTCCAAAATTAGCCATAAAAACTATAAGAGATGATCCTCCATAACTAATTAGAGGTAACGGAATTCCTACAACCGGAACTAACCCACTCACCATCCCAATATTGATAAATACACATAAGAAAAAAATTAATATTATTTCACTAATCATTATTTTTCCAAAAAGATTTTTTGTTTGTAATGCTAAATATAATCCTCTTGATATTAATAATGTGTATAAAGTAATTACTAATAATACCCCTAAGAAACCAAATTCTTCTGCTAATGCAGAAAAAATAAAATCAGTATATTTTTCTGGTAAAAAACCTAATTGTGTTTGTGTGCCATATTTCCATCCTTTGCCAAATAAACCTCCAGAACCAATTGCTATTTTAGATTGAACAATATGGTATCCTTTACCTAAAAAATCTCGTTCTGGATTTAATAAAATTAAAATTCTTTCTTTTTGATAATCATGTAGTAATAAAAACCATATTACGGGAGTGCAAATTATTAATAATAAAAAACTATTAATAATAATTAACCAAGATAATCCAGACAAAAATAATACAATTAATCCAGACATACTAATAAGTATTGCAGTACCCAAATCAGGTTGTTTCGCTACTAAAATACAAGGTATAGAAATAATAATTATAGTTTTAAAGAATGTTTTTATATCAATAGGATATTTATCATTAATAATATGCATAATTATTAGTGGTACTGCTATTTTAACTATTTCTGATGGTTGAAATTTAAGAAAACCCAAATCTAACCATCTTTGAGCCCCTTTTGATGTATGGCCCATAATATGTACTATTATTAATAAAATGACACAGAATAAATAAAATAAAACAGATCCTTTTTTATAAATATATGGCGGAATTTGTGCGCTTATCATCATAACTACTAAACCTATACAAATTTGGATTAATTTATTTCTAAATAAATTATAATGTATGCCACAAACACTTGATGTGATTATAAGACTTAATATTAAAATTAATATAATTAATATCACTAAGATGGGATCTGTATGTAATTTTGAGTACATAAATTTTTTTACATTTTTTATTAACATAGTTATTTTAAAAATATATTTTAAGTTAAGAAATTATTTTTTTTTTAAAATATAATCAAAAATTTTTCTGGTAGTAACACCTATTAATATTTTATGACTATTATTATTCTCAATAATAATTGTCATTGCTATTATAGGATTATTAAAAGGAGCAAAAGCAATAACAAGTTTATGATCTCTTAATCTTTCTTCAATAGTATTAATATTATAAATTTTTTTATTTTTTAAACTAAAAACTTGAGCAGTACCAGTTTTTGCTGCTATTTTATAATTTTTTGTAGAATGAAGATATGTATACATAGTTCCTTTTTTTTTATTAGCTACATTATACATGCCATGTTTAATTATGTTCCAAATATTAATTGGAGTACTTATAATTTTTTGATGTTTTGGTTTGTAATAATAAACATTATTGCTTGCTATTATCTTTTTTAAAAGATGTAATCTAGAAAGAACCCCATTATTAATCAAAATTATTAACGCATTATGCATTTGTATAGGAGTAGCATTCCAATAACTTTGTCCAATACCTACAGAAATAGTATCACCTATATACCATGGGGCTTGAATATTTTTAATTTTCCATTTTTTTGTAGGCATATTTCCTAATTTTTCATTATACAAGTCAATATTTGTTAATTGTCCATAACCAAATTTAACCATCCAATCATGAATTTTATTAATACCTAAATCATAAGCTATACGATAAAAAAAAGAATCAGAAGATTCTTGTAATGCTTTTATAACATTTAAATACCCATGACCATTTTTTTTCCAATCTTTATAAGATTTATTAGTTTTAGGAATTTTCCACCATCCTGGATCAAATAAAATTGTATTTTTTCCTATTAAATTTAATTTTAAAGCAGTTAAAGATAAGTATGGTTTAATAGTTGATGCAGGAGGATATATTCCTTGAATAGTACGATTAATAAGAGGTTTATTAGGATTATTTAACAAAATATTTAAATTTTTTCGATTTAATCCATTAATAAATATGTTAGGATTGAAACTAGGTGTAGATACCATAGCTAGAATATTTCCATTTTTAGGATTACTTATAATAACAGCAGAACGACTATCAGCCATTAATGAATAAATATATTTTTGTAATTTTAAATCAATGGTTAAATAAATATCATGTCCACTATATGGTTTTTTCTTATAAATTGTATATATAATATCACCTTTACTATTTATAGCAACTTTTTTATGACCTTTCTCTCCATGTAAAAAATGTTCATAATATTTTTCAATTCCTGTTTTACCTATTAAAACATTAGAAAAATATCTATTAGATATATTTTTTTTTTTTAAATTCTTTACATCTTTAGAAGAAATTATTGATACATAACCAATAACATGCGAAAATGCATTTTTATAAGGATAAAAACGTTTTTGATATATTTGTAAATATACTCCAGATAATTTATATCTGTTTATAGAAAATTTAGCAATTTCAATATCAGTTAAATTTGTTTTTAATACTACTGGTATAAATTGGTCATGTTTTTTTTTTTTTTCTAAAAAAGTAATTATATTTTCTTTAGAATTATTAAATTTTATAATTTTGTATAAATCTGTAACAGTTTTTGAAATATTTTTAATGTTATTAGGAATTACTTCTAATTGATAATTTATTTTATTAATTGCTAATGGGACACCATTTCTATCATATATAAACCCTCTACTAGGTTCTACATATAAATTTTTAGTATAATTTTTTTTAGCTCTTATATTATATTTATTAAAATTTGTAATTTGTAAATTATATAAATTATATATTAAAACAATTAATAGTAATGAGGATATTTGTATTGAGATTAATATTCTTTTAGAGAATATTTCTAGTCTTATTTTGTAATTTTGTAAAAAATCCTGACGTGATTTCATTATTGCTTATTTTACCTATAACTCTAATATTTTATAAAAATAAAAAAACTAATTTTTCTAAATCTATCCAGAAATATTTTTCTATATAATTATTTGTTTGAAAAGACTTTATTTTTATTTCTATTTCTAATAATAATTTAATTAATAAATATAACTTATGACTATTAATTCTTTTCAGAATGATTTTAAATAAATTTTGTTTAGTTATTGAAATTATAAAAAATTTTTTAAAAACTATTTCTATAGAATATTTTTTTATACTTCTATATATTTTTAAAAGTAAAATAATACTTTTTTGTAATTTATTTAAAATAATATATGGATTTTCTTGCATATACTTAATTTTATTAATTATATTAATACTATTTTGTATATTACCTGATAGAATAGAACTAATTAAGTCATTATTTTTTATATATTTAGTATTATTAATAAATGAAAAAATCATATCTACAGTAACATGATTATCTTTTTCTTTTAAAGAAAAAGAGGTTAAAATTTGATTTAGAAAATTTAAATTACCTGAACAAAAATATTGTAACAAATCTAAAATATTATTATCGATTAACAAATTTAATTGCTGAACTCTATATTTAATCCAATTAGCTAAATTAGTATTACTTAATTTATTATATTTTTTTAAAAAAATATAATCGTTATTATTTATAATATTTTTTATTATATTATCAATATTTTGATTTGTTTCATTATTTATTTCTAAAATTAGTATATTTGTATTACGAACTAATTTAGTTAAATACATTAGTTTACTTTGATATTTTAATAATATTTTTTTATCTAAAATAATTAAATGTATAAATTGTTTTTTACAAAAAAAATCCATTGTAGAAAATTTGGAAAAAATATAACTCCAGTCTATATTTATATCTATAATAATAGAATTACATTTTATATATTCCAACTTATTTAATTTTCTAAATAAAATATCGATACTTCTTCTTATAAAGAAGAATTCACTACCAGTAATTATATAACAAAAATATTTTTTATTATAAATACAATTATCAAATTTGTTTAAAAAAAAATTATTCATTGTCATTAATTAATAAATTTTTTTTAAAATATAGCACAGAATATGTTATTAAATATATTGAAAATATTAATATTTTTTAATTTATTTTAGTAACAAAATTAAATATTTTATGTGGAATATATATTGTTTTTATAATTTTTTTATTTTTTATATATTTAGATATTTTAGGATTTGAATATATATATTTAATTATATTACTCTCTTTTTTTTGATATTCTAATGGTATAGAAATACTATATTTTTTTTTACCATTAATTTGTATTACAACATTAAATATATTTATATTATTATTATTAATATTAATTACATTTGGCCAAGATTCATTATCAATATCATTTTTATTACCCAGATGTTTCCACAAAATAAAACAAAAATGAGGAGCAAAAGGATATAATATTTTCAATATTATTTTTAAACTATTAAAAATTATAATTATATCAGTTTTATTATATATTTTATATTTCCTAATTTTATTTACTAAAGACATAATAGATGCTATAGACGTATTAAATATTTGTTTTTTTTCAAAATTATGAGTAACTATTAAAATAGTTTTATTAACGTAATCTTGTATAATTATCTGTTCTTTATTATAATTAATTTTTATATTACTGTTAATATTTTTATGCAAGTGTAAATATAATTTTTTATATTCATAAATAAATTTCCATAGCTTATTCAAAAATCTAAACATTCCTTTAATCCCAGCTTCATTCCATTCTAAAGACATAGTAGGAGGAGCCGCAAACATAATAAAAAGACGTAAAGTATCAGCGCCATATTTTATAATTATATCTTGGGGGTCAACTCCATTATTTTTTGACTTAGACATTTTAACCATACCATTATACTTTAATAACCTTCCTTTTTTATCCAAAAATTGTACAATGTTATTACTATCTTTTTTAAAGATGATTTTTTTTGGAGACACCCAATTATATTTATTTTTTTTATCTATATAATAATAGGAATCAGCTAACACCATGCCTTGACATAATAAATTTTTAACTGGTTCATCAGTATCAATTAACCCTACATCTCTCATTAACTTATGAAAAAAACGAAAATACATTAAATGCATAATTGCATGTTCTATCCCACCTATATATTGATCTACAGGAAGCCAGTATTTAGCATTTTTTTTATCTAAAATACCTTTATTATAATGTGGACAAGTATATCTAGCATAGTACCAAGAAGATTCTATAAAAGTATCAAAAGTATCAGTTTCTTTTTTACCTATATAATTATGAAATTTATATTCAAAATATTTATAATGATTTTTTATTTTTTGATGATAATTGTCTTGTATTTTTGTGCTAAAAATTTTCTTAGGAAATGAATATGGTAAATCATTTTCTTTAAAAGGTATCAATTTCCCATTATTTAAAGTTATTATTGGAATAGGTGTTCCCCATAAACGTTGTCGAGAAATACTCCAGTCTTTTAAATTAAAATATTTTTTATAAGATGCAACTTTTTTATAAATTAAATTATTATTTATTAATGAATCATAATTTGTATTATTTTCGATTTTATTGGGAATAACTATTTCATTTCGAGTAATTGGTATTTTACAATTTTCCATTATAAAGAAATCTTGTTCATTATATTTTGGAACTCCCATTGAAGCTTGAATATTATATATATTAGATATATAATTTACAATTATTATGGGTAGTTTTATTTTTAAAATATCGTTACTAGCGAACAAATGACTATTAATAAATTTTATTTTATTTGAAAAATATTTATTCTCTTCTAAAGAAGAATAAGATTGTTTAATAAAATTTTTAATTTTTTCATTATAAGGTATTTTATTACAAATAGGATTACTAAATATAATTTTTATAAAAGAAATATCATTATATTTATATATATTTTCCTTAAAAACATTAAAATTAATTTTAGTATTAGTGACGTTAAAATTTATTTTTATCCCTTCTATTTTACCTATCCAATTTTTTTGCATGTTTTTTACTTGTTTTGGCCAACCTTTTAATATTTTTAAGCCATCAAGTAATTCTTCAGCATAATTAGTAATTTTTAAAAACCATTGTGTTACTAATTTTTTTTCAACTTTACTATTACATCTCCAACAAATATTGTTAATTACTTGTTCATTAGCCAATATAGTTTTATCATTCGGGCACCAATTAACAGGTGATTTTTTTTTGTATGCTAATCCTAATTTATATAATTTTAAAAAAAACCATTGTTCCCAGCGATAATATTCTGGTTTAGATGTTGTAATTTCTCGACTCCAATCAAAACTAAAACCTAATGCTTTTAATTGTTTTTTCATATAATTAATATTATTTTTAGTCCATATATCTGGAGATATATTATGGTTAACAGCCGCTGTTTCAGCAGGTAAACCAAAAGCATCCCATCCTATTGGATGTAAAACATTTTTTCCTAACATACGTTGATATCTAGCAATTACATCACCTATTGTATAATTTCTCACATGACCCATATGTAATTTTCCAGATGGGTATGGTAACATCGAAAGGCAGTAAAATTTTTTTTTGTTATAATTTTCAATAACTTCGAAAGTTTTTTTCAAATCCCATTGTTTTTGGACGTAAGGTTCTATTTCATTAGGAGCATATTTTTTTTTCATATAAATAAATAATATATAAATATATTCAATTCAAATAATGTTATTATCAGAGGATCATTCTAACATTTAAAATTAGGAATTTACATCAAAATTTTAATCTAAAATAGATAAATATCATTTAAATAATAAAATAATTTTTAAAGATAAGGATTACTATATCCTAATAATTTAAGTATTTTAATTTCTTTAGTCTCCATAATATATGCTTCCTTAGCATTCTTATGATTATAATTTAATAAATGTAAACCCGAATGTATAATTATATGAGCCCAATGAGCTTTTAAATTTTTTTTTTGTAAAGTTGATTCATTTTCAATAATTTTACTACATAAAATAATTTCTCCAAAAAAAAATTTTTTTAAGAAATTTTTTTCTAAAGAAAAACATAAAACATTAGTGGGTTTAGAAATTTTTAAAAATTTATTATTAAGTTTTTTAATAGTATCTTTTTCTACTATACTTACAGTAATGTCAAATTTTTTAAAATTAGTTTTAAAAAAAACCATATATAACCAATGATATATATCATTTTTATATGGTACGTAACAATTACATTTGCTATAATTATAGTAATTTAAAATTAAATTAGTAAACATAAATATTCTACATATTAATTCTTAACAATAGAAATAAATACTGCATATAGAGAATATAAATAACAATCAATTATTTTTACATTAATAAATTGCCCAATATAATTATTTTTACTTGTAAAAAAAACAATTCTGTTATTTTCTGTTTTGCCAAAATATTTATTATTTTGTGGCGATATACCTTCCACTAAAATAGTCTGTATCGTGTTTAGCATCTTATAACTAAATTTTTTAACTTGTTGATTTATATGATATTGTAATAAATGTAATCGTTCTTTTTTTTCTTTTATATCTACATTATCTTTCATTTTACTTGCAGGAGTACCTGGTCTAGGAGAATAAATAAAACTATAACTCATATCTAAATCAACATCTAAAATTAACGAGATAGTTTCATTAAAATCTTTTTTTGTTTCTCCTGGAAAACCTACTATAAAATCTGAACCAATTTGCATATTAGGTCTAATATTTTTAATTTTATGTATAATATTTGTATATTCAAAAATATTATATCTTCTCTTCATTAAAGACAAAATCTTATCAGAACCACTCTGTACTGGTAAATGTAAAAAATTTACTAATTGAGGAATCTTTTTATATACATTAATTAACTGATTATCAAAATTTTTAGGATGACTAGTAGTAAATTTAATTCTTTTTATATCTTTAATTTTAGATATCATGATTAATAAATCAGTAAAATTAAAAATTTGCCCCTTATCATTTTTATATTGATAAGCATTAACATTTTGTCCTAATAAATTTATTTCTTTTACTCCTTGAGTAGATAAATTTTTAATTTCCAAAATTATATCTTGATAGGGTCTACTTATTTCTTTTCCCCTAGTGTAAGGAACAATACAATAAGTACAATATTTATTACAACCTTCTATTATAGTAACAAAAGCACTAAAACATTTTGTTTTTGTAAAAGGAAAATATTTAAATTTTTCAATGTTAGGAAAACTAATATCAATTAAATATTTTTTAAATTTTCTAACATTATTTATCATCATAGGTAATTTATGAATAGTTTGAGGACCGAAAATAATATCAACATAATATGCTCTATTAAGAATATTCTTACCTTCTTGTGAAGCAACACAACCACCAACCCCGATTATAATATTAGGGTTATCTTTTTTAAAATTTTTCCACCTTCCTAACTGATGAAATAATTTTTCTTGTGCTTTTTCTCTAATAGAACATGTATTCAATATTAAAATATTAGCATCTTTAACTGATTTAGTAACAATACAATTTAATTCCTTTTCCATTATATCAGCTATCTTAGATGAATCATATTCATTCATTTGACAGCCCCAAGTTTTGATATATAATTTATTTTTTAACATTATTTAATTATTTAAAATTAATTGACTTAAAAAATATAAGAATGATAATCTTCATTATGACAAAAACTGGGGTACCTGGATTTGAACCAGGGAATGCCGGTATCAAAAACCGGTGCCTTAACCGCTTGGCTATACCCCATTTTTTCATTATGCGGAAGACGAGACTTGAACTCGTATAATATCATAATCTTAAATTGCCAGAACCTAAATCTGGTGCGTCTACCTATTCCGCCACTTCCGCAAAACATTTTTTATCTAATTAGTAGCTACGATGGGAATTGAACCCATGACCTCAGCGTTATGAGTGCTGTGCTCTAACCAAACTAAGCTACGTAGCTAAAAACTTATTCTTATATTATGTAAATATATAAGCATGACGTCAACTAATTTATTTGTTTAAACAAAAATTTTTACATTAATTTAATTTTAAAAGAGTAAAAAATGAAAATATATAAAGATTTTAATTTTTATAAAAAAAATTTTATTTTTCAAATAGTAAATAGTGATATTAAAAATAAAAAATATACTTTAATTTGTACTAGATTCCCTCCTGAACCTAATGGGTATTTACATCTTGGTCATATAAAAGCTATTTGTTTAAATTTTACAATAGCAAAATATTATAATGGAAAATGTTATTTAAGAATTGACGATACTAATCCTAGTACTGAAAATATTAAATATATAGAAGCTATAAAAAAAGATCTATTATGGTTAGGTTTTAAATGGGATGGCAAAATAAAATATTCATCAGATTATTTTAATATTTTATATAAATATGCTATAGAATTAATTAATAAAGATTTAGCTTACGTTGATGAATTAAATATACAAGATATTCGTAAATATCGTGGTACTTTATTACAACCAGGTAAAAATAGTCCATATAGAAATCGTCCAAAAAAAGAAAATTTAGAATTATTTCAAAAAATGCGTTTAGGTTATTTCCAAGAAGGAAGTATGTCTTTACGAGCAAAAATAGATATGAAATCAAATATTATTATTATGAGGGATCCTGTTTTATACAGAATAAAATATAGGAAACATCATCAAACAGGAAAAAAATGGTGTATATACCCTACTTATGATTTTAGTCATTGTATTGCTGATGCTTTAGAAGGAATTACTCATTCATTATGTACATTAGAATTTCAAGACAATAGAATATTATACAATTGGATATTAAATAATATTAATATTAACGTAAAATATTATCCTAAGCAGTATGAATTTTCACGATTAAATATAGAAAATGGCATTACTTCAAAAAGAAAAATAAATTTCTTACTCCAGAATGGAATTATCAAAGGGTGGGATGATCCTCGTTTGTTTACTATTTCTGGATTAAGAAAAAGAGGATATACTCCGTCTTCTTTAAAAAATTTTTGTTATAAAATAGGTATTACTAAAAAAAATAATATTATAGAAATATCTTCTTTAGAATCTTCTCTAAGAGAAGAATTAAATAAGACTGCATATCGAACAATGGCAGTATTAAAACCTTTAAAAATTATTATTAAAAATTTTCCGAAAAAAAAAAAAATAAAATTAATAGCTCCTAATCATCCTCATAATCCTAAAATGGGTAGTAAAATTATCTATTTTACAAAAGAAATATATATAAACTTATTAGATTTTATGGAAAAAGACACAAAAAATTATAAAAGACTTGTTTTAGGTAAAGAGGTAAGATTAAGACATGCTTTTGTTATTAGAGCTGAAAAAATCATAAAAGATAGTTTTGGAAAAATTAAATATATATATTGTAGTTATGATCCAAATACTTTAGGAAAAAAAATAGAAAAAAATAGAAATGTTAAAGGAGTTATTCATTGGGTATCCTGTTTATATTCCATTCCTGCTACTTTTTATTTATATAAAAATCTACTTTTAAAAAATAATACAGAAAATATTAATGATATTACTTCTATGATTAATACAAAATCATTATCAATATATAATGGTTTTGTTGAAAGTAATTTATTAAAAACTAATAATAGTCATTTTCAATTTGAAAGAGAAGGATATTTTTATTTAATTTATAATAACCAAAAAGAAAAAACAATGTTTTTTAATCGGATTGTTTCTTTAAAAGAAAATTATAATTAAATATCTATTCTGCAAAATTAGTGATATTAAAACAATATCACTAATTTTGTAAAATAGTGAATATTTAAATTTTTAATTCTTTACTGATTTGTTTAATCCATATTTTAATTCGAGAATTAGTTAATTCTGGTTGTCTATCTTCATCAATAGTTAATCCTAAAAAATAATCTTTATTCTTTAAACTTTTCGTATTATAAAAAGAATATCCTTTAATTGGCCAATATCCTATAATTTTTGCTTTATTTTTTTTTACTATGTCATATATAATTTTTATTGCATCACAAAAATATTCTCCATAATCTTCTTGATCTCCACATCCAAATAATCCTACAATTTTTCCCTTAAAATTTATTTTTTGTAAAGTAGGTATAAAATCATCCCAATCATATTGAACTTCACCATAATACCATGTAGGTATACCAAATAAAAGTCTATCAAAATTTTCAATATCATTTTGTCTAGTTTCCGAAATATTAAAAATTTTAGTTTTATTTTGACCTAATTGTTTTTGTATATTTAATGCAACATTTTCAGTGTTTCCTGTATCACTACCAAAAAAAATACCTATATTTGACATCTTTATTATATGTCCCCTAGAAAAATTATGTATAATAAAAATCTAAGATTTTTTGTAAAACTAATTTTGTATTTTTAATATGTAAATTATGATCTGCATATGGAATATTATATATTTTAGCAAAAGGAAATTGTCTAAATATTTGATTATAATAATCTTTATTAATATAATTTGATTGCATTCCTTTTAAAAATAAAATCTTCCCCATCCATTGAGGAATTATATCCCAATTTAATATATTTTTATATTCATTTTTTAAAAAAAAAAGATCAAATTCCCATTTACCAAACTGAAATGATTTTAATAATAAATTTATTGTAAATTCATTATTAATATAATATTGCATTATTTTATAAGCTTCTTTCCTTGTAAAAATATTTTTTTTATCTATTTTTTTTAATGCATGAAAAATTTTTTTATTAAAATATGTATATTTTACCGGAGCTATATCTAGTATAATTATTAATTTAATAAATTTTGGTATAAATTTTGTAAGGCTCATTGCAATTTTTCCTCCCATAGAATGGCCTATAATAATAATATTATTTGTTATATTTAAAAATTTTAAAGTATGCAACACATCTTTAGATAAAGACACATAATCCATATTTTTATGCCGAGGAGATAAACCATGATTTCTAATATCTAATAATACTATTTTACATTTTAAATATTTATTTAATAAATTACCTATTGGGTATAAACTGTTTTTATTCCCAAATAATCCATGTAAAATAATAATTGTATTATCAGTAGATATATTATTTTTTGCGGGTAAAATTAAATTATTTAAAATCATAATAAATATCTTATGTATTATACAGTACAAATTATTATATAAAATTTAAATTCAAAAAACTTAATTTTTAAAATTTAAAAAAATTATGATACTCTTAGTATAAGTTATAGTTAATTGTTTATTTTAAAAAAAATACTTTTACATTAATATTCTTTTAATTATAAAGAACTTTAAAATAAAATTAAATTTTATTAAAAATATAATATTTTATATGAAAAATATAAACCCAACAAAAACTAAATCTTGGCAAATTTTAAAAAATCATTTTGTGAAAATGCAAAAAGTGACTATTAATCATCTTTTTAAAAAAAATAAAAATAGATTTGTTAATTTTTCTATCAATTTTAAAAATGAGATTATTTTTGATTATTCAAAAAATATAATTGATAAAAAAACAATATATAATTTAATTAATTTAGCAAAAGAAACAAATTGTATAGAAGCAATTTATGATATGTTTTATGGAGAAAAAATTAATGTAACAGAAAAACGTGCTGTTTTGCATGTAGCTGCACGTTATAATAAAACTAGTTTTTTTTTAAAAAATAAAAGTATATATAATAATATAGATTCTATTTTAGAAAAGATAGAATATTTATCTAACAATATAATTTCAGGAAAATGGAAAAGTTATACAAATAAAAAAATTAAAAATATTATAAATATAGGAATAGGGGGTTCTAATTTAGGCCCATTAATGATAATTGAATCATTGCGAGCATATAAAAATAATCTTAATATATATTTTTTATCCAATGTTGATTATTCTCAATTAATAAATATTACTCAAAAAATAAAACCAGAGGAAAGTTTGTTTATTGTTTCTTCAAAAACATTTACAACACAAGAAACTTTAACTAATTTTATAAGTATAAAAGAATGGCTTATAAAAAATATTGCTTTCACCAATTTAAATGATTTATTATCTCAACATTTTATTGCTATTACAAATAATATAAATGCTGCAATTCAGTTAGGTATTAGTAAAAATAATATAGTACCGTTATTATCTGAAATTGGTGGACGTTTTTCTTTATGGTCTTCTATTGGATTGCCTATATCCTTATCTATTGGCTTTAATAATTTTAAAAGATTATTAGAAGGTGCCATGGAAATGGACAATCATTTTTTTACTAGTCCTCTAAATAGTAATATCCCAGTTATTATGGCCTTAATTAGTATTTGGTATAGTAATTTTTGGAAAACAGAAACAGAAGCTGTAATACCTTATTCTAATGATATGCGTTTTTTACCTCAATATTTACAACAATTAAATATGGAATCTAATGGCAAATCTATAGATAGGAATGGTAATAAAATATTTTATGAAACAAGTCCCATAATATGGGGTGATGTTGGTACTAATGGACAACATTCATTTTTTCAAATGTTGCATCAAGGGACAAAAATAATTCCTTGTGATTTTATTGCCTCAGTTATACCTAATTTTTTTTCACAAAACCATCATAATAAACTTATTTCGAATTTTATTGCACAAACTCAAGCATTAGCTTTTGGTAATATAAAAAATAATACACATGAGAAAAATATATATAAATTATGTTTTGGCAATAATCCAAGTAATTCAATTTTTTTAAGAAAAATTACACCTAATAATCTAGGTTCTCTTATTGCTTTTTATGAACATAAAATTTTTATACAAGGTATTATTTTAAATATTTTTTCTTTTGATCAGTGGGGTGTTGAATTAGGTAAACAAATAGCTAATATTATATTGAATAATCATTTTGAAGAGGATATTAAAAATAATGACAGCTCCACTAATGGATTAATTAATTTTTATAAATTATTTAATTAAAATATTTATAAAAAAATAAATATTAGAAATATATAACATTAAGTAAATTAATTCTATTAAAATTAATTTTTTATAGATTAATGTATAAAGGTTATATTATGACATAATTTTTATAAAATACATAAAAATATAATAAATTTTCTTATTTTAGAAAAAGATTTTACATATTTTATAATTATCTAAAAATTTATTAATAACAAAACAAAATTATTTATTAGATTTTTATTAGTAAAAATTTTTCTTTATGTTTATACTCTTTTTTTATAAAAATTATTTTTTGATTTTTTCATATAATTAAATTTTTTATTTTTTATCATTTCAAAATTAATATTTTTATTTAAAATTTTTAAATTTGTAGAATATTTTAAAAAATTTTTTTTAATTAATTTTGATAATTCAACGGTAGAATAATAAGTAAATAATTTTATATTACCAATATGATAACTATTAATTTCAGCACTATTAATAATTACACCCACAATATGACGTACTTCTACTCCATCTTTTTTTCCTATATTTATACGATATAAATCCATATTATTTTTTATATTTCTATAATTTTTCTGATATTGATTTTTAATAACACGTAATTTTTTATGAATTGTTCTATCTGTATTAAATAAAGGATCTGGAGGTAATATTAAAGGTCTTTTACCTTGAGCCATTTTTAATAAAATTGCAGTTAGTGTTTCCTGATCTATATTATTTTTTAATGGTAAGTGTAATAAAATATTTTTATATTGTTCTATATCTTGACTCTTTAAATTTTCTTGTATTTTTACTACAAATTTTTCCAATCTTTTTTGACTTAAGATCTCAGATGAGGGTAACTTTATTTCATAAATATTACATTTTAAAATACGTTCAATATTTTTAATTAATTTTTTTTCTCTATATTCTACAAACATTAAAGCTTTACCCTTTCTCCCCGCTCTACCTGTACGTCCTATACGATGAATATATGATTCAGCATCCATAGGAATATCGTAATTTATTACTAAGTTGATTCGATCAACATCTAGACCTCTTGCAGCAATATCAGTAGCAATTAAAATATCTAAATTACCATTTTTAAAACGGTCTAATGTTTGTTCTCTAATATTTTGACTCATGTCTCCATTTAAAGGAGCACTATTATAACCAAAATGTTTTAAAATATCAGATATTTCCATTGTAGAACTTTTGGTTTTAACAAAAATTAACGCTGCATTAAATTTTTCAGATTCTAAAAACTTCATTAAAGCATCTATTTTTTTTCCATATACGATCCAATAATTTTGATTAATATCAGGAATTGTTTTAATATTTGTTTTTATTGTTATTTCATATGGTTTTTTCATGAATCTTTTAGATATATTTTTTATCCTTTTTGGTATTGTTGCTGAAAATAAAGAAGTTTGATAACCTTTTGGTATTGTAGATAATATGTTTTCAACATCTTCAATAAAACCCATTCTTAACATTTCATCAGCTTCATCTATTACTAAACTTTGTAATTTTGATAAATTTACTGTTTTTCTTTTAATATGATCTAACAAACGCCCTGGAGTAGCAACAATTATTTGTGGCCCCAAACGTAAATTTTTAAATTGTATATGATATGCTTGACCACCGTATAATGGTAAAACATGTACTCCATTCATAAATTTAGAAAAAATAGAAGTTGCTTCTGCAACTTGAATAGCTAATTCTCTTGTTGGTGTTAAAATAAGAATTTGAGTTCTTTTTATATATACTTTTAAATTATTTAATAAAGGAAGGGTAAAAGCTGCAGTTTTCCCACTTCCTGTTTGTGCCATACCTAACACATCTCTACCTTTTAACAAATGAGGAATACATTTTTTTTGTATTGGAGAAGGTATACAATATCCTATTTCATTTAATGATTTTAAAATAAATTTATTTAACCCAAGTTTTTCAAAAGTAATTTCAATATTAGTCATGTAATACACATGCCTCTTTAATAATTAATTTAAAAAAATTAAAATATTAGTAATTATATTACAATTGATAGATGTTTTTATAAGATATATATTGTATATAATTAATAATTAATAATTAATAATTTATAATTTAATTATTATTCCAATAATAAAAATTATTTCAAATTTTTATTATTAAAATAATGTTTTATCACTATTTTAAGTGAAATATAGTCTGTAATTGTGATTTAAATATATTAAACATAATTACAAGTATTTAGAATTATTCAGTGTAAAAAATTTTTTATTATTAATATTTTATATGGTTTTTTTAGTAAATGTTTATACCTTTTTTAAAAAAAATTATTTAATAAAGATTTTTGATTTAAAATTAATTAAATAAATTTTCTATAAAAAATAAATTATAAAAAATTAAATTTTATTTACAGCTGCTTTTATACTTAATCTAATTCTTCCTTGTCTATCTATTTCTATAACTTTAACAAGAACATTTTGTAATAATTGTAAATAATCACTAACTTTATTTACATGTTTATTTGTAATTTGGGAAATATGTACTAAACCTTCTTTTCCCGGTCCTATCGAAATAAAAGCGCCAAAATCAACAATACGTATAACTTTTCCATTATAAATTTGACCAACTTCTATATCAGTTGTAATTTCCTCTATACGACGAATAGCAAATTTTATTTGCTCATGATTTTTAGCAGCTATTTTAACAATTCCACTATCTTCAATTTCTATAATTGTATCCGTTTCCTCTGTAAGAGCTCTAATAACAGAACCACCTTTACCAATCATATCTTTAATTTTTTCTGGATTAATTTTAATTGTGTGAATTCTAGGAGCAAACTCAGAAATATTTTTTCGAGGAAAAGAAATAACGTTTTTCATTTTTTCTAAAATATATAACCTAGCAATTTTAGCTTGAGATAAAGCTAATTTTAAAATCTGATAAGTTATTCCTTCAATTTTCATATCCATTTGTAATGAAGTAACTCCTGTATTAGTACCAGCAACTTTAAAATCCATATCCCCTAAATGATCTTCATCTCCTAAAATATCTGATAATATTACAAAATTATTTTTTTCCTTAATTAAACCCATTGCTATCCCAGCCACTGCATTTTTTATAGGTATCCCGGCATCCATCATAGCTAAAGATGCTCCACAAACTGAAGCCATAGAAGAAGAACCATTAGATTCCATTATTTCTGAAACAATTCGTACTGTATAGGGAAAATTATCAATACTGGGCATAACTGGTAACATAGATTTTTTTGCTAAACATCCATGACCAATTTCACGTCTTTTTGGAGAACTTAATATACCTATTTCACCAACAGCATAATAAGGAAAATTATAATGAAATAAAAAATTATCTGTTGTATTATTCGTCAAATTATCTAAAATTTGTGCATCCTTTGTTGTACCTAAAGTTGCTGTTACTAAAGCTTGAGTTTCTCCTCTTGTAAAAAGGGCAGAACCATGTGTTCTAGGAAGAACTCCAGTACGTACATCTAGACTACGTATCATATCATGTTCACGACCATCAATACGCAAATTTTTTTTTATTATATTTGTTCGTACTATTTGTTTTTCTAATTCATAAAAAATTTCATTTATATCATAAATTAAAACATTTTCATATTCTTCTTGTATAAATGCTAATGTTTTAGATTTGATTGAATCAATTTTATTTAACCTATCTTGTTTTTTTTCAATACGATATGCATCAATTAAATCTTTTTTAGATAAAAAAATAATTTTTTGTTTAAGTTCTTTATTAATACTATGTAATAACCATTCAGTTTCATTCTTTGAAACTTCATTTGACAATTTAATAATATTATCAATTAAAATTTGTTGTTGATTATGACCATATATTATTGCGTCTAAAATTTGATTTTCAGTTAATAAATTAGATTTAGCTTCTACCATCAAAATAGCTGTTTTAGTACCAGTAATAATTAAATCTAATTCACTATTTTTAATCTCCTTAGTGCTAGGATTTAATATATATTGTTTTTTAATAAAACCTACACGTGCTGTTCCAATAGGACCATTAAAAGGAATTCCTGATAAAGTTAAAACAGCAGATGCTCCAATAATAGCTACGATATCAGGATTAATATCAGGATTTATAGACATAACAGTTGCAATAATTTGCACTTCATTTAAAAATCCTTTTTTAAATAACGGTCTTATAGGACGATCAATTAATCTAGAAATTAATATTTCATTTTCACTAGGCCTTCCTTCTCTTCGAAAGAAATTTCCTGGAATACGTCCAGCAGCATATGATTTTTCTTGATAATGTACAGATAATGGGAAAAAATTTTGTTCTGGTTTAACTTTTTTATCGACCACTAAGGTGACAAAAACAGCTGTATCATCAATACTGACCATTACAGCTGAGGTAGCCTGTCTAGCTATCATTCCTGTTTCAATGGTCACAGTATTATTTCCATAACAAAACCGATGAATAATAGGATTTAGCAAAATAAATATCCTTTTTAAATGAAAAAATTATCTTTGTTTAAAAAAATAAATATGAATCTATGTTGCATAGTTTTAACTAAACATAAATATTTAAATTAATTTATTTTCTTAATCCTAAATCTCCAATTAGTATATTATAATCATGTAGATTCTTTCTTTTAAAATAATTTAATAATTTTCTACGTTGTGATATCATTTTAAGCAGTCCTCTACGTCCATGATAATCTTTTTTATAAATAGAAAAATGTTTATGTAAATAGTTAATTTTAAATGTTAATAAAGCAACTTGTACTTTTGTTGATCCTTTATCTTTCGAATTGAGGCCATATTTTTTAATAATCTTGATTTTTTTATTTGTATCAAAACACATAACTTAACTCCGTTAAATTATTTATAAATGAATAATAAAATGACAAAATTTGTTAAATAACATAATTTACTAACTTATGTTTTATAATATACCCAGTTTTATCAATAATACAAATACCTACAAATTTTAATGAATTAAACTCAAATATACGAAATATTGTTTGAGTAATAATAAATATTTTTTTTATTTTCACTTTTTGCCCACATTTTATCGTATAAATTACTCTATAAGAGAGATATAATTTTGGTAAATTACTTATCATATAATCTATGGGTAATAATAATTTATATATTAGTGAAATATTTAACTGATTATTTTGATAATTTTTAATTAAAAATTTTAATTGTTCTAATGTTATTACATTTTTATTAAAAACTGAGATATGTGATATTTTTAATCGACGTAATTTGATTATATGAGCTCCGCAATTTAATTTATCTCCTAATTCATCAATAATACTCCGAATATAAGTTCCTTTGGAGCAATAAATTTTTAATTTAATTTTATTTTTATCAAATGCTAATAATTTTATCTGATAAATTGTAATTTTTCTTTTTTTTAAATAAGAAAAATTAATACCCAATCTAGCATATTTATAAAGTGGAGTGCCCTTATATTTTATTGCAGAATACATAGGAGGAATTTGGTTAATTCTTCCATGAAATAATTGAAGAACTTTCATTACTTCTATTTTAGAAATATTAACATCTGTTTTTTTAATTAACATTCCATCTTTATCAGCAGTATCTGTTTTTTCTCCTAAAAGTGCTGTAACTATATATATTTTATCAGCATTAATAAGATAACTACTAAATTTAGTGCATTCTCCTAAACATATGGGTAATAAGCCGCTTGCAAGAGGGTCTAATGTTCCAGTATGTCCTGCTTTTTTTACTTTAAAAATAAATTTGATGCGTTGAAGTATTTTATTTGACGTAAAACCAATAGATTTATCAATTAATAATAAACCATTGATATTTTTTTTTTTTATTATTTTTATCATATTTTTGATAATTATATTCTTTATATAAGAAGCATTCAAATTTTCTTTATTTTAATATTATTTAAAATATCATTAATATATTTACTATTATTTAGAGAAGAATCTAAAAAAAATTTTAATTTTGGAATTTTACGTAATTTAATTTTTTTCTTTAAAAGAAATCTAATATATTCTTTAATATTATTTAAATAAAAAATTGAATTTTTTTTATTATTTAATTCTTCTTTATAAGATAATATTGCAAATATCTTTGCATATGATAAATCTTTTGATATTAAAACATCACTAATTGTAATAAATTTATTTATTCTTATGTCATTAATGTTATTTTGTATTATCTGTGATATTTGTTTTTTTAATTCATATGAAATACGTAATTTACGATACAAATATCCTCCCATTAATTTGTTATTTAATTTATTAAAACTAATCTTACAAAATAATTATTTTTTTATAATTAATTAATTTTTTTCAAATACTTCTATTTTATCCCCAATATGAATATCATTATAATTTTTAATACTAATACCACACTCCATTCCATTACGTACTTCATTAACATTTTCTTTAAATCTTCTTAAAGATTCTAGAACACCTTCATAAACAATAATATTATTTCTTAATAATTTTATTGAATTATTTCGCTTTATTATTCCATTAATAACGTTACAACCAGCAATAATACCAATTTTAGGAAAAGTAAATATATTTCTTACTTCGGCTAATCCTAATATTTTAGATACGTATTTAGGAATTATAATTTTTTTCATGTATTTTTGGACATTTTCTATTAAATTATAAATAATGGAAAAATACCAAACTTTTATATTTTCTGATTTAATAATAGTTTTTGCAATATTATTTGCTTTTATATTAAAAGCAATAATAATAACATTATTCTTAACTGCATGCGCTAAAGAAATATCTGTTTCATTAATATCTCCAACTCCAAAGCTAATAATTTTTACATTAATTTTTTCATTAGACAAATTTAATAATGCATCCTTAATAGCTTCAACAGTTCCTTGAACATCTCCTTTTAATAAAATATTTAATTCATAAACTTTCTTATTATCTAAATTAGAAAAAACTTTTTTAAATAATTTTTGTTTGCTAGCTAATTTTTTTTCACGATATTTATTTTTTCTATATGTCGCAACTGCTTTCGCTTTTTTCTCATCACGTACTACTATTACAGTATCTCCAGCATAAGGAATTTCTGATAACCCTAAAATTTCTACAGGAGTTGATGGTCCTGCCTCTAATACTTCTAAACCTTGATAATTTCTTAGTCCTCTTATTTTTCCATATGTAAAACCACATAATACTATATTTCCTTTAGTTAACATACCTTCTTTTACTAAAATATTAGCTATAGGGCCTCTTCCTTTATCTAAATAAGCTTCTATCACTGTTCCCCTAGCCATACCTTTATTAACTGCTTTTAATTCTAATATTTCTGCTTGTAATATAATTGCATTAAGTAAATTATTTATTCCTTCTCCTGTTTTTGCTGAAATATTAACAAATATATTGTTTCCTCCCCATTCTTCAGAAAGAAGACCATATTTACTTAATTCACTTTTAATTTTTTCAAAATTTGGAATATTCTTATCAATTTTATTAATAGCAACAATTATAGAAACCTTTATTTTTTGAGCATGTTGAATAGCTTCTATTGTTTGAGGCATAACTCCATCATCTGCTGCAATTACTAAAATTACTATATCCGTAATTTGTATTCCTCTAAATCTCATAGAAGTAAAAGCTGCATGTCCTGGAGTATCTAAAAATGTTATATTTTTATTATTAAATGTTACTTGATAAGATCCTATATGTTGTGTTATCCCACCTGCTTCTTGTAAAGTAATATTACTTGACCGAATATAATCTAATAATGAAGTTTTTCCATGGTCAACATGTCCCATAATAGTAACAACAGGAGCTCTGTAAACAGGTGTTTCATAAGCATTATTTTTTTCATTAATTAATAATTTTTCCATATCATTTTCATGACGTAAAATAACTTTATGGCCCATTTCTTCTGCAATTAATTGTGCTGTTTCTTGATCTAATAATTGATTGATATTTGAAATTTTTTCTCCCATATTAAGTATAATTTTGATTAATTTAGAACTTTTTACTGCCATTTTATTTGATAATTCAATTACACTAATATTTTCATTAATAATAATATTTCGGTTAATACTTTTGATAGGTTTTTTAAAATTTTGATATAATTTACAAGATTTTATTTTGTAATTTCTATTATATTTTTTTTTATTTTTATTTTTATTAAAAGTAATACTACTATTATTTGAATTTAAATTTTTTTTATTAAAATTTTGTGGAGTATAAAATTTTTTGAATGATAAATTTTGCTTTTTGTATATTTTTTTCTTGTTTTCTAATCTTGCTTTGTTTAAAATTATATCTTTAGTTTTTTTATTTTTATTTAATAAAAAATTTTTTTTTCGGATTTCTATTTTTACAAATTTTTTTTTATCTTTATTATTTATATTTAAAATATTATCTGTTTTTTTTTTTAGTGTTAATGTTCTTAAAATTTTTTTTTGTTTATTTTTTAAAAATATTAAAAATTCTTCTTTTTCTTTTAAATTAACTATATCATTTTCTGATTTATAATTTCCCTTAGTAGAAAAATATTCTAATATATTTTTCACTGAATTTTTTGTTTCAATTGCCAAAGATTTTATAGTTATAACAAAATCTCTCATGCTTACTCCTATATTTTAAACATTAATTATTTATCACTTTTTTTATTAAACCAACAAATATTACGAGCAGCCATAATTATTTGACCTGCTTTTATTTCATTTAGATTATCAATATCTATTATATCCTCAATACTTTGTTCTGCTAATTTTTCAATAGTCAAAATTCCTTTTTTTATTAAGGATTTGGATAATTGGTTATTCATTCCTTTTAATTGTAATAAATTATTTTTAATTTTTTTATTATTATCTTTTTCTTTTTTTAAAGATAAATTTGTATAAATATTTTTTGCTAATTTTTTAATTTTTTTTAAATCATTTATAGTTAAGTTAAAATTTTTAGTTATTTTATATAATTCATTTATATTTATACACATGATTTCTTCCAAAGAAGAATAACCTTTATCTACTAACTTTTTTGATAATTTTGGTTCCAAATTAAGATATTTTATAAACATATTTATAGTGGTGTTTTTTTCTTCTTGATGTTTATGATGTAAATCATTATTAGTCATAACATTCAACTCCCAACCACTTAATTGAGAAGCTAAACGAATATTTTGGCCATTTCTTCCTATCGCTTTTGCTAAATTATTTTCTTCTACAGCTATATCTATAGTATGTTTTTTTTCATCTAATATTATTGACGCTATATTAGCGGGAGACATAGCATTAATAACAAATTTTGCTGGATTTTCATCCCACAAAATAACATCAATACGTTCACCATGTAATTCATTTGAAATAGCCTGCACTCTGGCGCCTCTCATACCTACACAAGCTCCTACCGGGTCTATTCTTTTATCATTTGTTTTAACAGCTATTTTTGCTCTAGATCCAGGATCTCTAGCAACTGCTTTAATTTCAATTAATCCTTCTTCTATTTCAGGAACTTCAATACGAAATAATTCTATTAACATTTGAATTTTAGATCTACTAATAAATAATTTTGTTTCTTTTATACTCGTTTGGACACTAAAAAGTAATCCTCTTATTCTATCTCCTGATCTAAAATTTTCTCTAGGTAACATATCTTCACGTAAAATAATAGCATCCGCATTATTACCTAAATCTAAATTTAGATGACTTCTATTTACTTTTTTTACTATTCCACTTAATATTTTTCCTTTTTTTTTTCTAAATTGAGCAACTATAACTGCTTTTTCAGCTTCTCTTACTTTATGAACAATAACTTGTTTAGCTGTTTGTGTTGTAATTCTGTCAAAAACAATAGATTTAATTTGATCATAAATATAATCCCCTATATTTAGGGTGTTATCTTCAATACGTGCAGCTTCTAGTGTAATTTCTTTAGTAGGAAAATGTACTTTTTTAACAACTAACCATCTTCTAAAAGTATTGAAATTACCATTTTTACGATCAATATTTACAAATACCTCTATATCTTGTTCATATTTTTTTTTTGTTGCACTTACTAAAGCACTTTCCATAGCTTTAAATATTATTTCCCTGGGTAAAGATTTTTCATTAGACACTGCTTCAACAACAGCTAATATCTCTTTATTCATCCTAGTTATCCTCAAACACACACCTCTTGAAATTAGGAAATTAATTAGGAAATTAGATTATCTTTACAAAAATTATTAATTTTATAAAAAATATTTTTATTTTTTTAAATATAAAAATAACTTTTAAAATAATATTTCTAATATTTATATATATAATTTAATCATTTTTACTAAAACAAAAAATACTTTTTATATTTTAATTTAAATTTATTATTTTTTATTAAAAAAATTAGGAATATATTTTCAAAATATGTAATATTTTATTATCCTTCAGTTATAATAGTTTTTGATTTATTTATAAAATAAAAAATATGAAAAATTATAATTTTATAAAGTTATTAATAAATATTATTAATTAATTAGGAATTAAATAAAAAATTGATGTTAACAAATTAGTGGTTGCGGGAGTTGGATTTGAACCAACGACCTTCGGGTTATGAGCCCGACGAGCTACCAAACTGCTCCACCCCGCTTCTACCTTATGAAGTTACATGATATGCTAAAAATACAAATAATGCAATACTAATTTTTATACCGAAGACGGGACTTGAACCCGTAAACCCATAATATAAGGGTACTACCACCTCAAGGTAGCGTGTTTACCAATTTCACCACATCGGCATGAGTATATGAGTATAACTTCTTCTTATTCAGAATTATTTATATTCTTATGTAATTCTACAATATTATTTTTATATTTTTTGACATTAAGATTACTCAGTATTAAACTTATAATAAAAAATAAAAAGGTTAAAATAATAATACATCGAGTGATAATTTTATTTGGCACATTTGTGTTAAATGGTGTTTTTGAATTATTTATAGAAGAACTAATATCTGTTGAATCATTATTTTGAAGCATAATAATAACAATTAGAAATATTGAGATAAAAATAAATAAAATTAACAAAAATTTATACATAAAAATGCCAATAAATTAATTTATCAAAAATATACCTTTAGTAATTGTATAGAAATAAAAAAAAAATGCAACATAAATATATTGCTTGTTTCAACATGAAAAATTTAAATAATGATTTATTAAAAGATAAATCTTATAACCAATATATTTTTTATTGTAAACTAATTCTCAAATATATTAACCAAAATTATATATAAATTGTTTATACTATGGTAAAAAATTAATTCTTTTTTTTACAAAATGTAAATTTTATTTATTTTAATTTGTAAATATTAATAAAGACAAATTTATTTTAATTTTTTTTAGAAAAAATTTCTTACTGTTAAAGAAAAAAATATATTTTTTTCTTTATTAAATTATTTTTTAATTTCATTAATAATTTTTATATTTTTAATTAAAAAATATTTTTTTTCACAAAAATGATATTGATTAAAGTAATTTAGATATTTTAAATAAAAATAATTTTTTTAAAACAATTTATTCAAAATACAATATATTTTATTAATAAAATGCAGTTTTAAAAAATAATAAAAAACCTTATTATTTCACTACTTTATATTCAGTATCATTTTTTTAAAAGTATTTATAATATTTTATATCATAATTTTTTCGAACTAAAAGATTACATTTTTTTATTAAATGTTAGTTGTTTTGTTATTATTTATTTTTTTATCATATTTAGGTGGCCTTACTTTTTTTCTAGACATTAAATCATTAATTTGCACTATATCTATAGTTTCATATTGAACCAGAGCATCTTTCATTGCATGTAAAATATCAATATTCTCTTTTAAAATTTTAAAAGCTCTGTTATAATTTTCCTCAATTAAATGTTTAACTTCTTGATCAATTATTTTTGCAGTATTATCTGATATATATTTAAGTTTAGCTACAGATCTACCCAAAAAAATTTCTTCTTCTTCTTCTGCATATAATAAAGGCCCTAATTTTTTAGAAAAACCCCATTGAGTTACCATGTTTTTTGCTATATTTGTTGCAATTTTAATATCATTAGATGCACCAGTAGATACATATTGTTCTCCATAAATTATTTCTTCAGCTATTCTCCCCCCATATAATGTAGATATCTGACTTTCTAATTTTTGACGATTCATACTAATTATATCTATTTCTGGTAAAAAAAATGTTACTCCTAAAGCTCTACCTCTCGGAATAATTGTAACTTTATGTACAGGATCATGATCTGGGACCAATCTACCAATAATTGCATGACCTGCTTCATGATAAGCAGTGGCTTCTTTTTGAGATTCTGTCATTACTAAAGAACGTCTTTCAGAACCCATCATAATTTTATCTTTTGCTTTTTCTAACTCCAACATAGAGATAGAATTAAGATTTTGACGAGCTGCAAATAAAGCTGATTCATTTATTAAGTTAGCTAAATCTGCCCCTGAAAAACCGGGAGTACCTCTAGCTAAAATTAAAAGATTTACATCTTTTGATAAAGGTATTTTTTTTGCATGTATTTTTAATATTTGTTCTCTACCTCTTATATCTGGTAAACTAACAATTACTTGCCGATCAAAACGACCAGGTCTTAAAAGAGCTGGATCTAATACATCAGGACGATTAGTAGCAGCAATTACAATAATATTTTCATTATCATTAAATCCGTCCATTTCAACTAGCATTTGATTTAAAGTTTGTTCTCTTTCATCATGCCCACCTCCGAGTCCCGCTCCTCTGTGTCTCCCGACAGCATCTATTTCATCAATAAAAATAATACATGGAGAAGCCTTTTTAGCTTGATTAAACATATCTCTAACTCTAGAAGCTCCTACTCCTACAAACATTTCGACAAAATCAGAACCAGAAATAGTGAAAAATGGAACTTTCGATTCTCCAGCAATGGCTTTCGCTAATAAAGTTTTTCCTGTACCAGGGGGCCCTACCATTAAAATACCTTTTGGTATTTTTCCTCCTAGTTTTTGAAATTTTTCTGGTTCTTTTAAATACTCAACTAATTCTTTAACTTCTTCTTTAGCTTCTTCACATCCAGCTACATCATTAAATGTAATTTTTATTTGATCTTTTGTTAACATTTTTGCTTTGCTTTTACCAAAAGATAATGCTCCTTTTCCACTCCCTTGAAGTTGTTTTACAAAAAAAATCCATATTCCAATTAGTAAAAACATTGGAAACCAAGAAATAAAAATAGATAAAAATAAACTAGGTTTTTTAGGAGGTTCTCCAAATACTCTAATATTTTTGGTAGATAAAATTTTAAGCAAACGTGAATCATACATAGGTAAATAAGTTACATATTTATTATTATTCTTTTTAAGAACATAAATTTTTTTTTCGTTAATTCTAACTTCTTTTATTTTATCTTGATTAATTTCAGATAAAAAAGTTGAATATTCCATTTTATTTTTTTTATTTGTTTTATTTGGATTAAAACTCTGGTAAACAGATATTACTATGATTGTAATTGCTAACCAGAGAATTAGATTTTTTACCATATCGTTCAAAACGAATAACCCCTTTGTGACTGTATTAATATATTTTATATTAGTTTTTATATCCTTTTGCAACAATATAAATTTCACATGATTGAGATCTTGAAGCATTAGGTTTTCTTATTTTAGAATATTTAAATATAGAATTAATTTGTTTATAGTATTGATTAAAACCTTTTCCTTGAAAGGATTTAACTAAAAAATTTCCATTATATTCTAATGTTAGATAACATAATTTTAATGCTAATTTATTTAGATAAAGGGACCTTGGTATATCTATTTCTTTTACTCCTGAAATATTTGGAGACATATCAGATATTATAATTTGTACTTTTTTATTATTTAATTTTTCTTTTAATAAATTTATTGTATTAGGATGACATAAATCTCCTTGAATAAAATCAACATTATTAATAGATTTCATTATTGATTTATCACAAGCGATAATTTTCCCTTTATTTCCAATTTTTAATGAAGCAAATTGTGACCAACCACCTGGAGAAGCACCTAGATCAAGGACTATCATATCTTTCTTAAAAATTTTGTCTACTTTGTGTATTTCTTCTAATTTAAACCATGATCTTGATCTGAATTTATTTTTATTTTTTTTAACTATTTTTATATAAAAATCATTAGAATTATTTTTTAACCATATCTTTGATTTATTATTTTTTTTATAATTCATGAAGTTATTTGTTAAATATAATAATTAATAAAAAAATGCTATTTAAAAAAATTTAAGACATAAAAAACTATACTAGAATAAAATAATTTAGTAAATGGGAATAATCAAAAAAATTTTTATTCAGTATAAAAAAATATAATATTAAATTTTATCATAAAACAAAATCTTATTTATAAATTTATAAATAAATTTTTCAATTTTGTTAAAGATTATATTTTCAATATTTGAAATTTTTTTACAAAAAATATAAATAAATACTATACCTTTTTATTTTAATTAGCATTTAACAATTCAGTTAAATTGGCGGAAGCAGAATCTACTGAAGAAGTATTCTCATTTTTATTATTTATTTTTTTTTTGTTAATATGCTTTATGTGATAAGAATATCCAGTTCCAGCAGGAATTAATCTACCAACAATAACATTTTCCTTTAATCCTTTTAACTCATCATATTTACCTGAAACAGATGATTCTGTTAATACTCTTGTTGTTTCTTGGAAAGAAGCAGCTGAAATAAAAGAAGATGTTGCTAAAGAAGCTTTTGTAATACCTAATAAATTTCGAACATATGATGCTGTTTTCTTTCCTTCTTTTTTTAGTTTTTTATTTTTAATTTTAATTAAAGATACTTCTATCTGTTCTCCCTCTAAAAAATTTGAATCTCCCATTTTTACTATAGTAGCTTTACGTAACATTTGTCGAATAATAACTTCTATATGCTTATCATTTATTTTAACACCTTGTAATCGATAAACATCCTGAACTTCATTAATTATATAATTTGTAACCGCATTAACACCTCTTAATCGCAAAATATCATGTGGAGATTCAGGACCATCTGAAATAATATCTCCTTTATTAATTAATTCACCCTCTAAAACATTAAGTTGTCTCCATTTTGGAATCATTTCTTCATATGGTTCTTTATTTCCATTTATAGGGATAATAATTATACGTCTTTTACCCTTTGTTTCTTTTCCAAAAGAAATAATACCACTAATTTCTGCTAAAATAGCTGAATCTTTAGGTTTTCGAGCTTCAAATAAATCTGCTACTCTAGGTAACCCTCCTGTTATATCTCTAGTTCCTCCCGATTCTTGAGGGACTTTTGCTAAAATATCTCCTGCATTAATTTTTATTCCATCTTGTAAATGTATTATTGACTTATTTGGTAAAAAATAATGAGCTGGCATATCAGTACCAGGTATTATAACATCTTCTTTATTATGGTCTATAATTTTAATCATAGGTCTAAAATCTTTTCCTATAGCACTTCTTTCAGAACTATCCAACACTACAATAGAAGATAATCCTGTTAAATCGTCAGTCTGCTTTATGACAGTTTGTCCTTCTAACATATCAACAAATTTTATGATTCCATTGACTTCACTAATAATAGGCATTGTATGAGGGTCCCAATATGCAACTATTTCTCCAGCAACAACATTTGAACCATTTTTTTTTGTTATAACAGCTCCATATGGTATTTTGTAATTTTCAATAATTTTATTAAATTCGTTTAATATTTTTAACTTAGCATTTCTGGAAATAACTACTAATTTTCCATCAGAATTAATAACAGATTTAATATTAGTTAAGTTTATAATTCCTTTATCTTTTACCTGAATACTGGAAGTAGTAGCAGATCGTGAAGCTGCACCTCCAATATGAAATGTTCGCATTGTTAATTGAGTTCCAGGTTCACCTATAGATTGCGCAGCAATCACTCCTATAGCTTCTCCTTTATTTATAATATGTCCTCTAGCTAAATCTCTACCATAACAATATGCACATACTCCAAAATTTGTTTCGCAACTAACTACAGATCTTACTTTGATACTATCAACAGTATTTTTTTCTAAGAGATCACAATATTTTTCATTTAATAATGTATTACGGTAAATAAGAATTTCATTTAACCCTGGTTTAAAAATATTTTCTGCAGTAACTCTACCTAAAACTCGTTCTCTTAATGGTTCTTTTATATCACCTCCTGTAACAATAGAAGATATTTGTATTCCTTTTAAAGTAAAACAATCATCTTCTGTTATAACTAAATCTTGTGCAACATCTACTAATCTACGAGTTAAATATCCCGAATTCGCGGTTTTTAAAGCAGTATCGGCTAATCCTTTTCTAGCACCATGAGTAGAAATAAAATATTGTAAAACATTCAATCCTTCTCTAAAATTAGCAATAATTGGGGTTTCAATAATTGAACCATCTGGTTTTGCCATCAATCCTCTCATGCCAGCAAGCTGTCTAATTTGAGCTGCAGACCCTCTAGCCCCAGAATCTGCCATCATAAAAATGTTATTAAAAGAACTTTGTTTAACTAGATTTCCCTTTTTATCAAGTACTTTTTCAATTGATAAATTTTTCATCATAACTTTAGCAACTTTTTCATTTGCAGCTGCCCAAATATCAATAACTTTATTATATCTTTCGCCAGCTGTTACAAGTCCAGATTGAAACTGCTCTTGAATTTCTGTTACTTCAGAATCAGCTTCAGCAATAATTTTTGTTTTATTTTTAGGAATTATAATATCATCAATTCCTACAGATGAACCTGATTTAGCTGCATAGTAAAATCCAGTATACATAATTTCATCAGCAAAAATAACTGTAGATTTTAATCCTAAAACTCGATAACATACATTTAATATTTGTGAGATATCTTTTTTCCCTAAAGTTTTATTAATCATATAATACGGTATTCCTTTAGGAACATGATTCCAAAAAATAGCTCTACCAATAGTTGTATTTATAATAATATTATTTTTAATCCATGAGTTTGTTGCTGAATTTTTAGTATATTCTTCTATTTTTACCTTTACACAAGCATGTAAATCAGCTTGTCCTGTGATATAAACACGTTCAGCTTCATTTGAGTCTGTTAATATCATCCCTTCACCTTTTGCATTTACTTTATCCTTAGTCATATAATATAATCCTAAAACTACATCTTGTGATGGGACTATAATAGGCTCTCCATTAGCAGGAGATAAAATATTATTAGTAGACATCATAAGAATTCTAGCTTCTAATTGAGCTTCTAAGGTTAGAGGTACATGTACAGCCATTTGATCACCATCAAAATCTGCATTATAAGCAGCACAAACTAAGGGATGTAATTGTATTGCTTTCCCTTCAATTAAAATAGGTTCAAAAGCCTGTATTCCTAATCTATGTAAAGTCGGAGCTCTATTTAATAAAATAGGATGTTCTTTTATAACTTCATCTAAAACATCCCAAACTATGGGTTCTTCTCGTTCTACCATTTTTTTTGCTGCTTTAATAGTTGTTGCTAATCCTTTAATTTCTAATTTACCATATATAAATGGTTTAAATAATTCTAATGCCATTTTTTTAGGTAAACCACACTGGTGTAAATGTAAATAAGGTCCTACTGTTATTACTGATCTTCCTGAATAATCTACCCTTTTCCCCAATAAATTTTGTCGAAATCGACCCTGCTTACCTTTAATCATGTCAGCTAATGATTTTAAAGGACGTTTATTAGATCCTATAATTGCCTTTCCTCTTCTACCATTATCAAGTAGTGCATCCACAGCTTCCTGTAACATACGTTTTTCATTTTTTATGATAATATCAGGTGCTGATAATTCCAATAAACGTTTTAATCTATTATTACGATTAATAACACGACGATATAAGTCGTTTAAATCAGATGTGGCAAATCTTCCTCCATCTAAAGGTACTAATGGTCTTAAATCAGGAGGTAAAACAGGTAATACTGTCATTATCATCCATTCTGGTTTATTACCTGAATTAATAAAAGACTCTAATAGTTTTATTCTTTTAGAAATTTTCTTTCTTTTAGTTTCAGAATTAGTATTATTTAATTCATTACGTAATGATTTACATTCATGTTTTAAATTAATATTTTTTAATAGTGATTGTATAGCTTCTGCACCCATTTTTGCTTCAAATTCATCACCAAATTCTTCTAAAGCATTAAAATATTGTTCTTCTGATAAAATCTGTTTTTTATTCAATGAAGACATCCCTTCTTCGATTACAACATATGATTCAAAATATAGTACTTTTTCTATATCTTTTAAAGGCATATCCAGTAATAATCCTATTCTAGAAGGCAATGATTTTAAAAACCATATATGAGCAATAGGAGATGATAATTCAATATGCCCCATTCTATCTCTTCTTACTTTAGTTTGTGTTACTTCTACTCCGCATTTTTCACAAACAACCCCTCTATGTTTTAAACGTTTATATTTACCACATAAACATTCATAATCTTTTATAGGTCCAAAAATACGCGCACAAAATAAACCATCTCTTTCAGGTTTAAAAGTACGATAATTAATTGTTTCAGGTTTTTTTACTTCTCCATAAGACCAAGATCTAATCATTTCAGAAGAAGCTAAAGAAAGTTTTATTGCATTAAATTCTACTGTTTTATTTTGTGATTTTAAAAATTTAAATAAATTCTTCACAAATTTATTACCTCAATCATCTTATTAATTAACAAAAATTTTTAAAATATTAATCATTAAATGATGTTTAATTGCTCATTACTTATTTTCTAAATTAATATTTATACCTAATGAACGTATTTCTTTAAGTAAAACATTGAAAGATTCAGGTATACCTGGGTCCATTTTATGATTCCCATCAACGATATTTTTATACATCTTTGTTCTACCATTTACATCATCAGATTTTATTGTAAGCATTTCTTGTAAAGTGTATGCTGCACCATATGCTTCTAATGCCCAAACTTCCATTTCCCCAAATCTTTGACCACCAAATTGAGCTTTTCCTCCTAATGGTTGTTGTGTGACTAAACTATATGATCCTGTGGATCTAGCATGCATTTTGTCATCTACTAAATGATTGAGTTTTAACATATACATATAACCTACAGTAACTTCCCTTTCAAAGGGTTCTCCAGTACGCCCATCATATAATTTAATTTGTCCAGAAGTAGGTAAATCTGCCAATTTTAATAATTGTTTAATTTCATTTTCTTTTGCACCATCGAAAACAGGTGTTGCTATTGGCATCCCTATTTTTAAATTTTTTGCTAAAGAAAATATTTCTGCATCAGTAAATTTTTTTAAATTAATTTTTTGATAAGTATTATTACCAATATCATATGCTTTTTGAAGAAAAGAACGAAGTTCTTCTATGTTTTCTTTTTGTTTTAGTAATAAATTAATTTTATTTCCTATACCTTTAGCTGCCATTCCTAAATGAGTTTCTAATATTTGCCCAATATTCATTCTAGATGGGACTCCTAAAGGATTTAATACAATATCAACAGGAACACCCATATCATCATATGGCATATCTTCTATAGGACAAATTTTAGAAATAACTCCTTTATTACCATGTCTTCCTGCTATTTTATCACCAGGTTGTATTTGTCTCTTAACAGCTAAATTTACTTTAATAATTTTTAAAATACCAGGAGCTAAATCATCACCTTGAGTAATTTTTTTTTTTTGTAATTTAATTTTTTTTTCAAAAAAAAATTTTAATTTTTGATATTGTTTGATATATTTATTTATTTTTTTTTGTTGTATTGGATCTCTTAGAGAAAGAGATATTAACCAATTAATATCAATATTATTTTTATATTCTTTTATAATTATATTATTATTTTTTAATAAGAGTTTAATTTTTAAAAAAATATCATGTTCTAATATTTTCTGTTCTGCTGTTAAATCTTGTTGAATCTGTTTTAATTGCATTTCTTCAATTTCTAAAGTTCTTTTATCCTTTTTTATCCCATCTCTTGTAAATATTTGTACATCAATAACAGTTCCTGATATCCCATTAGGTACTCGTAAAGATGTATCTTTTACATCCGAAGCTTTTTCTCCAAAAATTGCACGCAATAATTTCTCTTCTGGAGATAATTGTGTTTCTCCTTTAGGAGTTACTTTACCAACTAGAATATCTCCGTTTTTTACTTCAGCTCCAATATATACAATACCAGATTCGTCTAATTTAGATAAAGATGATTCACTTACATTCGGAATATCAGAAGTAATTTCTTCTGGACCTAGTTTAGTATCACGAGAAATACAAGATAATTCTTGTATATGTATAGTTGTAAATTTATCTTCCTGAACAATTTTTTCTGATAATAAGATTGAATCTTCAAAATTATATCCATTCCATGGCATAAATGCTACTCTCATGTTTTGCCCTAAGGCTAATTCCCCTAAATCAGTAGCAGGACCATCAGCTAAAACGTCGCCTTTTTTTATTAATTCGTTTAAATTTACACATGGTATTTGATTAATACACGTATTTTGATTAGATCTTGTATATTTAGTTAAATGATATATATCTATATTTTTTTTTTTATCTATAATTTGTTCATTTATTTTCACAATAATTTTTGAAGAATCTACATATTGTACAATTCCTGAATTTTTAGCAATAATGGTAACTCCAGAATCGACGGCAACAATTCTTTCCATTCCAGTACCAACTAAAGGTTTTTCTGTTTTAAGCATTGGAACTGCTTGCCTTTGCATATTAGCGCCCATTAAAGCACGATTAGCATCATCATGTTCTAAAAATGGAATCAAAGATGCACCTACGGAAACAATTTGTTGTGTAGAAACATCCATATAATTTATTTGATCTTTTTTAAATAAACCAGATTCTCCTTTATAACGACATGTAATAAATTCATCAAGTATATAGCCATTTTTATCAATATTAGTATTAGCTTGAGCAATAATAAAATTACCCTCTTCTATTGAAGATAAATAATCAATTTTATTAGTTACTAAACCATTACATACAAAACGATATGGAGTTTCTAAAAAACCATATTCATTTGTTCGTGCATATACTGATAATGAATTTATTAAACCGATATTAGGCCCTTCTGGAGTTTCGATTGGACATACTCTCCCATAATGAGTAGGATGTACATCTCTTACTTCAAAACCAGCTCTCTCTCTAGTTAAACCCCCTGGTCCTAAAGCAGAAATACGACGCTTATGTGTAATTTCAGATAATGGATTATTTTGATCCATGAATTGTGATAATTGACTAGAACAAAAAAACTCCTTGAGTGCAGCAGAAATTGGTTTAGCATTAATCATGTCTTGTGGCATTAATGTTTCTATCTCTCCAACTGATAATTTTTCTTTTACCGCTCGTTCAACACGTATTAATCCTATACGAAACTGATTTTCAGCCATTTCTCCTATAGAACGTATTCTTCTATTTCCTAAATGATCTATGTCATCAATATTACCTTTTCCATCCCGGATATTAATTAACTTCTTAATCACATCAATAATATCTTTTTTATTTAGTATTCCAGAACCATTTATATCATGACGCAATAATGATAAGTTAAATTTCATTCTTCCTACAGGAGATAAATCATAACGATCTTCTACAAAAAATAATTTTTTAAATAACATTTCTGCTGCTTCTTTTGTAGGAGGCTCACCTGGTCTCATCATTCTGTATATTTCAACTAAAGCTTCTAAACGATCAGTAGTGTTATCTAATTTTAGTGTTTCCGAAATATAAGCTCCATGATCTAAATCATTAGTAAAAATTGTTTCAATTGTATCGAAATTATTTTTTATAATTTTATTTATAGATTCTTTAGATAAAGAAGAGTTAGCAGTAATAATAATTTCTCCTGTAATATTATCTATATAATCTTTTGAAACTATTTTACCTATTAAGTATTCTTTAGGAATATTAATATAATTAATTTTATCTTTTTTTAAATGATTAATATGTCTTATGGTAACTCTTTTTCCTTTTTCCACATAAATAATGTTATTAAATTGAATATCAAAAGTAGCAGTTTCTCCCCTTAATCTATCTGGAAATAATATCATTGATAATTGATTATTTTTGATTTTAAATATATTTTTTTCAAAAAAAATATTTAATATTTCTTCCGTATCATAATTTAAAGCACGTAAAATTATTGTAACTGGTAATTTCCTTCTTCTATCTATACGTACAAAAATATGATCTTTAGGGTCAAATTCAAAATCTAACCATGAACCTCTATATGGAATGATACGTGCATTATATAAAATTTTACCTGATGAATGTATTTTACCTTTATCACTATCAAAAAAAACTCCTGGACTTCTATGTAATTGAGATACAACTACACGTTCAATACCATTAACTATAAAAGTCCCATTTTTTGTCATTAAAGGTATTTCACCCATATATACTTCTTGTTCTTTTATATTTTTAACTGATAATTCTGATGTTTCTTTATCATAAATAATTAATCGTAATGTAACACGTAAAGAAGCAGCATAAGTCATACCTCTTGTATGACATTCTTTTTCATTAAAAAGTGATTTTCCTAAACGATAATTGATATATTCTAATTTGCAATGTCCGCTATAACTACATATAGGAAATATATTTTGAAATGCAGCTTCTAAGCCATACTGCCCTGTGGGGTCTTGTTGTATAAATTTTTGAAATGAATCAAGTTGAATAGAAAGTAAATAAGGAATATTCAAAACTTGAGGTCTCTTTCCAAAATTTTTGCGAATGCGTTTTTTTTCAGTTTGAGAATAAACCATATGGTTCCTCAGTTATCTGATCAAATTAAAGCAACTAATTTAAGTGAATATTTATTCAAATAAAATTATTTAATTTCTATTTCTGCTCCAGAAATTTTTAATTTAGATTCTAATTCAGAAGCTTCTTTTTTACTAATAGATTCTTTTAAGATTACAGGAGCTGATTCTACTAAATCTTTAGCTTCTTTTAATCCTAAGCTCATTATACTTCTTACAGCTTTTATAACAGCAATTTTATTAGTACCTATACTTTTTAAGTATAAATTAAATTCCGTTTGTTCTTCTTTTTCTTCTGGTTTTTTATCATTAATTAAATTATTTGTTACTGTAGAAGAAACACCAAATTTTTTTTCCATAGAATTTATTAATTCCATTACATCAGCAACAGACATAGATTCTATAGCTTCTATTATTTGTTCTTTAGTCATCGACATGATATTTTATTTTCCTAAAATAAAAAATATTTAATCTAAAAAAATTCAATTTATTTAATATTTTTAATTGCAGTTAAAATTTTAACAAATTTTCCTACAGAAATTTCTTTGATAATATGTAAAAAACGTGATAAAGCTTCATTATATGTAGGTAACGAAGCTAATATATCAATATCTATTAGCTTTTTATTAAAAGCAGCAGATTTAATTTTGAAATTATTATTAATTTTCGCAAATTCCGTAAATAGACGAGCAGCAGCTCCTGGATGTTTAAGTGAATAACCAATTAATATTGGACCATTTAATTGTGATTTTAAACATTGAAAATTACTATTTTGCATAATTAATTTTAATAATCTATTTCTCACAATTATTACAGACACATTATTTTTTTGACTTTTTTTTCTTAGTAAAGTTAAACTATTAGTATTAACTCCAGTAAAATCAGCAATTACAGCTGATAAAGAACACTTATCTATTTTATTTATTTTTGCAACAATCATTTTCTTTTTTGTAAGATTTAATGGCATTAGATTATTGCACTCCTAATATTTTATAAAAAATTACATTATAAATTAGTAATTTAATAATTACATTAAATTTTTTTATTAAAAATTGGTATTATAATATAAATTTTTTTTTTGTAAAGTAAAAAATTAATTTAAAAAAGTCATACAATCTTTAGTAATATTTATCGCCACTCCCATAGTAGATGATATACATATTTTTTTAAAAAAATTATTTTTTAAAGACAAAGGTCTATTTTTTTTTAACATTGTTAATAAACATATTAAATTTTCCTTAATCATTGTATTATTAAAATTTATTTTCCCTATACTAGTATGAATTATACCATTTTTATCGTTACGATAATTAATCTGTCCATTTTTTATTTTTTTTATAGTTTCCTTAACATTATTAGTTACTGTACCTAATTTAGGATTAGGCATTAATCCTTTTGGCCCTAATATAGGACCTAATTTACTTACTATCTTCATAGCTGATAATGTAGCAATTACTACATCAAAATTTTTTTCACCATCAGTAATTCTTTTGGCTAAATCTTCCATACCAACAAATTCCGCTCCTTCTATTTTTGCCTGTTTTGCTTCTATACTATCGGCAAAAACAGCAACTCTTACATATTTACCTGTTCCATGTGGTAAAAAAACATTACCACGAATATTTTGATCAGATTTTTTAGTATCTATACTTAAATTAATGGCAACATCAATTGTTTCATTAAATTTAACTGTACTTAATGTTTTTAAGTTGATAATAGCATCTTCAATAGAAAATTGTTTTTTTAAATTTATTTTTTTATGAATTAAATTCATACGTTTTGTTAATTTTGACATTATATTTTAATCCTTAATTTCTAACCCCATCGAAAGAGCAGTACCTTCTATAGAAAGCATCATCGATTTAATATTAATGCCTGGCATATCATCATATTTAGCTTCTGCTATTTTACGAATTTGATCTCGTTTAATTACTCCGATTTGTTCAATTTTAGGTTTACTAGATCCTTTCTTAATACCCAATATTTTTTTAATCATTGCAGATGCAGGAGGTGTTTTAATAATAAATGTAAAAGATTTATCTGTATAAACTGTAATTATAACAGGTATTGGTATACCTTTTTCTAAATTATTAGTTTTTTCATTAAAAGATTTACAAAATTCCATAATATTTACACCATGTTGACCTAATGAAGGTCCTATAGGAGGGCTAGGATTTGCACTACTTGCCGGAACTTGTAATTTTATATAAGTTTTTATTTTTTTTGCCATTAGCATACCTAATTAATATATTTGAAAAAAATTTTTTATTAAAATAAGAAAATATATTTTTCTATCCTTTTTCTACTTGACGAAAATCAAGATCAAGTGGAGTTGCCCTGCCAAAAATGGATACAGAAACCTTTAATCGGCTTTTTTCATAATCTACTTCTTCTACAACACCATTAAAATCTGAAAAAGGTCCATCATTTACTCTAATCATTTCTCCTGGTTCAAATAATATTTTTGGTCTAGGTTTATCTCCAATTTTTTGTAATCGACCTATAATCGTATCTAATTCTTTATTACTTATAGGTATAGGACTTTCAGAAGAACCACCTATAAAACCTAAAACTTTGGGAATACTACGTACCAAATGCCAACTAGTATTAGACATAATCATATGAATAAATATATACCCAGGAAAAAATTTACGATCACTTTTATATTTTTGCCCTCCACGTATTTCAACTACAGATTCAGTTGGTATTAAAATTTTTCCAAAAAAATGCTTCATATTATAAATTTTAATATATTCTTTTAACGATTTTGCTACATTATTTTCAAAACCAGAACGAGCTTGAATTACATACCATTTTTTTTGTAAAGATTCAGACATTTATGACCTCATACCAGTTAAAAACGATATTAAATAAATTAAAAAATTATCTAAAATCCAAAAAATAATTGATATAATTATGGTAATTATTGATACAACTAAAGTTGTATTCCAAGTATCTTTATATGTAGGCCAAATTACTTTTCCAGTTTCTATACGAGCTTCACGTATAAAAAGAAATATTTTTTTACCTTTATTTGTAGATAATACAATTAAACTTATTAAAGTAATTACAAAACAAAATAATACCAAACGAATAGATAAATCTAGATTTTGATAAGTATAATTACAGAAAATAGCTGAAATTAATAAAATTATACTAGTAACCCATTTTATAATTTCAATAATACGTCTAGTTATATTTTTTTTAAATTCTACAATATTCATTTTATATTAACCAATAAAAATAAATTAAGCATAAAATAACAAATAATAATATATAAAAGATTATAAAATTTTTTTATTAACTAATAAGTAATTTTATACTTAAATCTTAAAAAGAATCAAAGGGAGTAGTATGCGTCATAACTGTAATTCCCTTATCCTCTTTTATTTTTACAATTATTACTCTATAACTTTTGTGACTACTCCAGCTCCAACAGTACGGCCACCTTCACGAATAGCAAAACGCAATCCATTTGTCATCGCTATAGGATTTATGAGCGTAACATTCATATTAATATTATCTCCAGGCATAACCATTTCAATATTAGACGGTAATTCTATAGTACCTGTAACATCTGTTGTTCTAAAATAGAATTGAGGACGATACCCCTTAAAAAAAGCGGTATGTCTTCCACCTTCGTCTTTAGATAAAATATAAACTTCTGCTTCAAATTTAGTATGTGGTTTTATAGATCCTGGTTTTGCTAAAACTTGTCCTCTTTCTATATCTTCTCTTTTAATGCCTCTAAGTAAAATTCCTACATTTTCTCCTGCTCTTCCTTCGTCTAATAATTTACGGAACATTTCAACACCAGTACAAGTAGATTTAATTGTATTTCTAATCCCTATGATTTCAACTTCTTCACCTACTTTAATAATACCTCTTTCTACCCTTCCTGTGACAACTGTACCTCTACCAGAAATAGAAAAAACATCTTCGATTGGTAATAGAAATGGCTTATCAATTATTCTTATGGGTTCTGGAATATAATTATCTAAATAATTTGCTAATTCAATAATTTTTTTCTCCCAAATAACATCTCCTTCCAGCGCTTTGAGTGCAGAACCATGAATTATAGGCGTTGTATCACCTGGAAAATCGTATTGAGATAATAAATCTCTTACTTCCATTTCTACTAATTCTAATAATTCTTCATCGTCAACCATATCACATTTATTTAAAAATACGATAATATATGGCACTCCTACCTGTCTTGCCAATAAAATATGTTCTCTAGTCTGTGGCATAGGCCCATCGGTTGCTGCTACAACCAAAATAGCACCATCCATTTGAGCCGCCCCAGTAATCATATTTTTTACATAATCTGCATGACCTGGGCAATCTACGTGAGCATAATGACGTACTTTAGTATCATATTCAACATGGGAAGTATTTATAGTAATACCTCTTGCTTTTTCTTCGGGAGCATTATCAATTTGTTCAAAAGCTTTAGCTGCACCTCCATATTTTTTAGATAAAACAGTAGTGATAGCTGCTGTTAAAGTTGTTTTACCATGATCAACATGTCCTATTGTACCTACATTAATATGAGGCTTAGAACGTTCAAATTTTTCTTTAGACACAGAATAATATCCTTGTTAATAAATTAATTTTTTATAATTTAATTAAAATTTTAAATTTTAGATCTAGAATCAATAATTGTTTTTGCAATACTATTAGGTGTTTCAATATATTTTAAAAATTCCATGGAATAAGAAGCTCTACCTTGGCTATAAGAACGTAAATGAGTGGCATATCCAAACATTTCTGATAATGGTACTGAAGCACTTATAATTTTACCAGTAGATATATCATTCATGCCTTCTATAATTCCTCTTCGACGATTTAAATCACCAATCACATCACCCATATACTCTTCAGGAGTTTCTACTTCTACTTTCATTATAGGTTCAAGTAAAATAGGATTAGCTTTTTTAAATGCATTTTTAAACGCAATAGCTGCTGCTGCTTTAAAAGCTAATTCTGAAGAATCTACATCATGATAAGATCCATAATGTAATCTTACTGAAATATTTACTACAGGATAATTTGCCATTGGTCCTGATTTTAATTGTTCTTGAATACTTTTATCTATAGCAGAAATATATTCACTAGGTATTACACCACCTTTTATATCATTAGTAAATAAATAACCACTACTATTTTCTTGAGATGTTATTGGAGATATATCTATAACTACATGACCATATTGTCCTCTACCTCCTGTTTGTTTTATATATTTCCCTTCAATGTTAGTCACACTATTTCTAATAGTTTCACGATATGAAACTTGTGGTTTACCAATATTAGCAGAAACATTAAATTCTCGTTTCATTCTGTCAACAATTATTTCTAAATGCAATTCTCCCATTCCTGCAATTATAGTTTGGTTAGTTTCTTCATCAATCCAAGTTCTTAAAGAAGGATCTTCTTTTATTAATCTATTTAATGCTAAACCCATTTTTTCTTGATCATTTTTTGTTTTAGGTTCAAGAGCAATAGAAATAACAGGTTCAGGAAATTCCATTGTTTCAAGAATAATACATTTATTTAAATCACATAAAGTATCACCAGTTGTAACATCTTTTAATCCAATCGCAGCTGCAATATCACCAGCATGAACTTTTTTTATTTCCTCTCTTTTATTTGCATGCATCTGTACGATTCTTCCAATACGTTCTTTTTTTTCTTTTATTGGATTAAAAATAACATCACCACTACTAACAGTTCCTGAATATACTCTAAAAAAAGTTAGATTACCCACAAAAGGATCATTAGCAATTTTAAAGGCTAATGCTGAAAATAATTCATTATCATTAGCATTACGAATAATGGAGTCTTTTGAATTTTGATCTGCAATTCCTCGTATAGGAGGTATATCTATAGGAGATGGTAAATAATCAATTATTGCATCTAATAATGATTGAACTCCTTTATTTTTAAAAGCTGAGCCACATGTTATTAAAGTAATTTCATTGTTCAATACTCTTTGCCTTAATGAAGATTTTAATTCTTTTTCAGAAATAGTGAAGCCATTTAAATATTTTTCCATTAATTCTTCATTTTGTTCTACCGCTACTTCTATTAGTTTTTGGTGCCATAATTGAACTTCTTGTTTCATGCTCATAGGTATAGTTGAATAATTACAATTTATACCTTGATTTTCATCATCCCAATTCAGAGCTTTCATTTGAATTAAATCAACAATACCAGTAAATTTATTTTCGGAACCAATTGGTAATTGTAATGGGATTGCTTCAGTTGATAAATTATTTTGTATTTGTTTCACTACCTTTAAAAAATTTGCTCCCATGCGATCCATTTTATTAACAAAAGCAATTCTAGGAACTTTATATTTATTTGCTTGTCTCCATACTGTTTCAGATTGAGGTTGTACTCCTCCTACTGCACAATAAATCATAACAACTCCATCTAAAACTCTCATAGAGCGTTCAACTTCAATAGTAAAATCTACGTGTCCTGGAGTATCAATAATATTAATTCTATGCGATTTATATTGATTAAACATTCCAGACCAAAATGCTGTAGTTGCAGCTGATGTAATAGTAATCCCTCTTTCTTGTTCTTGCTCCATCCAATCCATTGTGGCAGCACCATCATGTACTTCACCTATTTTATGATTTACCCCTGTATAAAATAAAATTCTTTCGGTTGTAGTAGTTTTTCCAGCATCAATATGTGCACTAATACCAATATTACGATAACGTGTTATAGGAGTTGTACGACTCATATTATTCCTCTATTTTATTACATAAATATTCTAAAATTATATATGTTGCACATGATTTTTTTTAATAAAATAACTAATATTAAGTAATATTGATTGGTTACAAGCATATTTTATAGATTAAATGGTTCATTTTTAACAATAATTAAGATAAATTAGATTTTATTTACAATTAAATATTTATTACCAACGATAATGTGCAAATGCTTTATTAGCTTCTGCCATACGATGTATTTCTTCTCTTTTTTTAACAGCATTTCCTTTATTTTCTATAGCATCAGATATTTCATTAGCTAATTTTAATATCATAGATTTTTCTTGTCGTTTTCTTGCTGCATTTACTAACCAACGCATGGCTAAAGTATTTCTTCGTATAGGTCTTACTTCTATTGGTACTTGATATGTTGACCCTCCTACTCTTCTCGATTTAACTTCCACAATTGGTTTTACATTTTCTAATGCAGTTAAAAAAACTTCTATTATATTTTTTCCAGATCCTTTTGCAATTAAATTTAATGCAGAATAAACAATAGATTCCGCGATAGATTTCTTACCATCCACCATAACTATATTAATAAATTTAGCTAATAAATCTGATTCACATTGAGAATCTGGTAATATTTTTCGTTGACTAATTATACGTCGACGAGACATAAGATACTCCATTTTTCTAAAATATTTATAAAATTATGTAAAATAATACTAATGTTATTTAGGTTTTTTTACCCCATATTTTGATCTTCCTTTTTTACGATTTTTAACACCGGTACAATCTAGAGCTCCTCTAATTGTATGATATCTTACTCCTGGCAAATCTTTAACTCTACCACCTCTTATTAAAATAACAGAATGTTCTTGTAAATTATGTCCTTCACCAGAAATGTAAGAAGTTACCTCAAATCCATTAGTTAATCTAACTCTACATACCTTACGTAAAGCAGAATTTGGTTTCTTAGGAGTTGTCGTATATACTTTTATACATACTCCACGTTTTTGAGGACAAGAATTTAGTGCTGGGACATTTGTTTTAGCTATTTTACGAATTCTTGGTTTTCTAACTAATTGATTAATTGTGGACATTATTTTTCCTAAAGTTAGCATATTTACTATTACTACATAATTATTTATTTTTATGATAAAAAATTTTTACCATATTATTTGTTTTTTATTTTTAATAATCAAATCAACAAAATTTTTATAATCAATGCGTATTATTTCACTAGAAATATCATTTTCTAAGCCTCTAGCTAATATATCATTATTCATGCCAAAAATTCCAAATTTCATTTTTTTTCTAATTCTAATAATTTTTTTTATTGATATACTATTTTTTAATCCAGCTAATATTCCATCTTGGATTAAAAGTAAATCATCATTTTTTTTTAAAAAATTTAATAACAAAGAAAAATTACAAGATAATGGTGAATTAAATAAGGTATATAACATAAATACATTTATTGACTAAAAATTTAAAATTATATTGTAATAATTAAGTTTATTTTTCCATGAATCATAATTCATAATTTTCACAGGTATAACCCAATCATCTTTTTGATAGTTTTTTATTCCTAAAATATCTAATGATTTAGAACAAACAAAAAAATTCCTGATGTTACATAAATTCAAAATTTTAAAACTTATACTATAGTTTTTTAATAAAATTTTTTCTGGTTGTTGTTGTTTTTTTATTTGTAAAATTCCCTCTCCCATAAAAAATAAAGCTATATCCTCAGTAAATGAGGATATAGAAATCACTGTATCCAGCCCTTCAGTTCCGATACTACTACCGTAAGGAGATCTTGAAAACATAAATGCTATTTTATTCATTAAAATTGAACTAAGCGATCACAAGTTAATAGAGATTTTGTTAATGTACTTAAACTAGTGATTTTAAATTGGTTACTAATTATATCACAATTTTTTCCATAATTTAAGAAATTATTTATATCACTATTTTCGATTATACCTCTTTTTATAGCAGATGTAATACAAAAAAATAAATCTATACTATACTTAATACTTAATTTATTCCATGAATCAATTAAATTAAATTCATCTTTGTCAAATTTAATATTTTTATTTGCATTATATACTCCATCACGATAGAAAAATATGCTTTTTACAATATGTTTTTTTTGTATAACTGCATTAGCAAAAAGATATGCTGAATAAGCATTTTGTGTGCTATATGGAGCTCCTGTAACTAACAATACAAAAAACATACTATTTCATATAACCAAAAAAATTATTTATTATAATTTTATACTTAATTTTATATTTAAAAAAATTTACCTTCCAACATTTGGAATATATACCAGATTTATTTTTCTATTACTTAGACAATGGTTTTTTTATGTCTAAAAGTTCAATATCAAATATTAAAGTAGAATTATTTGGAATACCAGGCATCATTTCTTGACCATAAGCTAATTTAGGAGGCACAACTAATTTAATTTTACCACCAGTTCTTATGTATCTTAATCCTTCTTGCCAACCAAGAATTACTCTTTGTAAATTTACAAATAATGGCTCTTTTCTGAAATATGAATTATCAAATTCAGTACCATCTATTAATGTACCTTTATAATTAACAACAACGATTACATCACTTTTGATAATTCTTTTTCCAGATCCCATTTTTTTTATTTGATATAATAATCCAGTCGAACTTCTCTTTACATTTTTTTCTTTTAAAAATGTTTTAATATAATTTTGAGCTTGTACACTACTTTTATTTACTTTATTCTTTATTTCTTTTTCTGAAAATTTTTTCATGCCTGATTCATATAAACTAAGTGATGTTGCTATTTCCTGATTAGACATTTTAATTCTTTTATTTAAATAATCTTGAATACCCTGAATAAGAAGATTTTTTTGTAACTTAATTTTAAATTTATTTTGTAACTCAAGTGAATCCTCTAAATACTTTCCTACAGACACACCTAAAGCATAAGACATTCTTTGTTGTGCAGTTTTAAACAATTGTTTTTTTTGGCTTTTTAATCTTGGATTTTTCTTTTTAATAATTTTTGTTTTAATGCTTTTATTTTTCTGTTTCCATAATTTTACATTTTTACCTCTATATAGAGGTACAGCAGCATTAATGGCACTAGAAGCACCTAGACCAATACTTAAAAGTAATATCATTAGTATTGATGTTTTTTTTCTATTAAAAAATCTCATTGGTTCTCCATAAATATCTGATAAGATTAGTTTTCTTAAAATTATAATAAATTTTATAATTTTAAATATAAAACAAGATAATCAACCATCTTATTTTATATAAAATATTACTTTTAATACAAAAAAAAAACAAGTTAAAATATATTATTTTTCTGAAAAAATTATTTAAACAACTTAAATTAATAATTTTAACATTCTTCTTAAAGGTTCAGAAGCTCCCCAAAGTAGTTGATCACCAACAGCAAATATTGAAAAACAATTTTTATCTATATTTAATTTTTTTATTCTACCTACAGATAAACTTAATGTTCCACTAACAGATGAAGGAGTAAGTAAATTAATAGTATCACTATAGTTATTAGGTATAATTTTAACCCATTTATTATGAGAATTTAATATTTCTGTAATATTATCTGTAGATAAATCTTTTTTTAACTTTATAGTAAATGATTGACTATGAGAGCGTAAAGTAGCTACTCTTACACATATACCATCAATTGGTATAATTGTATTTGTATTTAAGATTTTATTAGTTTCGAATGTTCCTTTCCATTCTTCTTTTGTTTGTCCATTGTTTATTTTTTTATCAATCCAGGGAATTAAATTATTAACTAAAGGCGCTAAAAAATTTTTTTTAGGAAAGTTTGTATTATTCATTAATGTTGAAATTTTTCTTTCAATATCTATAATAGAAACAGACGCATCATTAATTAGATGAGATATATGATTGTATATATATCCCATTTGTATAATTAATTCTTTCATAAATTTAGATCCAGCCCCTGATGCAGCTTGATATGTAGATACTGATATCCAATCAACTAAATTATACTTAAATAATCCTCCTAGAGACATTAACATTAAACTAACAGTACAATTACCTCCTACAAAAGTTTTAATCCCCATATTTATTTTCTTTTTAATAAGATTTAAATTTATTGGATCTAAAACAATAACTGAATCTATTAACGTTCTTAAATTAGAAGCTGCATCTATCCAATAACCATTCCATCCTTTTTTACGTAACTGAAAATAAATTTTATTTGTATATTCACTACCTTGACATGTTATAATTATATCTAATGAAGATAGAATTTCAATATTATAGGCATCTTGTAATATTCTACATTTATTTTTAATATTTAAAGGGATAGTGCCTCCATGTTGTGATGTTGTAAAAAAAATTGCATTAATACCGTCAAAATCTTTTTTTTTTATCATTCTATTAATTAATACAGACCCTACCATGCCTCTCCAACCAATAAAACCGACAGTTTTCATTGTAATCCTCACAAATAAATATTGTTATTTATATTGTACTTACCATAAGAATGGTTTTTTATTTAAATATTATTTAACAATTCAAATTGTTATTAAACACAATAATATTATTTTTTATAAAAAATATCTTTCTTAATAAAGAAAAATTATAATATAAAAAATGTTAATTTATTTAATAAAATTAAGTTTTAATATTTTTTTAAAAAAATATTTTTTATAATTTTTTTTATTAAAATACTTTTTGATATATTTACTAAATATTTTTTATATTCCAATTAATAGGATTTTTTTTATTATCAATGAGATATTTATTTGTTTTAGAAAAATGTTTACAAAAATAAAATCCCTTGTAACAAGATAAGGGTGAAGGATGAGAAGTAGTTAAAATTAAATGTTTTTCTTTTTCTATTAATAAAGATTTTTTTTGTGCATAAGAACCCCATAATAAAAAAACTATATTTTTATGGTAATCACTTATCATTTTAATAATATTATTTGTAAATATTTCCCAACCTATATTAGAATGTGAATAAGGGTGTCCTTTTACAACAGTTAAAATACTGTTTAATAACATTACTCCTTGAGTGACCCAGTCAATTAAATAACCATGATTTGGAATATTAAAATTTACTATATCGAATTTTAAAGCTTTATAAATGTTTTTTAGTGTAGGTGGTATAATTATACCTGGCATAACTGAAAAAGCTAGTCCATTTGCCTGATTTATACCATAATATGGGTCTTGTCCAAGGATAACTACTTTTATTTTTTCAAATTTTATTTTTTTAAAAATATTAAAAATATATTTTTTTTTAGGATAAATAATTTTATCATTACTAATGTCTGTATTAATTTTTTTTATTAATGATATGAAGTATCTTTTTTTTTTTTCTTTTTTTAATAAATCTTGCCATATAATATTTTTATGTTTAATCATGTATTATTATCTCTATAAATATAATTTGTTAAATTTCTTTATAAAAGAAACTTTCTTATGTTATTATTAATGTTTTAAAATAAAAGATAATTTTATTAAAATTAATTTAATTCCTTGTTTTTAATATTTTTAAAAACTTCTTTCCATAAGGAAAATTATTGGTATGAGATATTATGAAATAGTTTTAATGATCAATCCAGACCAAAGTAATCAAATAAATGATATTTTAAAATATTATAAAAATTTTATACAAAATAATAAAGGATCAATCACAAGATTAGAAGATTGGGGTAAAAGACAACTGTCTTATCCCATACTAAAGTTACATAAAGCACATTATATATTAATTAATATTATTTTAAACCATAATTTAATCAAAAATCTTGAAAAGAATATAAAAAATAATGAAAAAATTATAAGATATCTTATAATTAAAACAAAAACAGAAAGAAAAGATGTATCATATATTTTGAAATCTAAAGATGAACGTCAAGAACGACGTAATGATATTGTAAAAACAATATAAATTAAAATAAATTAATAACAAACAAAATTTTATCTTATATGCAGATTTTTAAGTATTTGATTATTTTTTATACTATTTGGAGTTGTATAAATGATACGTTATTTTCGTCGTCGTAAATTTTGTCGTTTCACATCCGAAGGAATCAAAGAAATTGATTATAAGGACATCCATATTTTAAAAAACTTTATTACTGAAAGCGGGAAAATTGTTCCTAGTAGGATTACGGGTACTAAAGCAAAATATCAGCGTCAATTAACTAAAGCAATTAAATTAGCTAGGTATTTATCTTTAATATCTTATACTGATCATCATAAATAATTTTTCTAATGTTTAGATAATTTAGGTCATAAAATCATGCAAATAATTTTATTGGAGAATATTCCTAATTTAGGAAAAAAATCACAAATAATAAATGTAAAATCTGGATATGCACGTAATTTTTTAATTCCAAAAGGAAAATGTATTTCTGCAACAAAAAATAATATTAATTTATTAAAAAAACAACTTTTACAATTAAAAATACAATCATTAAATGTTTTTAAAAATGCTGAATTAAGATTAAAAAAATTTAATAATATAAATAAAATAATAATAAAATCTAAAGCTGGTAAAACAGGTAGGTTATTTGGTTCAATAGGAAGAAAAGATATAGTAAATAAATTAAAAGAAATGGGATTTGACATTCTTAAAAAAGAAATAAAATTACCAAAAGGATCATTAAAACAAATAGGAGATTATAGTGTTTCTTTTCATTTCCATGAGAAAATTTTTATTGAAAAAATAGTTAGTATAATTAATATTTAAAATTTTACTATACTCTATAAATATATTTTATTGACTAATTAATGATATTTAATTACAATAATGTTCAATTATATTAAACGCAATTATTTAATCAATATTATTTTGTGAACTCAGTCAGGTCTGGAAAGAAGCAGCTGTAACAAATATAATATGTGAAAAAAATAATTGCGTTTTTATTATATCTTCAATTATCATAATGTATATAAATTTTTCATAATAAAAATGACTTATCAAGTATTAGCTAGAAAATGGCGTCCTCAATCATTTGATGATATTATTGGGCAAGATCCCATAGTGCAAGCAATGCAAAATAGTTTATCTAAAAAAAATATTCACCCAGCTTGGATATTATCTGGTTCTAGGGGAGTTGGAAAAACTACAATAGCAAGAATATTTGCTATGGGGCTAAGTTGTATAAAGGGGATAACACCAAATCCTTGTAATATATGCGATAATTGTATTTCTATAAAACAAAATACTTTTTTGGATGTAATTGAACTAGATTCGGCTTCTAAAACTAAAGTTGAAGAGATAAGAGATATAATTGAAATTATTAATTATACACCAGTAAAAGGTAGATATAAAATATATATTTTTGATGAATTTCATATGTTATCAAAACATAGTTTTAATGCTTTATTAAAAATTTTAGAAGAACCTCCTACTCATGTAAAATTTATATTTGCTACAACTGAACTAGAAAAAATACCCATTACTATTATATCTAGATGTTTACAATTTCATTTAAAATTAATTAGTAAAAAAATAATTTATAAACAATTACAAAAAATTTTAAATAAAGAAAAATTTAAATACGATGTATCAATATTAGATATTTTATCTAATGCTGCTAACGGTAGCATGAGAGACGCGTTAAGTTTAACAGATCAATTAATATCTATGGGTTCTTTAACAATTAAAAATGTTTATTTGATGTTAGGATTAGTTGAAAAAAAATATTTATTGTTACTAATATATAGCTTTAAAATGAAAGATAATAATTTGATTTTTGAATTAATTAATAAAATTGCTTCTTTTAATGTTAATTGGGATAATATTATCTCAGATATACTAATGTTATTACATAACATATTAAAAGTAAAAATATTAAAGGATATAAATACAAAATATTCTTTACAATATTTTAACTCGAATAATGATGAAAAATTTTATAAAAAAATTTTGAATAAATTTACAATTAAAGAGATAAATTTTTTATATAAAGTATTTAATATAGGCAGAAAAAATTTATATTTAGCACCAAATAGTAAAACAGGTTTTGAAATAATCATATTAGAAGTAATAATATATTTTAATTAATAAATATTTTACATAGAAATTAAATAAAAGATAATTGTATTATTAATATTTTATATATCAAAAAAATTTTTTATATTTTATTTATAAGAGAAAACAATTATGCAAAAAAAAGAAACTTTAAATTTTCAATCTGAAGTTAAACAATTATTACATTTAATGATTCATTCTCTTTATTCTAATAAAGAAATTTTTTTAAGAGAACTAATATCTAATGCCTCTGATGCTGCCGATAGATTAAGATTTAAAGCTTTATCTAATCCTGATTTATATGAAAATAATTCTTTATTAAAAGTACAAATTACCATAAATAAAAAAGAAAAAAAAATTATCATTACCGATAATGGTATCGGTATGACTCGGGAAGAAATTATTGAAAATTTAGGTACAATTGCAAAATCTGGAACCAAAAAATTTATAGAATCATTAAAGGATATTAATAATAAAGAACAAGAAGCAAAAAAATTTATAGGAAAATTTGGAGTTGGATTTTATTCTGCTTTTATTGTTTCTAATAAAGTTTCTATAAAAACTAGAGCTGCTGGCATGCCTTTCAATAAAGGAATTTTGTGGGAATCAACAGGAGAAGGAAATTATACAATTATTAATATAAATAAAGAATTACGAGGTACTGAAATTACTTTATATATTCGTCCTAAACATGAAGAATTTCTTGATATATGGCGTATAAAGGGAATAGTAAGTAAATATTCAGATCATATTTCTTTACCAATTGAAATAAAAACATACGATGAAAAAGAAAAAAAATATAAATGGGAACAAATAAATAAAGCACAAGCTATTTGGTTACGTAATAAATCAGATATTAGTGAAATTGAATATAAAGAATTTTATAAGCAACTAACATATGATAATACAGACCCAATTACATGGAATCATAGTCATGTTGAAGGTAAACAAGAATATATTAGTCTATTATATATTCCTTCGAATGTTCCCTGGGATATTAGAAATCGTGATCATAAAAATGGAATAAAGTTATATGTACAAAGAGTTTTTGTAATGGAAGATGCAGAACAATTACTACCTAAATATTTAAGATTTGTAAGAGGATTAATTGATTCTAATGATTTACCGCTAAATATTTCTAGAGAAATTTTACAAAAAAATAATATTATTCATAACATGAAAATTACATTAACCAAAAAAATTCTTAACATGTTAATGAATATTTCTAAAACAGAAAAAATATATAATAATTTTTGGAAAAAATTTGGTTTAATTCTAAAAGAAGGACCTGCTGAAGATATTAAAAATAAAGATACGATAATTAAACTATTACGCTTTGCATCAACATATAATAATAATTCTAAACAAACTGTTTCTTTAGAAGAATATATAAATAGAATGCCTAACGAACAAAAAAAAATATATTTTTTAACATCCGATAACTATTTAGCAGCAAAAAGTAGTCCACATTTAGAGTTTTTTTCTGAGAAAAATATTGAGGTATTATTATTAACTGATCATATTGATGAATGGATGATGAGTTATATTACTGAATTTCAAGGAAAATCATTTCAATCAATTAGTAAACAAGATGATACACTTAACGAATTAATAAAAAAAGACAATAATGCAGATTTTGATCAAATTAAAAAAAATTTTGATCCCTTATTAAGTAAAATAAAGAATTTATTAGGGGATAAAATTAAAAAAGTAAGTCTAACAACTCGTTTAGTAAAAACACCAGCTATTGTTACTACAGATATAAATGAAATGAGTACTCAAATGGCTAAATTATTTGCAGCTGCAGGTCAAGAAACTCCAGAAATAAAATATAATTTTGAATTAAATCCTAATCATGTTTTAATAAAAAAAGCTTTAAAAATCCAAAATGAAAAGTATTTTTCTGAATTTATTTATTTATTATTAGACGAAGCTATTTTAGCAGAAAAAGGTACTTTAGAAGATCCAAATAAATTTATTAATCGTATTAATACATTTTTATCTAAAATATAAGATATAATAATGGATGAGATAATAATCTTAGTATTATCTTATCTATTTCTTTATAATTTTAAATTATATTTTTTATTATAGAAAATAATTTTATTTTTAAGTAAATTGATACTTAATAAATTATTTACTATTTAAAAATTTAATTTTATGATTTAATTTAAAATATCTTATTTTTATTTTTAAGTTAATTTTTAAAAATTTTATATACAAGATATATCTTATTTCTCCTAAAAATAAAGAAATAAGAATTTTATTAACAATAATTTAAATTAGTAATATTAAAACGATGGCAGAAAAAAGAAATATATTTTTAATAGGCCCTATGGGAGCCGGAAAAAGTACAATAGGACGACATTTAGCTAATTTATTAAATATGGAATTTTTTGATTCAGATCTAGAAATTGAACGTCGTACTGGAGCTGATATTAATTGGGTATTTGATGTTGAAGGTGAAAAAGGTTTTAGAAAACGTGAAAAAAAAATTATTAATGAAATTACTAAAAAACAAGGAATTATATTAGCAACAGGAGGTGGCTCGATTCAATCAGAAGAAACAAGAAAATATTTATCTTCACGAGGTATAGTAGTTTATTTAAAAACCACAATAGAAAAACAATTAATGCGTACTCAAAGAGATAAAAAAAGACCTCTTTTAAATAATAAAAATGAATTAGCTCAACAGGTATTAGAAAATTTAGCAAAAAAAAGAAATCATTTATATAATGAAATAGCCGATATTATAATTAAAACAGATAAACAAAGTGCTAAAATAGTTGCTAATCAACTTATTAACCTATTAGAAAAAAATTAATAGTTAATTTAATTTTTTGTGATAAAAAAAGGATTAATATATGATTAAAACTATTTTAGTTGCAACAAAAAAACATAATTATCCAATTATTATTGATTATAATTTATTTGATAGTCCTTTGCCATTTACTACATTAAATAATGGTGATCGTGTTATGATTGTGACTAATAAAATTATTTTCTCTTTATATTTTAAAAAAATTTTTAATCAACTTAATAACATTGGTATAAAAATAGATTATGTTGTTCTTCCTGATGGTGAAAAATATAAAACATTACTGACTATGAATATGATTTTTACATCATTATTAGAAAAATTACATAATAGAGATAGTACTCTAATTGCATTAGGAGGGGGAGTTATTGGTGATATAACTGGATTTGCAGCATCAAGTTATCAACGAGGGATAAATTTTATACAAATACCTACTACTTTACTTGCTCAAGTAGATTCTTCTATTGGTGGCAAAACAGCTGTTAATCATGTTTTAGGTAAAAATATGATAGGAAGTTTTTATCAACCTAATTCTGTGATTATTAATTTAGATTGTTTATATACTTTATCTAAAAGAGAGTTTGCTGCTGGGATGGCTGAAGTTATAAAATATAGTATTATTTTCGATAATAAATTTTTTTGTTGGCTAGAAAAAAATATTAATAAATTATTTAATTTAAATAAAAAAGCTATATTTTACTGCATTAGTAAATGTTGTAAAATAAAATCTAAAATAATTAATGAAGATGAATATGAAAAAAATAAAAGAGCATTATTAAATTTAGGTCATACATATGGTCATGCAATAGAATCTGAGTTAGGGTATGGGGTTTGGTTACATGGAGAAGCTATCTCGGCCGGGATCGTTATTGCATCTTTTACTTCACAAGAACTTAATTTTTTAAACAATATAGATATAGAAAGAATAATTAATTTATTTAAAAAATGTAATTTACCGATTAAAGGACCAAAAAATATGTATGTAACTGAATATTTAAAACATATGTACAGAGATAAAAAAATATACAAAAATAAAATACGTATTATCTTACCAATCAAAATAGGGAAAGCAATTATATGTGATAATATTTCTGAAAAAATTATTGCTAAAGCTATTAATAAATCTCAAAATTTAATGTATTAAAAAATGATTATAATAACCGAATTATTTGTAGAATGGAAAAATTTTTAATTTCAGCATCTATTTTATCTGCTAATTTTGCTTATTTAGGTAAAGAAATCAATGATGTTATTAAATCAGGAGCAGATATAATACATTTTGATGTAATGGATAATCATTATGTTCCTAATTTAACTATTGGTCCTTTAGTTTTAAAATCTTTACGTGAATATGGTATTAAAGCTTTAATTGATGTTCATTTAATGAGTCAACCTGTAGACGATTTAATTATGAATTTTGCAATAGCAGGAGCAAATATCATTAGTTTTCATCCTGAAAGTACGAAACATATTGATCGTAGTATTTCTTTAATTAAAGAACATGGTTGTAAAGTAGGATTAGCTTTTAACCCATCAACACCATTATATTATTTAGATTATTTAATTGATGAATTAGATTTAATATTAGTTATGTCTGTAAATCCTGGGTTCGAAGGACAAACTTTTTTACCTTATATTTTTAAGAAAATTAGTAAGGTTAAAAAAATTATTAATAAAAGAAAACGAAAAATTTTATTAGAAGTAGATGGAGGAATAAATCTTGAAAACATAAAAAAGATAGCTACATTTGGAGCGAATATTTTTGTAATAGGGTCAGCTATATTTAAAAGTCAATTTTCTTATAAAGAAACAATAAGAAATATTAGAATAGAATTAGATAAAATAAAAAAATAAAATTTAATTTAAATTAATAAATTTTAAAATGTAAAGTATATATGATATGACAGAAAAAAAGATAGTATTTAGTGGAATACAACCCACAGGTTGTATAACAATAGGAAATTATATTGGAGCTATTAGTCAGTGGAAGATATTACAAAAAAAATATTTTTGTATTTATTGTATAGCAGATCTTCATGCTATTACGATATGTCCAGAAAAATATATTTTAAATAAAAATATATTAGACACTTTATCTATTTGTTTAGCTTGCGGTATTAAACCTGAAGAAAGTATTATTTTTATACAATCACATGTACCTCAACATGCACAATTAAACTGGGTTTTAAATTGTTTTACTAATTTTGGTGAATTAAAAAGAATGACTCAATTTAAAGAAAAACAATATTCTAACAAAAATGTAAATATTGGTTTATTTAATTATCCTGTATTAATGGCTGCTGATGTCTTATTATATCAAACAAATAAAATACCAGTTGGTAAAGACCAAATTCAACATATTGAATTAACTAGAAATATTGCTCGTCGATTCAATTCAATTTATGGAAACATATTTAAAATTCCAGAAACAATTATTAATAAAAATGGATTTTGTATTAAATCCTTATTAAATCCTAAAAAAAAGATGTCTAAATCTGATATTAATACTAATAATTTTATTAGTTTATTTGACGATGATATTTTAGTAAAAAAAAAAATTAACAATGCTATTACTGATTCTGATAATCCTTCTATTATTAAATACGATTTATATCGCAAACCAGGTATTTCTAATTTACTTAATATATTATCAAATATTACTGGGATTTCTATAAAAAAATTAGAAGTAGAATTAAAAAATGAAACATATAATGATTTAAAAAAATATCTGATAAAGGAACTTTGTTCTTTTTTAAAAGAAATAAGAGAAAAATATTATTTTTATAGAAAAAATGAAAAATATTTAAATAATATTATTTTTTCTGGAGCAGAAATAGCAAAAAAATATGCTAATGTTAGTATAGATAAAGTCTTTAATGCTATTGGATTATATAAAATATAGATTATAAAATGTTTTATTTTTAAAAAAAAATATTTATCGAGTACCAAAAACTACAATTGTTTTTCCGTGAGCATAAATTAAATTACGATTTTTAAGAATTTTAAGTGTACGACCTACTGTTTCTCTAGAACAACCAACTATTTTACCTATTTCCTGTCTAGTAATTTTAATTTGCATTCCATCTGGATGGGTAATAGCTTCTGGGGACTTAGCTAAATTTAGTAATGTTTTAGAAATTCTGTGAGTAACATCTAAAAAAGCCAAGCTACTAATTTTTTTTGATAAAATTTGTAATCTATTAACAATTTGTGAAGAAATTTTCATTACTATATCATAATTAATTTTAATTAAATTATAAAAATTTTTATAAGATATTTCTGCTAATTCACAATCCGTTTTTAGTTTAACTAATGTAATTTCTTTATAAGAATTATTAAAAATAGCTAACTCACCAAAAAAATCACCAGCATTTAAATAATTTAATATAATTTCCTTATCATCTTTTTTGTTTTTAATTGAAATCACAACACTCCCTTTTAAAATATAATACAAATATTTTGTAACATCACCTTGTTTAATTAAAATTGTTTTAGAACAATATTTTTTAATATGACAATAAGATAAAAACCATTCTAAAGTTGAATCTTTTAAAGGGTTAAAAATCATTAGTACCATCCTTTTTTTTATTACACAGAAAAGATAATTTTGTTTTTTTTATAAAATATAATAATATAATATTATATGCATTTTTTTCTTTTATTTAAAATAAAATTAAATAATTAAATTGTAGAATCATAAAATGAATTATTTTGATATAAACAAACAAAAATATATAAGTAAATATAACAATAATCAATTGTCAAGTAAAATTAATATTTCTTTTGAAATTTTTCCTCCTAATGAAAATAAAAATAATTCTTTTATATTTTGGGAATTTATTAATACACTAATTAAATTTAAACCTAAATTTATTTCAGTAACATATAAAAATACAAATTTTTCTTACAATAATAATACTTTTAATATCATCAAAAAAATTAAAAAAATTACTAATATAGAATTAGTTCCTCATTTAACATGTATAAATATGAATAATGATCAGTTATATAATATTGCAAAAAAATATTGGGATATTGGAATTAGACATATAATAGCTTTAAGGGGTGATAAAAATTTTAATGCAAAAAATTTACAAAACAATAATAATATGATATATGCTTCTGATTTAGTTTATTTTTTAAAAAAAATAGCCAATTTTAATATTTCAGTTGCTGCATATCCTGAAATGCATCCAGAATCAAAAAATATTACAGAAGATCTTAATAATTTAAAACGAAAAATTGATGCAGGAGCAACAAAAGCCATTACTCAGTTTTTTTTTAATATAGAAACATATTTAAGGTTTAGGGATCTTTGTATTTTAAAAGGAATAAACATTAATATTATACCTGGTATTTTACCAATAATTAATTTAAAACAATTGAAAAAATTTATAAACATGACAAACATAACAATTCCCCCCCATATAGGGAATATATTTAGAAAAATACCACCACAAAATACAAATATACCTAAATTATTAGGAATAATTATTACTTTAAATATGATTCAAAAACTGAAAAGTGAGGGTGTATGTGATTTTCACTTTTACACTTTAAATCAACCTGATATCATCCATGCTATTTGTCTTTATTTAGATATTATTTAACTAAAAAAAAGAAAATAATCAAAAAAACAATGCTGATACCCAGAATTGAACTGGGGACCTCATTCTTACCAAGAATGTGCTCTAAACCACCTAAGCTATATCAGCAAAAAAATAATAATATAAAACATACAAATCTAATGGAGCAGGCAGCGGGAATCGAACCCGCATCTTCAGCTTGGAAGGCTGAGGTAATACCATTATACGATGTCTGCATAATAACTTTGGTGGGAGAAGGATTCGAACCTTCGAAGTCTATGACGACAGATTTACAGTCTGCTCCCGTTAACCACTTGGGTATCCCACCATAAAAAGTAATATCAAAAACCAAATTTTTATAAAACCAACAATTACTATGCCGGCTACCGGAGTCGAACTGGTGACCTACTGATTACAAGTCAGTTGCTCTACCATCTGAGCTAAGCCGGCATATTATTTAAATTTAACTAAAAATATTTATAATAAATTTATAAAGTTTTTTCTGATAATAATAATACTATAACTGATCCTGGTATTTACCTACTCTTACATGAGGAAACCTCACACTACCATTGGCACTACAACGTTTCACTTCTGAGTTCGGAATGGAATCAGGTGGTACCATTGCGTTATATATACCAGGATAAATTTAATTTAAATAAGTTAAGTTAATAGTTRATCAAACGATTCTGGTGTTGTAAGGTTAAGCCTCACGGGTGTTTATTAGTACTGGTTAGCTCAACATATCACTATGCTTACACATCCAGCCTATCAACGTCATAGTCTTTAACGTCCCTTCAGGGATATTCATAAATAAATAAATATCCAGGGAAGACTTATCTTAAGGCAAGTTTCGCACTTATATGCTTTCAGCGCTTATCTTTTCCGTATTTAGCTACCGGGCAATGCCATTGGCATGACAACCCGAACACCAGAGATACGTTCACTCCGGTCCTCTCGTACTAGGAGCAAACCCTTTCAATCTTCCAACGCCCACGACAGATAGGGACCGAACTGTCTCACGACGTTCTAAACCCAGCTCGCGTACCACTTTAAATGGCGAACAGCCATACCCTTGGGACCTACTTCAGCCCCAGGATGTGATGAGCCGACATCGAGGTGCCAAACACCGCCGTCGATATGAACTCTTGGGCGGTATTAGCCTGTTATCCCCGGAGTACCTTTTATCCGTTGAGCGATGGCCCTGTCATATGGAACCACCGGATCACTAAGACCTGCTTTCGCATCTGTTTGAATTGTCGTTCTCACAGTTAAGCCAGCTTATGCCTTTGCACTAATCTCACGATTTCCGACCGTGATTAGCTGACCTTAGTGCTCCTCCGTTACTCTTTAGGAGGAGACCGCCCCAGTCAAACTACCTACCAGACATTGTCTCTAACCCGGATAACGGGTTTAGGTTAGAATAATAAATATTAAAGGGTGGTATTTCAAGGACGATTCCATACTAACTAGCGTTAATACTTCATTATCTCCCACCTATCCTACACATTAATATTCATTATTCAATATCAAGCTATAGTAAAGGTTCACGGGGTCTTTCCGTCTTGCCGCGGGTATACTGCATCTTCACAGCAATTTCAATTTCACTGAGTCTCGGGTGGAGACAGTCTGACCATCATTACGCCATTCGTGCAGGTCGGAACTTACCCGACAAGGAATTTCGCTACCTTAGGACCGTTATAGTTACGGCCGCCGTTTACCGGGGCTTCGATCAAGAGCTTTTCGTAAACGATAACTCCATCAATTAACCTTCCGGCACCGGGCAGGCGTCACACCGTATACGTCCACTTTCGTGTTTGCACAGTGCTGTGTTTTTAATAAACAGTTGCAGTCAGCTATTATCTTAGACTGATTTCAGCTTAAAAAGTAAATTTCTTCACCTAATATCAGTGTGCCTTCTCCCGAAGTTACGGCACCATTTTGCCTAGTTCCTTCACCCGAGTTCTCTCAAACGCCTTAGTATTCTCTACTTAACCACCTGTGTTGGTTTAGAGTACGATTTAATATTATTTAAGCTTAGAGGCTTTTCTTGTAAGCATGGTATCAATTACTTAAGTACAATGAAGTACTTCGTCATAACGCCTCAGTGTTTATATTAACTACCCGGATTTTCCTAGGTAATTCACCTAAACGCTTAAACCAAGACAACCATCACCTGGATAATTTAACCTTCTTCGTCACCCCATCACAATAATACTAAGTACAGGAATATTAACCTGTTGTCCATCGATTACGCTTTTCAGCCTCATCTTAGGTATCGACTTACCCTACCTCGATTATCGTTGGATAGGAACCCTTAGTTTTTCGGCGAATAGGTTTTTCACCTATTTTATCGTTACTCATGTCAGCATTCGCACTTCTGATATCTCCAATAAATTTTACAATTTATCTTCAGCAACTTACAGAACGCTCCCCTACCCAATAAATAAAAACTTTATTGTCGCAGCTTCGGTGTATAATTTAGCCCCGTTACATCTTCCGCGCAGGACGACTAGACCAGTGAGCTATTACGCTTTCTTTAAATGATGGCTGCTTCTAAGCCAACATCCTGGCTGTTTATGCCTTCCCACATCGTTTCCCACTTAATTATAACTTAGGGACCTTAGCTAGCGATCTGGGTTGTTTCCCTCTCCACAACGGACGTTAGCACCCGCTGTGTGTCTCCCGTGATAACATTATTCGGTATTTGAAGTTTGCATCGGATTGGTAAGTCTGGAAGACTCCCTAACCGAAACAGAGCTCTACCCCCGAAAATGAATTACACGAGGCGCTACCTAAATAGCTTTCGGGGAGAACCAGCTATCTCCCGGTTTGATTGGCCTTTCACCCCTAACCACAAGTCATCCGCTAATTTTTCAACATTAGTCGGTTCGGTCCTCCAGTAAGAATTACCAAACCTTCAACCTGCTCATGGTTAGATCACCGGGTTTCGGGTCTATATCTTGCAACTTAACGCCCTTTTAAGACTCGGTTTCCCTACGGCTTCCTTATACAGTTAACCTTGCTACAAAATATAACTCGCTGACCCATTATACAAAAGGTACGCAGTCACATTATTAAAACAATGCTCCTACTGCTTGTACGTATATGATTTCAGGTTCTATTTCACTCCCCTAACCGGGGTTCTTTTCACCTTTCCCTCACGGTACTAGTTCACTATCGGTCAGTCAGTAGTATTTAGCCTTAGAGGATGATCCCCCTATATTCAAACAAGATTTCACGTGTCTCGTTTTACTCTTTGAGATTTTAATTAATATATTTTCATATACAGGACTATCACCTTATATTGTATGACTTTCCAGTCATTTCTATTAATATAATAATCAAGTATATCTCTGGGCTATTTCCTGTTCGCTCGCCACTACTAAGGAAATCTCTATTGATTTCTTTTCCTCAGGATACTTAGATGTTTCAGTTCTCCTGGTTCACTTCGTTATTCTATATATTCAAATAACGATAATATATTATTAAATATATTAGGTTTCCCCATTCGGATATCGTCGACTAATAACGTTTCAAATCAACTTATCGACGCTTTTCGCAGATTAGCACGTCCTTCATCGTCTCTGACTGCCAAGGCATCCGTCATATACGCTTATTTACTTAACCTTACAACCCACAATCGTCT